>QCNT01000002.1 GCA_003213135.1 Pelagibacteraceae bacterium AG-426-I15 | reverse complement strand
ATTGCAAGTAATGAAAGAAAAATTTTTTATCAATGCAAGAGTTATAGATCCTTCTCAAAATCTTGATGAGGTAGGAGGCTTGATAGTTGATACAAATGGTAAAATTAAAGCTATAGGTAAAAATGTTAAAAAAGGAAATATTCCAGCAAAATCAGAAAAAATAGATTTAAAAGGAAAAGTTTTAATACCTGGAATTGTAGACATGAAAGTGTTCATTGGTGAACCTGGTTTTGAATATAAAGAAAATTTTAGAAGCTTAAGTAATGCGGCTTTATCTGGTGGTGTTACCTCTGTGGTTTCTATGCCTAATACTAGTCCTGTTATTGACAACGTTTCTATGGTTGATTTCATTTTAAGAAGAGGAAGAGATAAAGCTGGTATAAATATTTTTCCATCAGCAACTTTGACAAGAAATATGGATGGAAAATTAATGACAGAATTTGGTTTATTATCAAAAAAAGGAATTGTTGGATTTACAGACGCAACCAGGACGGTTCAAAATCCTGAAATAATGTCGAGAATAATGAATTATGCATCTGACCTAGATGTACTTGTTATGCAACACCCTGAAGATCAAGAACTTTCAAAAGGAAGATGTATCAGCGAAGGTGAAGTATCCACAAGACTTGGTTTGCAAGGTATACCTCATATTGCCGAAAAAATTATTATTGAGAGAGATCTATCTCTTTTAGAGGAATACCCATGTAGATATCATATTTCTCAATTATCTTCGGCAAAATCAGTTGATGTAATAAAAAAATATAAAAAAATTGGTTTAAAATTTTCTTCAGGTGTTTCTATTAACAATCTATCATTAAATGAAAATGATATAGGTGATTTTAAAACGTTTATGAAGATTTCTCCGCCTTTAAGAAAAGAAGAAGATAGAAAAGCATTAATTGAAGGAATTAAAGATGGTTTGATAGATGTTATTGTGTCTGACCACAAACCTGAGGATGAGGAAAGTAAGAGACTTCCTTTTGCGCAAGCTGCGGAAGGTTCGATTGGAATAGAAACATTGCTATCTCTTTCACTTGAGCTCTATCACAATGGCTCTTTACCTTTGAAAAAAATAATAGAGACAATTACCAGTAATCCATCAAATATACTTAAAATAGATAAAGGAACTTTGAAAAAGGGTAAAGATGCTGATTTGTGTATTTTTGATTTAGATCAACCATGGAAGGTTGATGTTTCAAAACTAAAGTCAAAATCAAAAAATGCAGCAATTGAAAACAGAAAGCTTCAAGGAAAAGTTCTTATGACTTATCTCAAAGGAGAAAGTGTTTTTAATTTACAGTGACCTTTGAAATATTTTTAGTATTCTTTTTGTCATATCTGTTAGGCTCAATACCATTTGGTTTAATTTTAACTAAAATATTTTTAAATAAAGATATAAGGAAAGTTGGTTCAAAAAATATTGGCGCAACTAACGTTTTACGTGCTGGAAATAAATTTATTGCGGCTATAACTTTACTTCTCGATATAATGAAAGGCTGCGTGCCAATTCTTGTTACAAAATATTTTTTTCAAGATTTAATTTATTTATCTGGTTTAATGGTTTTTCTCGGACATATATTTCCCGTTTGGTTAAAGTTTAAAGGGGGAAAAGGTGTGGCAACTTACTTGGGAATAGTTTTTGTTTTGTCTTTTAAATTTGGAATATTGTTTTGTTTGTTTTGGGTTTTAATAATTTTTATAACTAAATACTCTTCTTTATCCTCAATTATTTCTACTTTTATCATATTTTTAATTTCGTTTTTTGAAAAAAATTTCGAATTAAATTCGTTTTTATTTATTACATTTGTAATAGTTTTATACACTCATAAACAGAATATAGTTAGATTAAAAAATAAAACAGAAGATAAAATTAAACTTTAAAATCAACACTTATTATACTTTGATTTGACAAATAGGTTTATTTTTGACAGTAAGGTTAATAGTAATGAATCTTGTCATAGTAGAAAGTCCAGCAAAAGCAAAAACCATAAATAAATACTTGGGTAAGGAATACAAAGTATTAGCGAGTTATGGTCATGTTAGAGACCTTCCTTCTAAAAATGGATCTGTTGATCCTGAAAATAATTTTAAAATGGAGTGGGAATTGGACTCTTTTTCTAAGAAATATGTAAAGGAAATTACAGATGCCGCTGCTGATTCTGAAAGAATTATATTAGCTACAGACCCAGATAGAGAAGGTGAAGCAATTGCTTGGCATGTAAGAGAAATTCTGGATAGTAAAAAACTTTTAAAGGGAAAAAAAGTAGAAAGAGTTGTGTTTAACGAGATAACAAAAAAAGCTGTTACAAATGGAATAAACAATCCTAGAGAAATTGAGTCACACCTTGTTAACGCTTACATGGCTCGAAGAGCTTTAGACTATCTTGTTGGTTTCAATATATCTCCGATTTTGTGGACAAAGCTTCCTGGATCAAAATCTGCTGGGCGAGTACAATCTGTTGCTCTAAGACTTATTACAGAACGTGAACATGAAATTGAACTTTTTAAACCAGAGGAATTCTGGACTATAGCTAGCAACTTCCAATATGATGATGAACTTATAAAATCTAAACTTTCAATTTTTTCTGGTGAAAAAGTAGAAAAGTTTTCTTTTAAAAATAAAACGAATTCTGAATCAGCATTAAATGAGATTAAAAAACAATCTTATAAAATAACAGATGTATCCTCTAAAGTTTACAGGAGAAACCCGCTGGCACCATTTACTACATCAACTTTGCAACAAACGGCATCTGGAAAATTTGGTTTTGGAGCTTCTAGAACAATGCAGATTGCGCAAAGACTTTACCAGGGTATTGATTTTGAAGGTGATACTGTCGGACTCATTACTTATATGAGAACGGACGGTACTCAAATTTCTAAAGAGGCTATTTCTGACTTCAGAAACTTTATAAAACAAAAACATGGAAAGGAATATCTGCCCGAGATTCCCAACAGCTATACTGGAAAAAAAGCAAAAAATGCTCAAGAGGCTCACGAAGCTATTAGGCCAACTGATGTGACTAGAAAACCCTCTGATATGAAAAAATATTTAAGTACCGATCAATCTAAGCTTTATGAATTAATTTGGAATAGAGCGGTGTCTTCTCAAATGAACCCTGCTGAATTTGATAGAAAAAGTATAACCATACAGTCTGAAAATAAAAAAATTAATTTTAAAGCAAATGGATCTACCGTAAAATTTGAGGGATATTTAAAAGTATATAAATTTGAAGAAAAAGACGAGGATCTTAAAAATATTCTACCTGAGGTAAAAATTGGAGATAAAGTATCAATAAAAGAATTAATAGATGATCAACATTTTACAGATCCGCCCCCAAGATATTCTGAAGCTAGTCTTGTTAAAAAAATGGAAGAATTGGGAATAGGAAGGCCATCAACTTATGCAAGTATTATATCGGTTTTATCAACGAGAAATTACGTTGAGTTGTTAAATAAAAGATTCCACCCTACAGATAGAGGTAAATTATTGTCCGCATTTCTTGAAAAATTATTTACTAAATATGTTGATTATAATTTTACAGCTGATTTGGAAAACCAGTTAGATGAGATTACCAGTGGTAAAATTGACTGGGTAAAAGTTTTAGAGGGTTTTTGGAAAGACTTTTATTCCAATGTTGGTCTAGTAAAAGAAAAAAGAACTAGGGAAGTTTTGGATCTATTAAATGAAAGTTTAGGAGATCTTGTGTTTGAACGAGATAATAACGATGTTATCGACAGAAAATGTAAGCTTTGTGAGACTGGTCAATTGAGTCTTAAAAATAGTTTTAGAGGTGGGGCCTTTATTGGTTGTTCCAACTATCCAGAATGTAAATTCACAAGACCACTGTCAAAATCAAAGGCATCGCAGCAAATAAATTTGGCAGAACCTAAGTTGATTGGAAAAAATGATGTGGGTAAAGATATTTTTCTTAAAAACGGAAGATTTGGCCCATATTTGCAATATGAAATAGAAGTTAATGAATTAAATCAGAATAAAGGAAAAAAATCTAAAAAGAAAAAAGATAACGAAAATTTAAAGAACGTATCTATTCCCAAAGGTTTACCAATTGAAAATGTAGATTTGGAGAAGGCTAAGTATCTATGTTCTCTTCCGAAAACAATCGGAAAACATCCTGATTTAAATGACGATATTACCATTAACGTAGGAAGGTTTGGTCCATATTTAAAATGTTCAAATAAATCTGCAAGGATTGAAAGTATTGAGGAATTATTTAACATTGGTCTTAACAGGGCAATAACTTTAATATCAGAGGCTAAACCAGGTAGAATGTCTTCATCTGAAATTAAAAATCTTGGTGAACACCCAGATGATAAAAAACCTGTAAGAATAATGAAAGGTCAATATGGTCCTTATATTAAGTATAAATCGCTTAATGCAACAATACCTGAAGACAAAGATCCTGCAGAAATTACAATGGAGGAAGCTCTAATTCTTATAGAAAAAAGAAAAGAATATGATAAATCTAAGAAGAAAAGAAAGAAATAAATGAAAAAAACTATAATTTTAATAACATTAATAATACTTATGAGTACATCAATATCTTTAACTGCGCAAAAACCATGTTCAGAACATAATAGGATTACGCACTATAAATTATACAAAGAATGCAAGGATGCTTTAAAAGGAATTAAAAAAAATAAAGTAGAAAAATCTTTATCAAATATAAATGATAAATATAAAGATTTAAGAAAAAAATATGCTCCTAAAACAGGCGCTGAAATGTGGAAAAAATATAAAGAAAAACAATGAGTATTGAGGAAAAGTTAAAGGATTTAAAAATCACTTTACCTAAAGCTCCTGATCCGGTTGGTGCTTATGTTGCGAGTAAAATTTCTGGTAACTTAATTTTTATATCTGGCCAAGTGTCTATGCAACCAAACGGTAAATTAATAACCGGTAAAGTAGGAAAAGATTTAAATCTTGAAGAGGCCCAACAAGCTGCAAGAGTTTGTGGGCTAAATATTTTATCTCAGCTAAATAAAATTTGTTCAGGGAACCTAGATAAGGTGAAAAGCTGCATGAAATTGACTGGTTACGTAAATTCTGTAGAGGATTTTAAACAACAGCCCCAAGTAATAAACGGAGCCTCAGATTTAATCTCATCAGTTTTTGAAAATAAAGGAAAACATACAAGAGCTGCTGTTAGCGTTAATTCCTTGCCTCTAGGAGCTGCGGTCGAAATTGATGCAATATTCGAAATATAAATTATCTTCCAATTGAATAGTACTTGATTTTTCTTTTTACCATTTCTTTGTTGTTATAAAGATTTCTCAAATCATAAATTTTAAAATTATTTTTTTTTATTAATTTTTTAAAATCGATTGATTTATATTCATCCCACTCCGTATTTATAATAATTAAATCAGCATTTTCACATGCTTTAGGCAAAGTTCTCTCAAATTTTAGGTTCTTATTTGTTGTGAAATCTTTTTTAGGACCAGATGGATCATGGTATTTAACTATAGCACCTTTTTTTAATAGATACGGTATCAAAACCAATGAGGATGATTCTCTCATATCGTCAGTATTTGCTTTAAATGTTACACCCAGAAGAGTGATTTTTCTATTTTTAATTTTATTGTTTAGTATTTTGCTTATTCTTTTAGTTAATAAAATCTTTCTATTTTGGTTAGACTTTATTACAGATTTAACAATTGATAAGTTAGATTTAAATTTATCTGCAATTGAAACTAAACCCTTTGTATCTTTTGGAAAGCATGATCCACCATAAGCAGGGCCTGCTCTTAAAAATCTACTTCCTATTCGAGCATCTGTACCCATACCAACGGAAATATCCTCAACATTTATACCAACTGTTTCACATAAATTAGCAAGCTCATTAATAAAAGTGATCTTTGTCGCTAAAAAAGCATTGGAAGCATACTTAATTAATTCCGCACCTTTTCTTGTAGTACATAAAAACTTTGCTCCTTTTTTAATAAGAGGTTCGTATAAAAGTTCCATCTTTTTAAAAGTTTTTTTATTATTCGATCCAATAATAATTCTATCTGGGTATTTAAAATCTCTTATTGCCTCACCTTCTCTAAGAAATTCGGGATTGGATATAACATCAAATAAAGTTTTTTTAATTTTTTTTCCTATAATTTTTTCTATTTCGTCTCCTGTTGTAACGGGCACTGTAGATTTAGTAACAATAATTTTATAACTTTTAATAAACTTGGATATTGATTTGGCAACGCTATACACCTGGGAAAGATCTACTAAATTTGAACCTTTTTTAGTTGGAGTGCCTACACAAATAAAAATTATTTGGGACTCTTTTATTGCTTTTTTCAAATCATCTGTAAAATCTAATCTTTTAGCTCTAAAATTATTTCTTATTAAATCATCTAACCCAGGTTCATAAATTGTAGAAATGGCATTTTTTAATTTGTTTATTTTCGTTTTATCTTTATCTACGCAGTAAACTTTATTTCCCAAATCTGCAAAACAAGTTCCGCTAACTAAACCGACATACCCAGTACCTATCATGCATATTTTCATAATGATTTTTTATAAATATTTCGAAATTGTGGTACCAGAATTAATAAATCCTTCGAGTGTTCCGCAATCAATGTATTTACCTTTAAATATATTTCCATAAAATTTTTCATTTCTTTTAACTAAACTTTTTATTGCATCTGTAATATGAATCTCTCCACCTTTTCCTCTTCCTTGATTCTTTAAAACAGAAAATATTTTTTTGGGCAAAATATATCTTCCAATTATGGCATAATTTGAAGGTGCTTCACTTAATTTAGGTTTTTCTATTACCTCATTAATTAAAAAGGAGTTTCTTGTTTTGTTTTTGAAACCCAAGATACCCCATCTTGATACAGTTTTTCTTTCTACTCTTTTTGTGGCAATCACGGATCCTTTTGTTCTTTTATGCAAAGCTATCATTTCTTTAGAACAATTTTTTTTAACAATTAAATCATCTGCTAATAACATTAAAAAATGTGTTCCTTTTAAGTATTTTTTGCACTGCAATACCGCATGGCCTGTTCCTTCAGGTTTGTTTTGATAAACAAATTTGATCATTTTTTGATAACGTTTAATTCTTTTGAAAACTTCTCTTAAACGTTTATCGTTTTTTTTCTTTTTAATTATTTTTTTGTAAAAATTATCATTAAAAAAATACTTTTTTATACTGGGTCTATTTTTTGGAACGACTAAAATAAATTGTTTTATTCCCGCTTGAATACATTCATCCATTATATATTCTAAATTTGGTTTTCCGTTTATTGGCAATAATTCTTTAGGAATTACACTTGACAGCGGCAACAATCTTGTACCTAATCCTGCTAGTGGAATGATTGCTTGTTTGACCATTAAAACCTTTTACTAGTTAAATAAATATTTTACAAATGAAATTATTTACGAATAAAAAGAAGTTACAAAAAGAAATTAAAAATATCAATAATATTAGTTTTGTTCCAACCATGGGTGCTTTGCATAAAGGTCACGAAAGTCTTATTAAAAAGTCAGTTAAGGAATCAAACAAAACTATTGTTAGCATTTTTGTAAATCCTAAACAATTTGAGAACAAGAAAGACTTCAATAGTTATCCCAAAACTTACAAGAACGATATTAAAATATTAAAAAAACTAAAAGTTAACTATTTATATAAACCAAGTTATTCCGATATATACAATTTCAGAACCAAAAATAAAATATTTGTAGATAAATTTTCAAAAAAATTATGTGGTCAACATAGAAAAGGACATTTTAAAGGTGTGATAAATGTTGTGAATCGTCTAATAGAAATAATTAAACCTAAAAAGATTTTGCTCGGAAAAAAAGATTTTCAACAACTTTATTTAATTAAAAAGCATATTGAAAAAAATAGATTAAATATTAAGGTGGTGCCTTGTAAGACCATTAGAGATAAGAATTTTATAGCTTATTCCTCAAGATTGAGAAAATTAAACAGGTATCAAAATCTAAATCTTATTAAAATCATAAAAGTTCTCAGAAATTATAAAAATAATTTAATTTGCAAAAAAACTAGATATAATTTTAATAAAATTAAAAGAGACCTTCTTTACGCTGGAGCAAAAAAAGTTGATTATATTGAACTAATTGATTTAAAAACTTTAAAAAAACCTAAAAGAAATGTATATAATTTATTTTTTGCTTTTTACATTGGTAAGGTTAGATTTATTGATAACTTTTAGTTAAGAAAAAAATATGAACCGATTCCAAGAAAGGATAAGAATCCAATCACATCTGTTATTGTTGTAACAAAAACACTGGAAGCTAATGCCGGATCTATATTAAATTTTTTTAAAGATACCGGAACTAAAATACCAAACAAACCTGCTACTATCATGTTTAATACCATTGCAACAGCAATAAGGATTGATAAGTCCATTTGTTTAAACCAGAAATTTACAATTACCCCGGCTATGACTGCAAAAATTACTCCATTCAAAACTCCAATTATAAATTCTTTTGTAACTATCTTTAAAAAATTTCCAGAGTAAATTTCTTTTTTTGCAATTGCTCTTATTGTTACTGCAAGTGTTTGCATGCCAGCATTTCCTCCCATTGATGCTACTATTGGCATCAATACTGCTAGCGCCACTACTTTTTCTATATCTTCCTGAAAAAAACCAATTACAATTGATGCAATAACCGCTGTAAAAAGATTAAGTAAAAGCCAAGTGAATCTTCTTTTTGTTTTTTTAAAAACCCCATCCGTAATTTCTTCATCTCCTACCCCTGCTAATCTTAAAATATCTTCTTCGGCCTCTTCTTGAACTACTGTAACAACGTCGTCTGCTGTTATCATGCCTATTAATTTATTGTCTTTATTTACTACACCAGCGGAAACAAGGTTATAATTTTCAAACGTAAGACCTACTTCTTCTTTGTCCATATTTACTGAAATTAGCACAGGTATTTCTCTCATAATTGAATTCATTTTAGAATCTCTGGGAGTTCTTAAAACTCTTGATGACGGAACAGTTCCAATAGGTTTAAAATTTTTATCTACAACAAATATTTCCAAAAATTCTTCTGGTAATTCTTTATTTTCTCTTAAATAATCAATTGTTTGACCAACAGTCCAATCACTTGGTACAGCAGTGAACTCTCTTTGCATTATTCTTGCGGCTGAGTCCTCGGGATAACTAAGCCCTTCTTCTAAAAGGAATCGGTCTTGAGGAGATAATTTGTCTAAAACTCTTTTCTTTTTTTCTTCTTCTATTTTTTCTAATATTTGAAGAGCATTATCAGACTCTAATTTATGCAAGATTTTAGCAACGGACTCTGGTGTAAGAAGAACAAGTACCTCTGATTGCAAGGACTCGTTCAACTCTACAAAAATCTCTGGCTCGATAGTAAATGCCTCAATCTCTATTAACTTATTTCTAGTTTCGGTATCAAGGTTTTCAATCAAGTCTGCTACGTCCGCGGCGTGCAGGTCTTCTAAGGTTTGGTTGATAAAAGCAACATCTTTGGCTTTTATCTTCTCACTAAAAAGATTGATAAAATCTTTATTAAAATCTACATTTACTTTTTGTTTTCCAATTGATTTAACTAAACTCATAATTCACCAAGTTATTTTAATTTTTGAGACTTTTAGTTTATCTAATGATAAAATTCAATTTAAAATGGACGTAGAATTCAAAATTACTAAAAAACCAGTAAATTATACAAAAGCCCTAAAGATACTTGAAAAAAGAGTAGAAGAAGTAAAAGCAGGTGGTCCAGAATTAGTGTGGTTTTTAGAACATCCATTAACATACACGGCTGGGATAAGGTCTAAAAAAGATGAGATATTAGATAAATCAATAAAGGTGGTGAAAACAAATCGAGGTGGAAAAATTACACTTCACAATCCAGGTCAACAAATTGTTTACTTTGTTCTTGATTTGAATAGAAGAAAGAAAGATATAAGAAATCTTGTAAGACAAATTGAAAATACAATTATTAAATTCTTAAATATTTATAATATAGAGTCTTATGCAGATAAAAAAAATATAGGTATATGGGTTAAAAAGAAAAAAATTTCAGCGATTGGTATAAGAGTTACTCGCTGGATTGCATATCATGGTTTTTCAATTAATATAAAGAATAATCTTAATGACTATATGAAAATAAGTCCTTGTGGTCTTAATAATACAAAAGTTACGTCTATAAGAAACGAAAAAAAAGATATTTCTAATGTTACAAAAAACTTAAAAAAAATTTTTTTGAAGGCTTTATTTAGAGTTTAAGTTTTTTAATAAATTTCTGAAATTCTTCATTATATTGAGCTTCAAAATTATATTTAATATTGTTTATCATAAACTTAATTTTATATGCATGTAACATAATATTTTTATTTTTAAATTTACTTTTTAAGCTAGTAATAAAATATTTGTCATCTCCAACTATAGGGTGTCCTATATTAAATAATTGCTTTCTTAATTGATGTTTCCTGCCCGTAATGGGTTTGAGTTCAAGAAAAGAATAATCATCATTATTTTTTAGTATTTTTAAATGTGAAATTGCTTTTTGAACTACTTTTTTATTTTTTTCATATGTAACAAGATTATCTTGAAGCAAATTAATATTTTTTTTTACTCGACCATGGGCTATTGCGAGATATGTTTTGTGAATTTTTCTAATTCTGAAAAGCGAAGTAAATAATTGAGCATACTCTCTATTTTTTGCAACTATCATAACTCCTGAGGTCTCTTTATCTAATCTATGAACAATAAAAGGTTTTCTGTTTTCAAAGAATTTTGTTTCATTTAATATATCTATTATATTTTTATATGACTTTGTTCCTGACTGAACAGGAATTCCGCTTGGTTTATTAATAACTATAAAATTATCATTATTTTCAATAATGAATTTACTGTAAATTCCTTTTTCTTTTTCGGAAGGTTTGTATTTCTGTTTGCTTGATTTATTGCTAGGCTTTAAATCTTCCAAACCATATAGTTCGATTGTATCGTTTGATTGTACTCTGTACGAAGTTTTCGCTTTTTTCTTATTTATTTTTATTTTTTTTTTCCTTATTAGTTTTTCTATTAATGATTGAGGAATGTTAGATACATTGTGCTTAAACCATCTGTCGAAACGAGAATTATGGTAGTCGTCGTTGACTAAAAACTTTTTTAACATTTAATTGTAACTTATATTATTTGGTAGCAGTTTTTGGAAGTATTTCTTTGTCTTTTTTGGGAGTGTCTTTTTGTTTGGGCTTATCTACTTTTTTTGCATTAGGGTCTCTGTCTATTAATTCAATTACAGCCATTGGTGAGTCGTCGCCTGTTCTAAAACCAGCTTTTAAAACTCTTGAGTAACCGCCTTTTCTATTAGCGTATCTTTTAGATAAAATATCGTAGATTTTTTTTACTGAGTTTTTGTTTTGAAGTTTTGAAAATAGATCCTTTTTCTCTTTAAGATTAGCTTTCTTACCCAAAGTAATAAGTTTATCAATTTTTGGTTTCAATTCTTTTGCTTTTGGCAAAGTTGTGATTATCTGCTCGTATTTTATTAATGAATTAAGCATATTTTGAAATAGAGCTTTTCTGTGTTCACCTGTCCTATTTAATTTTCTATAACCAAATTTGTGTCTCATATTAATATGTATTTTCTTCTAATTTTTTAGATAATTCAGCTATATTATCTGGTGGCCAATTTGGTATCTCCATTCCAAGGTATAACGACATTGAGCTAAGAACCTCTTTTATTTCATTTAACGACTTTCTTCCAAAATTTGGTGTTCTTAACATTTCTGGTTCTGTTTTTTGTACTAGGTCACCAATATAAATTATGTTGTCATTTTTCAAACAATTCATTGATCTGACTGACAATTCTAATTCTTCAACTTTTTTTAGAAGATTTTTATTAAACTCTGGTTCAACTGGAGCTTTTTGTTTTGGAACTTCTTTTGGATCCTCAAAGTTTACAAACATTGAAAGCTGATCCTGAAAAATTCGTGCTGCAAATGCAACTGAGTCTTCGGCAGGGACAGTCCCGTTTGTTTCAACTTCCATAACTAATTTGTCATAATCAAGCGCGGCTCCTTCTCTGGTTGTGTCAATTTTATAAGATACTCTTTTAACTGGACTAAAAAGAGAATCTATCGGAATCATGCCTAAAGGTGTATCTTCAGATTTATTTTTTGAGGCAAGAACATATCCGCGTCCAGTATTCACTATCAATTCCATATGAAACTTTGTATTTTCATCTAAATTACATATTGTTTGATCAGGATTTATTATTTCAACATCAGAAATTAATTCTATATCTTTTGCTTTTACTTCTTTGGGCCCAGTGGCATCGAGAATAACCTTTTTCGGGCCTTCTGATGAAAGTTTAACTGCTAAGTTTTTAACATTAAGCACTATATCAGTAACATCTTCTCTAACTCCTTTAATAGATGAGAATTCGTGTAAAACTCCATCTATTTGAATTGCTGTTACAGCGGCACCCTGTATTGATGATAGTAATATTCTTCTAAGTGAGTTACCCAATGTTTGTGCAAAACCTTTTTCTAAAGGCTCCGCAATAACTTTTGCGACTGATTTATCATCGTTGCTAGATATTTGTAATTTAGACGGTTTAATAAGTGATTTCCAATTTTTATCAAAAATATTTGGGGTTTGCATTTTATACTCTCCTTTTTTTTGGTGGTCGAGCTCCGTTATGAGGCATTGGAGTGGTATCTTTTATTGAAGTAATTTTAAAACCACGAGATTGTAATGCTCTCAATGCTGTCTCGCGACCAGATCCAGGTCCTTTAACTTGCACAGTTAGTGTTCTTAGTCCTTGTTCATAAGCTTTTTCTCCAGCATCATCTGCAGCTACTTGTGCGGCATATGGTGTTGATTTTCTTGATCCTTTAAAACCTTTTGATCCAGCAGAACACCAGGCAACAACATTTCCATTTTCGTCTGCTATAGATATAATTGTATTATTGAAGGTTGATTGTACAAAAGCTATTCCTGAAGTAATATTTCTTTTAGTTTTACTTTTTTTCTTAGTTTTTTGTTTTACAATCTTATCTTCTTGTTCTTTTGTGTCTTCTTTTTTTTTCTCAATTTTTTTGTTCATTAAATTTAATTACTTTTTAAGTGGTGTTAATTTCTTACCTGCAATAGCAATTGCTTTACCTTTTCTTGTCCTAGCATTGCAGTGTGTTCTTTGTCCTCTTACAGGAAGTTTTTTTTTGTGTCTTGAACCTCTGTATGTCGCCAAATCTACGAGTCTCTTTATACTCATTGAGACTTCTCTTCTGAGGTCCCCTTCTACTTTATAATTTTGATCAATATACTCCCTTATTTTAAGAACCTCATCCTCTGATAAACTGTTAACTCTTTTAGTTAAAGGAATGTTCAGTTTGTTACATATTAATTTTGAATTGAAATTGCCAATACCATGAATGTAAGTTAGTGCAATGTGAACTACTTTGTCTTGTGGTATATTAACACCTGCTATTCGAGCCATATTATAAGATAATTTAAATTAGGTATTTATATGTTCATATTCCTTAAAGTCAACCCTTGATAGTGTCAATTAACCCCCTAATTTCACTATTAATTTCGGATATTCCTGCCTCACCATTTACAACTTTAAGTAAATTAGATTGCTTGTAATAAGCTAACACTGGTTCAGATGACATTTCATAAGTTTTATATCTTTTGATTGCTATTTCTTCATTGTCATCGGCTCTTTTTTCCTGACTTTGTCTTTCTATAATTCTTTTTTTTACCGTATCTAAACTTACAGATAATTTTAAAACAATATCTATTTTTTGTTTATATTTTTTTAATAATTCATCTAAATTCTTTGCTTGGCCTAAGGTTCTCGGATAACCGTCAAATATAATTTTATGTTTATAAGCTTCGTTAGAAATGAATTTCTCAATCAAATTACTAACAATTTTATCTGAAACTAGTTCCCCGGAATTTATGATTGAGGAGATTTCAGATCCTAATTTTGTTTTATTTTTAATTTCATTTCTTAGAAGATCGCCTGTAGATAATTGATATAAATTAAATTTATCAACAATAAATTTTGATTGGGTGCCTTTGCCTGCACCTGGTGGTCCAAAAATAACTATATTCATAAATTTTATTTACTAAATTTTGCTTTCTTTATCAAAGATTCGTATTGTGAACTCATTAATCTTGTTTGAACTTGGGAAACTGTATCCATTGCAACAACAACAACAATTAATACGGAGGTCCCTCCAAGATAAAAAGGTATAGGATATTTAGCAATTAAAAATTCTGGCATTAAGCAAACTAAAGTTAAATAACATGCTCCAATAGTCGTTAATCTTGTTAAAATAGTTTCTATAAATTCCGCTGTTCTTTCACCCGGCCTAATTCCAGGTACATAACCGCCATATTTTCTTAAATTTTCCGCAGTTTCTTTTGGATTGAAAACTATAGAAGTATAAAAAAAAGAGAAAAATATAATTCCAAAAGCGTAAAGTAACATGTACAAAGGTTTCCCTTGTGAAAATAAAGACGAAATATTTAAGAAAAATTCAGATTCTGAAAACCCAAAATTTGAAAAAGTTACGGGAAGCAATAATAAAGCCGATGCAAAAATAGCCGGAATTACTCCGGCTGTATTAATTTTAAGCGGCAAATGTGAAGATTGTCCGCCATAGACTTTGTTTCCCATCTGTCTCTTTGGATAATTAATTAAAATTTTTCTCATTGCTCGTTCAACAAAAACTATAAATATAACTGTTATTACTATTAAAATAAAAATTCCTATAATCATGACTGGAGATAAGGCTCCCGTTCTACCTAATTCAAAGGTTGATGCTAATGCACGAGGAATTTCGGCTACAATCCCAGAAAATATTATTAATGATATTCCGTTTCCTATTCCTCTTGATGTAATCTGTTCTCCTAACCACATTAGAAAAGTTGTGCCGGCTACTAAAGTGATAGTAGTCATTATTTTAAAATAAATTCCAGGTGATATTACTAAGTTGCCTGCATTTTCCAATCCAACAGCAACTCCATAACCTTGCAATGTTGCTATCAAAACTGTTCCGTATCTTGTTATTTGCGTTATCTGTTTTCTGCCAATTTCTCCCTGTTCTTTGAGATTTTTAAAATAATCTGAAACACCGGTTAACAATTGAACAATAATTGATGAAGAAATATAAGGCATTATCCCTAATGCAAATATTGCCATCCTACTTACAGCTCCACCCGAAAAAACATTAAACATGCCCAACAAACCTTTTTGAGATGAGGACATCATTTCTTGTAATGCGTAAGGATCAATGCCAGCGATTGGTACGAATGTGCCCAATCTGTATATACAAAGAATTAAAATTGTAAAAAGTATTCTATTTCTTAAATCGTTTGACTTAGTTGACACATTTTGTTGAAAATCTTCGGTAGCCATAATTGAAATTATTCTTTATTATTTGATAGAATTTTAATTGTACCTCCCGCTTTTTCAATTTTTGATTTTGCAGATTTTGAAACAAAATTTGTACTAATTTTAATTTTTTCTTTTATTTCACCTTTTCCTAATATTTTCAGTAAATTTAAATCTTTTCTAATAAGTTTTTTTTCTTTTAAAAATTTAATATTGAGATCGTCATTTATTTTGATTTTTTTATCTTTAATAAAATTTTGTAGATCTTCTAAGTTTAAAATTGCTACATGTTTTTTGTTGAAACTCTTAAAACCTCTTTTGGGTAATCTTCTAAACAATGGCATTTGGCCACCTTCAAAACTTTTAATAGCAACTCCTGATCTAGATTTTTGACCTTTAACTCCTCTTCCAGATGTTTTTCCTTTGCCTGATCCGATTCCTCTACCAACTCTAATTTTTGAGAAATTTGTTTTTATAAGGTTATTTAATTTCATTTAGTTTCCCTTTTTTTTACTATCTCAGAAATTTTTTTACCTCTTAAAGCAGAGAGATGTTTTGGTGAGCTTTGATTTTTTAAACCACTAATAAGAGCTTTTAAAACATTATGGGGATTCGGTGATCCTAGTGACTTAGCAACAACATCTTGAATTCCAAGAACTTCACATACTGCTCTTACAGATCCTCCTGCTATAATGCCGGTACCAGTAGGTGCAGATCTCATTAAAATTTTTCCAGAACCATTTTTAGAATAAATGTCATGATGTAAGGTTCTTCCATCCTTCAGTGGAATTTTTATCATACTTTTTTTAGCCACCTCGGTAGCTTTTTTTATAGCATCTGGAACTTGTTTTGATTTACCCTTTCCAATACCTATAGAGCCTTTTTGGTCTCCAACTACCACGAGAGCAGCAAAACCGAATCTTCTACCACCTTTAACTACTTTTGTGATTCTGTTTATTGCTACAAGTTTTTCTATAATTCCATTTTCTCTCATTAAAAATTTAACCCATTTTTTCTTAACGCTTCAGCAAGAGATTTTATTCTTCCGTGATATTTAAAACCACCTCTATCAAAATAAACTTTAGTTATTTTTTTTTCTGCTGCCCTTTTTGCTAATGTTTCGCCTATAATTTTTGACATTTCCATTTTTTTAACTTTATTACTTCTAATTTCTTTTTCATTTGATGATGCTGATACAATAGTTTTGTTTACATTATCATCGATAATTTGAGCTGAAATATTATTCAATGATTTTGACACTGTAATTCTATATCTATCGTAGCTAACGCTTTTTAATTTTTTTCTATTTCTTATAGTTCTTTTTTTATTTAGATCCATTTTCATTTTTATTTTTTCTTTCCTTCTTTTCTTATTACAAATTGATCTTTTTCTTTAATACCTTTTGCTTTGTATGGCTCAACAGGTTTTAAGGATTTAATTTCTGAAGCTACTTTTGATACTAAGGCTTTATCAGTTCCTGTGATACTAATTTTAGTTTGTTTTTCAATTTTGATATTAATTCCCTTTGGAACTTTGTAAATAGCTTCGTGGCTGAAACCTAGTTTTAATTTTAATTGATCTGCTTGTTGAGCAACCTTAAATCCAACGCCATTTAATTCTAAATTTTTTTCATGTCCTTTTGTTACTCCCAAAATGGCATTATTAATTAAGCTTCTATAAGTCCCCCACATAGCTGAAGAATTTTTATCTTTTTTAATTGGGGCTATTTTAAATTCATTTTTTTCATTAATTTTAGGTGAAAAAACTTTTTCATTAAAAAGAATCTTTTCAGAACCTTTTGGTCCAGAAACCGTTACTGAGTTTCCTTGGATGTCAATTTTTGACTCTTTTGGCAATAAAATTATTTTTTTTCCTAATTTTGACATTAAAACACCCTACAAATTATTTCTCCACCAAGATTGTTTTTTACAGCCTCGGCGTCAGACATAACGCCTTTGCTTGTAGATAAAATAGCTACACCTAAACCATTTTTGATTTTAGGTATACTAACTGCTCTTGAGTACACACGTCTTCCTGGTTTTGAAATCCTTTTAATTTCTTTAATTACTGGTTGACCCTCGTAATATTTTAAAACTACAAGGATAGATTTTGTTTTCTCTTTAGTATCTTGCAGATAAAAATCAATTATATATCCTTCTTTTTTTAATACATCCAAAATTTTCAACCTAAAATTAGAAAAAGGTATACTAATTTTATTCAACGATCTCATCTGACCGTTTCTTATTCTTGTTAACATATCTCCAATAGGATCGACTAAATTCATAATTCTCCTTACCAGCTAGACTTCGTCATTCCAGGTATTTTACCTGAGGAAGCCATTTGTCTTAGTGCAATTCTTGAAATTCTTAATTTTCTGTAAACTCCATGAGGTCGTCCAGAAATTTCGCATCTGTTTCTAATTCGTGTTCTTGCTGAATTTTTTGGAAGTTTAGTTAGTTTTAGTTGGGCAGCAAACCTTTCATTCAAAGGCAGTTTTTTGTTATTTATTATTTTTTTAAGTTTTTTTCTTCTATTTTCAAATTTTTTTGTCATTCTAATTCTTTTTAAATTTCTTTGTATCGCGCTAGTTTTTGCCATTTTTTTCCCCTTCTCCTTTTTTAATTTGTTCATTTTTAATTTGTTGTATTTTTATTTTTTTCCGTGGACTTTCTACCATAGGAAAATTAAACTCTTTTAAGAGTGTAACCGTATTTTCAATAGAATTACTGTTTGTGACTATTGTAATATCTAAACCTCTAATTCTTTCAACTTTATCAAAGTTTATTTCAGGAAAGATTATATGTTCTTTTATACCAAAACTATAATTTCCAAATTTATCACAACCAGATGTTTGTAAACCTCTAAAATCCTTAATTCTTGGTAATGCAATATTTACTAGTCGATCTAAAAATTCAAACATTCTATTGTTGCGTAATGTTACTTTAAGACCTGCGCTTGTACCTTTTCTTGTTTTAAAATTTGATATAGATTTTTTAAACTTTGTGATAATTGGCTGTTGGCCAGTTATTGCTGCAATATCTTGAACGCATGATTTTAGAATTTTTTGGTCATTTCCATCTAAACCGAGACCCATATTAACAACAATTTTATTAATTCTTGGAACTGAGTAAACGTTCTTTTGATTAAGCTTTGTCATCAAAGTTTTTACTATTTCATTTTTAT
The DNA here is from genome assembly GCA_003213135.1 of Pelagibacteraceae bacterium AG-426-I15. Taxonomy (GTDB): domain Bacteria; phylum Pseudomonadota; class Alphaproteobacteria; order Pelagibacterales; family Pelagibacteraceae; genus Anoxypelagibacter. Next base: position 152,077 of record QCNT01000002.1, on the reverse strand, counting down.
ATTTTTCTTTAAGTCTTGGTGTCATTTTTTATCTTTCTTTTTTTCATCAACTTTTTTTAAATTTGATAGATGTATAAAGGCCTCTTTTGAAATTATTCCACCTTTATTTTCCTTTGTTGGCTTTTTATGTTTTTTTACCATATTTAGAGCTTTAACCTTTGCTAAATCTCTTGATCTGTCTATTTGAATTATTTCACCATTCTTTCCTTTATCTTTCCCTGATAAAACTTTAACCGTAATACCTTTTTTTAAGAACATTTTATAATACCTCCGGTGCTAATGAGATTATTTTTGTTTGTCCTTTGTATCTAAGTTCCCTAGTAACTGGACCAAAAATTCTTGTGCCAATTGGTTCTCCTTTTTCATCAGTTAAAACTACTGAATTATTATCAAATTGTACTTTTGAACCGTCTTTTCTAAATATTTCTTTTTTAGTCCTTACTATTATTGCTTTATGTACAGACCCTTTTTTAACTTTTCCATTAGGTAGCGCGTCTTTGACGCTTACAACAATTAGATCACCAACTCCGGCATATCTTCTTTTTGAACCACCTAGGACCTTAATACATTCAACTCTTTTCGCCCCTGTGTTGTCTGCTACCTGAAGTTCTGTTTGTACCTGTATCATTTATCTATCACTTCCCATGTTTTAAGTTTTGATATTGGTTTGCTTTCTATTATTTTAACCAAATCGCCTTTTTTAAATTTATTTTTTTCATCATGTGCATGATATTTTTTAGATCTTGATATAACTTTACCATAAAATGGATGTTGAAATTTCCTTTTAACTTCAACAACTACTGTTTTGTTGCTTTTGTCACTTACTACTATTCCTTCTAAAATTTTTTTGGTCATTTTTTGTTTCCTATATTGCTATAAAGTCTTGCTATATTTTTTTTAAGCTTAGTAAATTCTGCGGGACTTTGAATTTGACCATTGATCTTTTTAAATCTCATATTAAAAAGATCTTTTTTTAATTTCTGTATCTCTCTAATAGACTGATCAGGACTTAATTTTTTCGTATCTTTTTTTTTCATATTATCTCTTCACAAATTTTGTTTTTATAGGTAATTTTGCGGAAGCTTTATAAAGTGCTACTTTAGCAACTTCCTCAGTTACGCCATCAACTTCAAATAATATTCTTCCAGGCTTGACTCTGCACACCCAAAATTCAGGTGACCCCTTACCTTTACCCATTCTTACTTCGGTAGGTTTTTTTGAAACTGGAATATTTGGAAAAACTCTTGACCAAACTTTTCCGGTTCTTTGCATGTATCTTGTTAATGCCACTCTAGCAGCTTCGATTTGTTTTCCTAAAACTCTTTCAGGTTCAATTGCCTTTAGACCATATGATCCGTAATTCAAAGTCGCAACCCTTGTTGCTTTACCGTGAATTCTTCCTTTATGTGCTTTTCTATACTTACTTCTTGTTGGTTGAAGCATTTTTTGTTTTCCCCATTTTATCTTTATCTAAATCTTTTGTAAAAATTTCACCTTTATAAATCCAAACTTTCACACCTATTACACCATAAGTGGTTAATGCTTCAGCTTCAGCATAATCCAGATTGGCTCTTAGTGTGTGAAGAGGAATACTGCCCTCTCTTAACCATTCACTTCGAGCTATTTCGTTTCCAGCCAACCTACCACTTAATGTAACTTTGATTCCCTTTGCTCCTAATCTCATTGCAGATTGCATTGCTCTCTTCATTGCTCTTCTGTATGCAACTCTTTTGACAAGTTGTTGAGATATATTTTCAGCAACTAAATATGCATTTAATTCTGGTTTTTTTATTTCTTTAATATTAAGAAATATTTCGCTAGATGTAAGTTTTGAAAGTTTCTTCTTTATTTTTTCAATATCAGAACCTTTTTTTCCTATAACAAATCCAGGTCTAGATGTGTGAATAGTCACAGTACATTTTTTTGAAGATCTTTCTATAATTATTTCTGAAACTCCTGAATTTTTAATATTTTCTTTTATATATTTCCTGATTTTGTAATCCTCTATCAAAAATTTTCCATATTCACCTTTTTTGGCAAACCATATTGAATCCCAAGGTCTATTTATTCCTAGTCTAAAACTTATTGGATTTACTTTTTGTCCCATTATTTTTTATCCTTTTTTTCTTTTTCTTCTAAAATTATTGTTATTCTGCTGTAAGGTTTTTTAATGCCTGCGGCCCTACCTTTGGCTCTTGGTCTAAACCTTTTCATAACAATTGACTTGCCCACATATGCCTCTTTTACATATAAATTGTCTACATCATATTGGTAATTATTTTCTGCATTCGCTATTGCGGATTTTATGGTTTTCTTAATATCTTGGGCAATTTTTTTTCTTGTAAAGTCTAAGTCTCGAATAGCTAGATCCGCTTTTTTCCCTTTTATAAAATTTAATACAAGGTTAGCTTTTCTTGCTCCGCTCCTTACATTTTTGTTTATTGCTTTTACCAAGTTACTTTTTTCCATCTTCTTTTCCTTTCACGGGAGCCGCTGGTTTTGGTGCTGCGCCTGGTGCCGCTTTTGGTGCTGCTCCTGGAGCTGCTTTGGGAGCGCCTGAATCTTTTTCTGCTGCTGCTTTTTTGTCTGCAGCTGTATGAGCTATGAATTTTCTTGTTGGAGAAAATTCACCTAATTTATGCCCCACCATTTCTTCTGATACAGTAATAGGAATAAATGATTTGCCGTTATGTATTAAAAAACTATGTCCAACAAATTCTGGTATAATAGTTGAGTTTCTTGACCATGTTTTAATTGGTTTCTTTTTATCTCCAGTTTTTAACTTATCAACTTTTTTTAACAAGCTTGGATGCACAAAAGGACCTTTCCATATACCTCTAGACATTATTTTTTCCTCTTCTTTCTTCTAGATATTATCAGCATATCACTTCTTTTAGGTTTTCTAGTTTTTAGTCCCTTAGCTGATTGGCCCCAAGGAGATACAGGGTTTCTTCCCCCAGATGTTTTACCTTCACCTCCACCATGAGGGTGATCTACAGGATTTTTTGCAACGCCTCGTACTAATGGTCTTTTACCCTTCCATCTATTTCTGCCCGCTTTTCCAATTTGTATATTTTTTTGGTCGGGATTTGAAACTGAACCAATTGTAGCTTTACAAGCAGACCTGACTTTTCTAGTTTCTCCTGAGGACAATTTCAAAATTGCATGTTCATCGTCAAAACCTGAAAGAGTAACTGACGAGCCAGCAGATCTTGCTAATTTTCCTCCGCCACCATCTACTAATTCAACATTGTGTATAATTGTTCCTGGGGGTATATCGCTTAATGGCATGCAATTTCCAATTTTAATTTCTTTTTTATTACCTGAAACTATTTCGTCACCAACCTTGAGATTTCTCGGACACAAAATATAATTTCTTACACCATCATCATATTTTATAAGTGCAATGTACGAGGTTCTATTTGGGTCATATTCAATTCTTTCAACTTTGGATTTCATATCAAATTTATTTCTATAAAAATCAATTTGTCGAAATCTTTTTTTATGACCAGATCCCTTTGATCTAGAAGTAATTCTACCCAGATTATTTCTTCCTCCAGTCGATATTTTTCCTGAAGTTAAGGATTTTAGGGGTCTGCCTTTCCACAAACCTTTTCTATCAACCAGAACAGTTGTTCTTGTAGATTTTGTGTAAGGTTTATAAGTTTTAAGACTCATTGTTTAAGCTCCTAAGGAAAGATCAATACTCTGTCCTTTCTTCAGAGTTACTAAGGCTTTTTTAAAACCGCTTTTTTTTCCTAATTTTCCTCTTACCATTTTGTTTTTACCTTTTTTATTAATTGTATTTATTTTAACAACTGTAACTTTAAAAATCTTTTCAATACTTTTTTTTATAGATTTTTTTGAAGCATTTTTGTGAATTTTAAATGTTACTTTATTTTGCTCTGATTGGTTTGTTGCCTTCTCAGTTATAATTGGCGATATAATCGAATCTAAATAATTAATTTTTTTCATTTAAAATCCTATCTTGAATTTTTTTAATAGATGAAGTTGTGAATAAAACGTTTTTAAATTTTATAAGATCGTATACATTAGCACCATCATCGCTTATCAATTTAACATCGGGTATATTTCTAACTGACTTACTAATATTTTTATGTGTTTCTTTGTCAGAAATTATAAGAACATTATTTATTTTGTTTTTAGATAAGAAGCTGTAAAAAGTTTTTGTTTTTTTGATCTGTTTTTTAATATCGTCTAAAACAAATAATTCTTTATTAGAACTCTTTTTTGATATAGTTTGAGCTAAAGCCAATTTTCGCATTTTTTTATTTATTTTTTTTACTTTATATTTATCTCCTTTTGGACCGTGCGCTATTCCTCCGCCGATAAATATTGGGGCTTTTCTACTAGAGTGCCTAGCTCCGCCTGTTCCCTTTTGTGCATATATTTTTCTAGTTGATCCGGTAATCTCATTTCTTTGTTTAGTTTTTGCCACCCTTTTTTTTCCGTGGTTTAATTGCCAATCAATTACATATTTTAGAAGTTTATAATTCACTTTGAGACCAGTTAAATTGTCTGAAATACTAATGCTTTTTGACTTAATCCCATCTATATTTAAAATGTCTATATTCATAAGTTACTTACCTTTTGCCTCTTTTTTAGGCACATCTTTTTTTTCAGTTGTTTTGTTTGCTGCTGCTTTTTGTGATTCTTCCTTTTTTTCCTCTTTTGGAGCCGTCTTTTTAGCACTTTGCTGAACCTGTTTAACTGTTTTTTCTTTTTCAATCGATGTTTTTCTATTTATTTCTTTAACCGATTTTCTTAAAAATACTGTTGAATTTTTTGATCCAGGTATTGAACCTTTTATATATATTAAATTATTTTCCATATCAGATTTAACGATTTCTAAATTTAGTAAAGTTCTAAATTTAGAGCCCATGTGACCGGCCATTTTTTTGTTTTTAAAAACTTTACCTGGATCTTGCCTTTGACCTGTAGATCCATGTGACCTATGGGAAACAGAAACACCATGTGTAGCTCTTAAACCTGAGAAATTCCATCTTTTCATTGGTCCGGCAAAACCTTTTCCTACTGTTTTAGATCTAACGTCTATAAATTTTACATCCTTAAATAATTCTAATCCAATCTCGCTACCAAGTTTAAAATCTTCGGGTTTATCAACCCTATATTCTTTTAATATTTTTTTTGGTTCGGTATTTTTCTTCGCAAAAAAGCCTTTCATTTGATTCGTTAATTTAGATGGCTTTATTTTTAAAAAACCTAACTTTACAGCCGAATAACCATTTTTTTCTTTGTTATAAATATCTATTATTCTTCCTTTTTCAACTCTTACTACAGTAACTGGTACAGAAGTTCCAGATTCCAAGAACTCCCTGCTCATTCCAATTTTTTTTCCTACTAATCCTAGTGTCATAATTATATTTTAATATCTATATCTACACCTGAAGCTAAGTCTAATTTCATCAATGCTTCAACTGTCTGTGGTGTTGGTTCTATTATATCTATTAATCTTTTGTGAGTTCTTGTCTCAAATTGCTCTCTACTTTTTTTATCAATATGAGGTGATCTTAATACAGTAAATTTTTCTATTTTAGTTGGTAAAGGAATAGGTCCTTTGACTTGAGCACCAGTTCTTTTTGCGGTATTAACTATCTCCTGTGTAGATATATCTAATATCTTATTGTCATACGCTCTTAAATTTATTCTTATGTTTTGTTTTTCCATATCTTATGCCATTTTCTTTGTTACTTCGTCTTGAACATTTTGCGGTACTTTTGCATAATGATCAAAGAACATTGAATATTGTGCTCTACCCTGTGACATTGATCTTAAATTATTTATATAACCAAACATATTGGCTAAAGGAACCATTGCGCTTATCACTGTTGCGTTCCCTCTTTTATCTGTTGTGGATACTTGACCTCTTCTACTATTTAAATCACCTATAACATCACCCATATAGTCTTCTGGGGTTATAACCTCGACTCTCATTATAGGTTCTAAAAGTTTTAAACTTGCTTTTGTACAGGCCTCTTTAAAACAATATCTTGAAGCAATTTCAAAAGCTAACACGCTTGAATCTACATCGTGGTGCAAACCATCTACTATGGTTACCTTATAATCAATTAATGGAAAGCCAGCTAAAATTCCGTTATCGGCAACACTTTCAATACCTTTTTCAACACCAGGTATAAACTCTTTAGGAATAGATCCGCCTTTAATTTTATTATCAACTTCTCTACCTTTTCCAGGTTCAAGTGGTTCAACGGACAACTCCACTTTTGCAAACTGTCCGGCACCACCACTTTGTTTTTTGTGTATATAAGTATTTGAAACTGGTTTTAAAATAGTTTCTCTGTATGCTACCTGAGGAGCACCAATATTTGCTTCGACTTTAAACTCTCTTTTCATTCTGTCTACAATTATATCTAAATGTAATTCACCCATACCTTTTATTATAGTTTGTCCTGACTCTTCGTCAGAAGTTACTTTGAACGAAGGGTCCTCTTTAGCTAATCTACCCAAAGCTTCGCCCATTTTTTCTTGGTCTCCTTTAGTTTTTGGTTCTACGGCGATTTCAATTACTGGATCTGGAAACTCCATTGGTTCTAATACGATTGGGTTCTCTTCATCACATAAAGTATGTCCTGTGATAGTGTTTTTTAAACCGGCCAAAGCAACTATATCTCCTGCATTAGCCTCTTTAACGTCTTCACGACTATTTGCATGCATTAAAAGCATTCTGCCAACTCTCTCCTCTTTATCTTTGGAACTATTATAAATCCCGGTTCCTGACTTTAGAGTTCCTGAATAAATTCTAATAAATGTTAGCGAACCAACGAATGGATCATTTGCAACCTTAAAAGCTAGAGCTGAAAAAGGTTCTTTGTCTTCAAATTTTCTTTCTATTTCATCTTTTGAATTTGGCTTTGTTCCTTTAATTGAATTTAAATCTTTAGGACTAGGTAAAAAATCTACAACTGCATCTAATAGTGGTTGGACACCTTTGTTTTTGAAGGCGGATCCAGTAAAAACTGGCACAAAATCGAATTTTAAACAACCTTTTCTAATACAAGATATGATATCTTTTTCTGCTATATCCTTGCCGTTTAAATAATCATCCATTAATTTTTCGTCTTGTTCAACAGCCGTTTCTATTAATTCTTTTCTATATTTTTCAGCTTGATCTTTAAGATCAGAGGGTATTTCGACGTATTCGAATTCGGCTCCAAGTTTTTCATCCTTCCATATAACTGCTTTCATCTTCACTAAATCTACGACACCTTTTAAAGAAGCTTCTATTCCGACAGGTATTTGCATAACTAATGGCTTTGCTCCAAGTCTATCTTTAATCATTTCAACACAGTTAAAAAAGTCAGCTCCGGTTCTGTCTAATTTATTAACAAAACATATTCTTGGTACTTTATACTTATCTGCTTGTCTCCAGACCGTTTCAGACTGAGGTTCAACACCAGCTACGCCGTCAAAAACTGCGACTGCTCCGTCAAGAACTTTTAAAGATCTTTCAACTTCAATTGTAAAGTCAACATGTCCAGGTGTATCTATAATGTTTATTCTATTTTCTCTCCAGAAACAGGTTGTTGCAGCTGAAGTAATTGTTATGCCTCTCTCTTGTTCTTGTTCCATCCAATCCATTGTTGCTGCACCATCATGAACTTCACCGATCTTATGACTCTTGCCCGTATAGTATAATATTCTTTCTGTAGTAGTGGTTTTGCCGGCATCAATGTGTGCCATGATACCAATATTTCTATATCTCTCTAAGTTATGACTTCTAGGCATTATATATTACCATCTAAAATGTGCAAAAGCCTTATTGGATTCTGCCATTTTATGTGTATCCTCTCTTTTTTTAACTGCTGATCCTTTATTTTGTGATGCATCCATTAATTCGTAAAATAATTTTTCTGACATAGTTTTATTTTTTCTTTTTCTTGACGCTGACAAAATCCATCTTAGTGCTAATGCCTGTGATCTGTTTGATTTTACTTCTACTGGAACCTGATAAGTTGCTCCCCCGACTCTTCTGGATCTTACTTCAAGATTTGGCTTCACATTACCAATAGCTGTATTAAATGTTTTTATAGGATCTAAATTTTTATTTTTCATTTTATCCATTGCTGTATACAAAATCTTCTCTGCTGAAGATCTTTTGCCGTCATACATAATTGCATTTATAAATTTTGATACAGTTAATGATTTGTATTTTGGATCTGGAAAGTGTTTTCTTTTAGGTGCTTTACGTTTTCTAGACATGATTAGAATTATTTTGGTTTTTTAGCGCCGTAAAGAGAGCGTCTTTTTCTTCTTGCTGTTACGCCTTGAGCGTCGAGATTTCCTCTTAGCACATGATACCTAACTCCAGGTAAATCTTTAACTCGACCACCTCTTATCAAAACTACCGAGTGCTCTTGTAGATTATGACCTTCACCTGGAATATATGCTGTAACTTCAAAACCGTTCGATAATCTTACTCTTGCAACTTTACGCAAAGCTGAGTTAGGTTTTTTTGGAGTTGTTGTATATACTTTTGTACACACACCTCTTTTTAAGGGTTGTTTCTGCAAAGCAGGAACTTTGTTTCTAGTCAAAGGTTTTACCCTAGGTTTTCTTAATAATTGGTTTATCGTTGCCATAATATTTATTTATTAATAGTAAAAATAAGGTGGGAAAACCTTGATTGTTTAGTTATTGTTTAAGGTCTAAATAACCTTACCTTTAACTATTAAAATTGCGCTAAACTAACATTGAAGTGATAAAAGTCAATATTTAATAGAGCAAAAAACCCTTGTAAATAAAGGGATTTTATTCCTGAGGCGATGGTTCGCTGGCTTTGTTTTCAAGCTCCTGTTTTTGTAGCTCAGCAATTCTTATTTTATCCTGTTCTTTAGCCTTATTATCTAAAATAGATTTAGCGAAGCCTGTTCCAGCAGGTATAAGTCTACCTACAATCACATTCTCTTTTAATCCTTCTAGATTATCTACTTTACCTTTTATAGCGGCGTCAGTTAATACTCTTGTAGTTTCTTGGAATGATGCCGCAGATATGAAAGAGTTTGTCTGTAAAGATGCTTTGGTTATACCAAGTAATATTCTTTCACCCTTTGCTGGTTTTTTATTATTTTTTAACAAGTCTTCGTTTACTTGGTCAAAATAAATTCTTTCTACAGTTTCCCCACTCAATAAATTAGAATCACCGGAGTCTTTTATTTCAACTTTTTTAAGCATCTGTCTAACTATTGTTTCAATATGTTTATCATTAATAACAACACCTTGCATACGATAGACTTCTTGAACTTCGCTGATAAAATATTCTGTTAAAGACTCAACACCTAGAATTCTCAGAATATCATGTGGAGCTGGAGCGCCATCTAAAAGGTATTCCCCTTTTTTAATTTTCTCACCTTGGTTAAAATTTGTGTGTTTACCTTTGGGAATTAAATAATTAGAACTTTCTCCTTTATCGGTAACAATTGATATTTTTTGTTTGCCTCTTACTTCTTTCCCAAACTGGATGGTTCCATCATTTTCTGCAATTATTGCACTATCCTTTGGTCTTCTTGCTTCAAAAAGTTCAGCAACTCTTGGGAGGCCCCCAGTGATATCTTTAGTTTTAGATGTCTCTTTCGGAAGTCTTGCAAGCACATCTCCAGCAGAGATTTTTTGGCCATCTTTGACAGATAATATCGAGTCTGGAACCAAATAATATCTTGCTTCATTTTGATCGGCTTTTTTAATTACTTCTCCAGAAGAATTTCTTAAAGTTATTCTTGGTTTAAGATCTGAATTCTTTGATTGAGATTTCCAATCTATTACAGATTTAACAGATATTCCTGTTGCATCATCAGCAGTTTCTGCTAAGGAAACACCATCTACTAGATCCATGTAATTAACTATGCCGCTTGTTTCAGCTATTACAGGTAAAGTGTATGGATCCCACTCGCATATTTTTTTCCCTTTTGGAACTTTCTCGTCTTGTTTAAAGAGAAGTTTAGAACCATAAGGAACTTTATATAAAGCTAGTTGTCTTCCATTGTTATCTTCTAAAGATAATTGAGTATTTCGACCCATAACAATTATATTCTTTTTTGAATCTTCTATTAAATTTTTATTCGATATTTTTAAAATTCCATCGGTTGCTGAAACAACAGAAGATTGTTCTTTAATTTGTGCTGTACCGCCGACGTGGAAAGTTCTCATTGTTAATTGTGTCCCTGGTTCTCCAATAGATTGAGCTGCTATCATTCCAATAGCTTCACCAATAGCTACCATTTTCCCTCGTGATAAATCTCTTCCATAGCACATTGCGCAAACACCCTTTTTAGATCCGCATGTAATTACTGAATAAACCTGTATAGCTTTAACGCCCGCAGCATCTATCTTTTCACAAATATTCTCATCAATCATTTCTTTAGTTTTAACAATTAGTTCTCCAGTTAAAGGATTTTTTACGTTCTCCGCGGAAACACGACCTAGAACCCTTTCTGACAAGCTTACTAAAACATTACCGCCTTCAATTATTTCAGATAACTTTATAGAAGATCTTAATTTTGGATCACATTCCATTTTTGTAACTTGTAAATCTTGAGCTACATCACACAATCTTCTTGTAAGGTATCCTGAATTGGCTGTTTTAAGCGCGGTATCTGCTAGACCTTTACGAGCACCGTGTGTTGAGTTGAAGTATTCTAAAACCGTTAAGCCTTCTTTAAAGTTTGAAATAATTGGTGTTTCAATAATTTCGCCAGATGGTTTAGCAATTAAACCTCTCATACCAGCTAATTGTTTCATTTGAGCTGGGGATCCCCGTGCACCAGAGTCGGCCATCATAAAAACTGAATTTGTTTCTATTCTTCCATCTGAATATATTTTTTCAGCAGATGAAATTTCCTTCATCATTTCATTTGCTATAGAATCTGTACATTTAGACCAGACATCTACTACTTTATTATATTTTTCTCCTCTTGTTATAAATCCATCTTGATATTGCTTTTCGTAACCTTCTATAAGTTTTTTTGTATCGTTAACCAGTTTTTCTTTTGTTTTTGGAATGATTAAATCATTTTTCCCGAATGAAATACCTGCTTTAAAGGCGTGTTTAAAACCTAATTCTTTGATTTTGTCGCAAAAGAGTACAGTTTCTTTTTGTCCACAATACCTATAAACAATGTCAATAATTTCAGAAACTGCTTTTTTCGTTAAAATTTTGTTAATTAACGAAAATTTAATCTTGTGATGCTTTGGCAGGGTTTCTGCAAGAAGGAACCTACCTGCTGTACTTTTGTACTTTTCTTTTATTTTGTTCCCTTTTTCATCTACGGTTATAAATTGAGAAATTATTTTTGAATGTAAACTTATATTGCTATCTTCGAGAGCATTGTTTATTTCATCGGCATTTGAGAATATAGCAACTGGTTTATCATCATCTTTAGTTTTTGTTTTGGATTGTGACAAGTAATAAATACCTAAAACGATATCTTGGCTAGGTACAATAATTGGTTTTCCATTAGATGGACTTAAAATATTATTTGTCGACATCATTAGAACCCTTGCCTCTAATTGCGCCTCTAAACTAAGCGGAATATGAACGGCCATTTGATCGCCATCAAAATCAGCGTTAAAAGCTGCACAAACTAATGGGTGTAATTCAATTGCGTTACCCTCGATTAATTTTGCTTCAAATGCCTGTACTCCCAATCTATGTAGTGTTGGTGCGCGGTTTAATATAACTGGATGTTCTCTTATTATGTGTTCTAAAGCATCCCAAACTTCTGGTTTTTGTTTTTCAACCATTTTTTTTGCCTGTTTTATTGTTGTAGCCAAACCAAGTTTGTCTAATCTTGCATATAAGAAAGGTTTGAATAGCTCTAAGGCCATTTTTTTTGGCAATCCGCATTGATGAAGTTTTAGCTCAGGTCCTACAACTATTACTGATCTTCCTGAATAGTCTACTCTTTTTCCTAATAAATTTTGTCTGAATCTGCCTTGTTTACCTTTTAGCATTTCTGCTAAAGATTTAAGTGGTCTTTTGCCTGTTCCTGTAATTACTCTTCCTCTTCTACCATTGTCAAATAAAGCATCTACTGACTCTTGAAGCATTCTTTTTTCATTTCTAACAATTATATCTGGAGCTTTTAAATCAATAAGTCTTTTTAATCTGTTGTTTCTGTTTATAACTCTTCTATATAGATCGTTAAGATCGGAAGTAGCAAATCTACCGCCATCGAGTGGCACTAAAGGTCTTAGTTCAGGTGGGATAACTGGAACGGTAGTTAAAATCATGTCCTCAGGTTTGTTCCCAGATTCAATAAAAGAGTCTAAAAGCTTAAGTCTTTTAAGTGTTCTTTCTTCTGTTACTTTAGATTTTATTTCTTTTAAAGAATTTTTTAATTTATCTCTATCTTTTTTAAGATCAATGCTTAATAGAATTTCTCTGACCGCCTCTGCTCCAATTCCTGCAGTAAAACCATCCTCTCCATATTTTTCTTGGGCTTTCATATATTCTTCTTCTGTTAAAAGTTGACCTTTTTTTAATTCGGTTAGACCTGGCTCAATTACAATAAAACTTTCAAAGTAAAGAACTTTTTCAACATCTTTTAATTTCATATCGATAGATAATGAGATACGACTGGGTAAAGATTTTAAAAACCATATATGAGCAACTGGTGAGGCTAAGTCAATATGAGCCATTCTTTCTCTTCTTACTTTAGATTTTGTTACCTCGACTCCACACTTTTCACAAACTATACCCCTAAATTTCATTCTTTTATATTTGCCACATAAACATTCATAATCTTTGACTGGTCCAAAAATTCTAGCGCAAAATAGTCCATCTTTTTCAGGTCTAAATGTTCTGTAATTTATAGTCTCAGGTTTTTTTATTTCGCCCCAGGACCAAGATTTAATTTTATCTGGGCTAGCTAGTGTAATTTTTAAAAACTTCAAATCTTTTTCGGAAAGTTGAGTTCTTGATGTGAATTTTTTTAAGTTTTTTTCCATTTTAATTTAATTCTATATTTAGTCCTAATGCTCTAATTTCTTTAATTAAAACGTTAAAGGACTCTGGTATACCAGACTCAAAATTATCATCGCCCTTGACTATAGTTTCATAAACTTTAGTTCTTCCAGCTACGTCATCAGATTTCACTGTGAGAATTTCTTGTAGTGTATAAGATGCTCCGTAAGCTTCTAAAGCCCATACTTCCATTTCACCAAATCTTTGTCCACCTGACTGAGCCTTTCCTCCAAGAGGTTGTTGAGTTACTAAACTGTAAGGTCCAGTAGATCTTGCGTGAATTTTGTCCTCTACAAGGTGGTGAAGTTTTAGCATATAAATAATTCCGACTGTTACTGGTCTATCAAATTTTTGTCCGGTTTTGCCATCCCACAAACTAGTTTGTCCTGTGCTTGGGAGACCTGCTGTTTCTAACATTTTAGTGATATCATTAGTTGATGCTCCATCAAAAACTGGTGTAGCGATAGGCACGCCATTGGATAAGTTTGAGCATAGTTCTATAAAGTCTTTTTTATCAAGATCTTTTATAACGCTCTTGTAATTTTTTTCCCCATAAATAGTTTCAAGAGTTTTTCCTAAATCTTTTTCGTTTTTATCTTTAACAAAAGAATTTAATAATTTTTTAACTTTTTCTCCAAGTTCTGAACAAGACCAACCTAAATGTGTTTCTAAAATTTGACCTACATTCATACGGCTTGGAACCCCTAAAGGATTAAGAACTATGTCGACTGGTTTTCCGCTTTCCATATACGGCATATCTTCGACAGGAACAATTTTGCTTATAACTCCTTTGTTACCGTGTCTGCCAGCCATCTTGTCGCCAGGCATCAATCTTCTTTTAACAGCAACAAAAACTTTTACTACACTCATTACAGTTGGGAGTAAATCATCCCCTTGTTTAATTTTTAAAACCTTATCTTCAAATCTTGATTTAATATCTTCAAGAGCCTGTTCAAATTGATTTTGAATTTGTCTAACTTTATTGTTTGTATTTTCGTTTTCAAACTTTAATTTTAAACAGTCATTAGTTGGTAGACTTGATAGTTCACTATTATCTATGACATCTCCAGGTTTGTATTTTTTAAAGCTTTTCGATAACTTCTCTTTACTCGTTGTGTCAATTAATCTTTGTTTTATATTTCTGTCCAAAATCTCTTCTTCGACTTGTTTATCTTCTTGAACGGATTCGATTTCAGATCTTTCAATAGCAATGGCTCTTTCGTCTTTCTCAACTCCGTGTCTATTAAAAATTCTCACATCAACTACTACTCCCGAACTACCAGGCGGCATCTTTAATGATGAATCTCTTACATCTGTAGCTTTTTCACCAAATATTGATCTCAAAAGTTTTTCTTCAGGACTTGATGCGGTTTCTCCTTTTGGAGTAACTTTACCGACTAATATATCACCTGGCACTACTTCTGCTCCGACATAGACTATGCCGGACTCGTCTAAGTTTTTTAAACTTTCTTCACTAACATTGGGTATATCTCTTGTTATTTCTTCTGTGCCCAGTTTTGTATCTCTTGCCATCAACTCGTGTTCTTCAATATGAATTGATGTGAAAACGTCGTCGGTTACACATCTTTCGGAAATTAAAATGGAATCCTCAAAATTATATCCTTGCCAAGGCATAAATGCTACTGTCACATTTTTTCCAAGAGCAAGTTCTCCAAGTTTTGTAGCTGGACCATCTGCAATGATATCTCCTTTTTTTATCAAATCTCCTACTTTCACTAAAGGTTTTTGATTAATGCATGTATTCTGATTAGATCTTTGAAATTTAAGTAAATTGTAAATATCAACACCTGATTGTGATAGATCTTTTTCCTCTGTCGCTTTAACGACTATTCTTTTTCCATCAATTTTATCTATAACACCGTTCCGTTTTGCAACAATAGTAACACCTGAGTCTAGCGCTACATCACCTTCAATACCAGTACCTACTAATGGGGCTTCGGGTTTTAATAACGGAACTGCTTGTCTCATCATATTAGAACCCATTAATGCTCTGTTTGCGTCGTCATTTTCTAAAAATGGAATTAATGATGCAGCAACAGAAACCAACTGTTTGGGAGAGACATCTATGTAATCAATATTTTCTCTTCTGGACAAAATAAAATTTAAGCCTTTTCTACAAGAAACCAGCTCTTCAACGAAACTTCCGTCAGCATCAATCAGCGAATTTGCTTGCGCAATCGTGTATCTTTCTTCTTCTATTGCTGAAAGGTATTCAATTTTATTTAAAATCTTGCCATCTGTTACTTTTTTGTAAGGACTTTCTATAAAACCATATTTATTTACTTTTGAGTAAGTTGCTAAACTATTTATTAACCCAATGTTTGGGCCTTCAGGGGTTTCTATAGGACATATTCTTCCATAATGCGTTGGATGAACGTCTCTTACTTCAAAACCTGCTCTTTCTCTGGTTAAGCCGCCTGGTCCTAAAGCAGAAACTCGTCTTTTGTGTGTAATTTCTGATAGAGGATTTGTCTGATCCATGAATTGGGACAGCTGAGATGTACCAAAAAAATCTTTAAAGGATGTAGTAATAGGTTTTGCATTAATTAGATCTTGGGGCATGGCTGACTCAATTTCTAACAATGTAGACATTTTTTCTTTTATAGTTCTTTCCATTCTTAAAAGACCAATTCTGAATTGATTTTCTACTAACTCACCGACTGACCTAACTCGTCTATTTCCCAAATGATCTATATCATCAACATCACCCTTGCCGTCTCGTAAATTTAACATGAATTTAATAATAGCTACGATATCTTCTTTTGTAAGAACTCTTGTATTGTCTGGAGTTTTTAAATCTAATTTTGCGTTTAATTTAACTCTACCTACATCTGATAAATCATACCTTTCTTTACTAAAATATAAATTTTTAAATACATCTTCTGCAACTTCTGTGGTTGGAGGTTCACCAGGTCTTAAAACTTTATAGATATCTGCTAAAGCTTCTTCCTTATTATTGTTTTTATCTGCTTTAATAGTCTCAAAAATATAAGGACCTCTCATAATTGGGTCAAGGTTTGCTAATTTAATAGAATAAATTTCAGACTCTAAAATTTTATCTAAAGCTTCCTTTGTTATATTAAAACCTGATTGAATTATTTTATCGCCTTTTTTATCTTTAATATCTATCTTAGTATATTTTCCAATAATTTCTTCTGGGGAAACTAATATTTCTTTTAAATCTTTTTCTTTAAGTTTTTGTGCTAAAACAAGATTTAACTTTTCTCCTTTTGGAAGGACTTTTTTGTTATTATTTTTGTCTATTAGATCAAATAATAATTTAATTGGTCTCTTATAATTTTCAGGTTGAAATTTTGTAAACCAAGATTTTGTTTTATTATCATACATATATTCACTGTAATCATAAAAAGTTTCCAAGATTTTATCCCTAGTTAAATTTAAAGCATATAGTAATGTAGTTATTGGTAATTTCTTTTTTCTGTCGATTCTAAAATATAACAAATCTTTTGGATCAAATTCAAAATCAAGCCAAGACCCTCTCCCAGGAATAATTCTGCAATTGAATAATAATTTACCGCTAGCATGAGTTTTTCCTTTATCATGATCAAAAAATACCCCTGGGCTTCTATGCATTTGGTTAACAACTACTCTTTCGACTCCGTTAACAACAAAAGTTCCACTAGGTGTCATCAAAGGTAAATCTCCCACAAAAACTTCTTGTTCTTTTGCAGATAAAATTTGTTTAGTATTTTTTTCTGGATCAATGTCGTAAACAACTAACCTAAGATTAGCTTTAAGTGCAGCTGAATATGTTAAGCTTCTTTGTCTGCATTCCGTAACATCGAACTTAGGTTTGGACAAACTATATGAAATAAATTCGAGAGATGATTTCTCTGATGCATCATTAATTGGAAAAATACTTTTAAAGACTCTAAGAAGACCTTTTTCTAAAGGATCATTTTTTAAATTTTTGCTTTTTGAGTTTAAAAACTCTTCATAAGAATTTTTTTGAACTTCAATTAGATTTGGAATCGATAAACTCTCTTTGAGTTTACCAAAATTCTTTCGTATACTTTTCTTTTCAGTAAAAGATAATTCCATTCAATAAGTCTTAATAACGAGCTGTAAATTAAAATATTTTAGACTTAACTTATTTTAATTCTACTTTAGCTCCAGCAGCTTCTAATTTTTTCTTAGCTTCTTCAGCATCTTTTTTAGGTACTCCTTTTTTAACTTCTTTTGGAGCCCCTTCTACCAAATCTTTCGCTTCTTTTAATCCTAAACCAGTTATAGCTCTTACTTCTTTTATTACATTAATTTTTTTGTCTCCAGCAGATGATAGAAAAATAGTGAAATCACTTTTTTCTTCAGCTGGAGCTGCCGCACCTGCTGCAGGTGCCGCTACAGGAGCTGCCGCTGTTACTCCCCACTTTTCTTCTAATTGTTTTGAAAGTTCAGCAGCTTCTACAACTGTTAACTTTGAAAGTTCATCAATGATTTTAGTTAGATCTGCCATTTTAATTTAAAATTATACTTAACTTTTTTTACTCTTCGCGTGCGCCAAAATAGCAATTTTTGAGCCAGGTGCAAGTAAAATACTTAAAAATTTTTGCGCAGGGGAAGACAAAATACCTACTATTTTAGCCCTTGCTTCATCTAACGTAGGTAGTGTGGCAATTTCGGCCACGTCTTTTGCTTCTAAAACCTTGCCGTCCATAAATCCAGCAACAATTTTTAAATGTGAGTCACTTTTAGCATACTTTGCCAATATTTTTGCCGACATAATTGGATCTGATGAAATTGCAGCGGCCGTAGGTCCTGTAAAAAATTTTTCTAAATCCTTACACTTTGTTTCTTTTAAAGCTAATTTTGTAATTCTATTTTTAGTAACTTTAAAAAAAATTCCGCTTTTTCGCATTTCATCTCTAATTTTATCCAATTGTTTAACATTAAGACCCTTGTAATGTGCAATCATTACCGCTTCATTAGAAGAAAAAACTTTTTTCATTTCATCAACATAGTTTTTCTTTTGTTCTTTGGTCATCATAGTTAAATGTCCTTAAAATTTAATTTGAGTGAAGGTCCAATCGTAGAAGATATATAAATATTTTTGATAATTTCAGAGTTAAACATTGTGGGTTTCTCTTTTTTCAAATTATCAAACAATATTTTAAAGTTTTCTAGTAATTTTTTATCCTCAAAAGTTTTTCGTCCAATTGATACACCAATATTTCCATCTTTATCGTTTTTAATTTCTGTAAACTTATTTTTTAATTTATTAACAGTTTCAACAATATTATCACTTACTGTACCTAATTTAGGATTAGGCATTAGTCCCTTCGGTCCTAAAATTTTTCCTAATTTTGCAATTTTTGGCATCATATTAGGTGTGCAAACTAACCTGTCAAATTGAATTTCACCAGAAGAAATTTTTTTTATTAGGTCGTCTGATCCAATAACATCCGCGCCGCTTTTTTTGGCATCAGGCATTTTGTTGTCATCACAAAGAACGGCTACTTTAATTTTTTTTCCATTTCCATTAGGTAATTCTATCACTGTCCTGAGTGAATTTTCTGAACCTTTAATTTTTTTTAAATTAACTTTGAAAGATACGTCTATAGACTCTAAAAGTTTTGGGTTTTGCATCTTTTTAATTTCACTGATTGCGGCCTCAAAGTTTTTTACTTTATTATCTTTGATTTGTTCCTTTAATTTTTTATATCTTTTGGATCTTCTTTTCATTTATTTTTTTACCTCTATACCCATTGATCGTGCAGAGCCACAAATAATTTTTGTTGCTTCTTCTAAATCATGGGCATTTAAATCTTTCATTTTTTCTTTTGCAATATTTTCAGCTTGTTTAAGTGTAATTGAGCCGGCAATTATTCTACCTGGTTCTTGAGAGCCACTTTTTAATTTTGCTGCCTCTCTAATATAGTGGGAAGCTGGCGGTGTCTTAATAATAAAATCAAATTTTTTATCTTTGTAAACGGTAATTACTACAGGAACAGGTTTGCCCATAAGTGACTTTGTTTTTTCATTAAATGCTTTGCAAAATTCCATTATATTTATTCCACGTTGACCTAAAGCTGGGCCTACAGGTGGTGCTGGGTTTGCCTGGCCTCCCTTAATTTGTAATTTTACATATCCCGAAATCTCTTTTGGCATTAATTTTTCTCCACTTGGTTAAATTCTAAATCAACAGGCGTTGGTCTGCCAAAAACACTTACCGAGACTTTAAGTCTTGATTTATCTTCATTAACTTCCTCTACTAAACCACTAAATGATGCAAAAGCTCCATCACAAATTTTTACTTTTTCTCCGACTTCAAAAGTAACTGCTGAAGGACTATCTTTGCTAGAACTCGCTTGGTCTATGATTTTCTTAATTTGATCTTCAGATACTGGGATTGGTTTGCCTTCTGGACCTAAAAAACCGCTTACTTTTTGTATGTTTTTAATTTTATGATAAATCTCTTTATTTAGATCTAGTTTAACTAATACGTATCCAGGAAAATATTTTTTTTGTTTTTGTTTCCTTTTACCTTGTTTCACTTCAGTAACTTTGTGGGTTGGAACTAATATTTCACCTAAATTTGAGTCCATTGAATTTTTTGACATTACATCTTTAATGTTTTCTGCCACTTTATTTTCAAAACCTGAATATGCTTGCACAATATACCAATTCATTTAAATACTAATATTCAATACTAAATTTAAAAAAAACTTTAAAATTTGATCAAGTAAAAGAAAAAAAACAGCAGCTAAACTTGCTAAAACAAAAACCATCAAAGATCCCGTTAAAGTATCTTTTTTAGTTGGCCAAGTTATTTTGAAAGCTTCTTGCTTAACTTCTTGTAAAAATTTTAATGGATTTTTCATATCTTTTGTCTCATTTTGGCAGGAGCGGAGGGAATCGAACCCCCAACCTCCGGTTTTGGAGACCGGCGCTCTACCAATTGAGCTACGCTCCTAGTAGCTTACTTAATAATTTTGGTTACCACTCCAGCTCCAACTGTTTTTCCACCTTCTCTTATTGCAAAGTTAAGTTTTTCACTCATTGCTATTGGTGTAATAAGTTTTACTGTAAATTTTGCATCATCTCCTGGCATTATCATTTCAGTACCAGATGGTAAAGTAACTTCCCCAGTTACATCTGTGGTTCTAAAATAAAATTGCGGTCTATATTTTGTAAAGAATGGAGTATGTCTTCCGCCTTCTTCTTTTTTCAAAACATAAGCTTGACACTCGAATTCAGTATGAGGAGTTACTGAACCAGGTTTTGCTAGAACTTGTCCTCTTTCAATATCTGTTCTTTCAACACCTCTTAAAAGAGCACCAATGTTATCTCCGGCTTCACCAGTATCTAAAATTTTTCTAAACATTTCTACACCGGTGATAACTGTTTTTTTTGTATCTTTGATACCAACTATTTCAAGTTCTTCTCCAGTTTTTACAACTCCTTGCTCCACTCTGCCCGTTGCAACAGTACCCCGACCTGATATTGAAAACACATCTTCAACCGGCATTAGGAAAGGTTTGTCTTTTGGCCTTGAAGGTTGAGGGATAGTATCATCAACAGCCTTCATAAGTTCCATGATTGCATTTTTACCAGTTGCTTCATCTTTTCCTTCAACTGCGTTTAATGCTGAACCTTTAATAATTGGAATCTTATCTCCAGGAAACTTGTAAGACGTTAATAACTCTCTAATTTCGGTCTCTACTAGTTCTACAAGCTCTTTGTCTTTAACTTGATCAATTTTATTTAGGAAAACAACAATGGCAGGTACACCTACTTGTCTTGCTAAAAGAATATGTTCACGAGTTTGTGGCATTGGACCATCAGCTGCGTTAACAACCAATATTGCCCCGTCCATTTGCGCGGCTCCTGTAATCATATTTTTTACATAGTCAGCGTGACCTGGACAATCTACGTGAGCATAGTGTCTTTTTTCAGTCTCGTACTCAACGTGTGCAGTTGAAATAGTAATTCCTCTTTCTTTTTCTTCTGGGGCTTTATCGATTTGATCATAAGCAATAAATTCTGCACCACCTTTTTCAGCCAAAACTTTTGTTATAGCTGCAGTTAAAGTAGTTTTACCATGGTCCACGTGGCCTATTGTTCCAATATTACAATGAGGCTTTTTTCTCTCAAATTTTTTTTTGTCTGCCATTTTTTTTCCTTTTTCTTTTTTTTAATAAACTTTTTTATTTGGAGCGGGTGAAGGGAATCGAACCCTCGCAACCAGCTTGGAAGGCTAGTGTTCTACCACTGAACTACACCCGCATTATCCAAACTTATCACGCCCTCTTATTATTAAAAACTTTTAAGTTTGGTGGAGGGGGAAAGATTCGAACTTTCGAAGACCGAAGTCAACGGGTTTACAGCCCGCCCCATTTGACCGCTTTGGTACCCCTCCTAAAACATTGTTAAGGGATACCCAATAACTTAAAAAGTATTTAACAACAAGGGTTTTATAGCGTCTTCGTACAGAAATGCAATAAATCATTTTGCTTTTAAATATGCTATTTATTTGAACAAATAGTTAAAGATTTGATGAAAAAGAGTAGTTTTTATATCATTGGTAAACATGCTGTGGTCGAGGCGTTAAAAAACCCACTTAGAAAGGTGATAAGAGTTTTTTTAACGGAAGACTCCAAAAATAAAATTAACAAGGAAAACCAAAATCTTAACTTGCTAAAGAATATGAGCATTTATTATAAAACTAAAAAGGAATTAGATAAGTATGTTGGTAGAGATGAAATAAATCATCAGGGATTTATAGCTGAGATTGAACATTTAGAAAAATTGACACTAAAAGACTATTTAAACAAAAATTTAAACAGAAGTAATATAAATTTTGTTGCTTTGGATGACGTAACAGATCCAAGAAATATAGGTTCTATAATAAGAAGCGCCGCATCATTTAATATTGATGGAATAATAGTCAAAGAAAGATCTTTTCCAAGTCAAAGCAAACTAATGTACAAAGCGGCCAGTGGGTGTATTGAATTAATAAATATATTCGAAGTATCAAATGTAAATACATCTTTAAAATATCTAAAATCAAAAAATTTTTGGGTAAGCGGATTTGACTCTGGTGGAGAAAAAGATTTTACAAAACATGACTGGAAGGGAAATAATGTCCTGCTCTTTGGATCGGAGAATTACGGATTGAATTATCAAACAAAAAAAAATTCAGATTTTTTATTTAAAATTAAAATAAATAGTAAAGTTGAAAGTCTCAATATATCAAATAGTGCATCCATTGTATTTCACTATATAAATAAATTTAAATAATTTTGTTATATATATTAAAAACTTTTGAATGATTATATTTTTTTTTGAGAGCAGAATATGAATTGTAAGATATTTTAGTGCTCATATTTTTGTTTTCTTTTAATATTTGAATTTTTTTTATAAATTCTAAATTGTTTGAATAAACTAAAATTTCTTTATTTTTAATAAAAGCAGTATTTTTAAATGAAAGATAACTTGAAATACAAGGTAATCCATAACTCATGTATGTTAACATTTTCATTTGGGTACCAGTAGCGATTTCAACATTGCAAATTCCACATATTGCTCCTTTAATTAAATTGTCTAATTTTTTTAATGGGCCGTGTACATGAACTCGATCAACTTTTTCAAAAAAAAACTTGTCTTGGATTTTAATTTCTCCAATAATATGAAATTCGATATCTGGGTAAATTTTATTAATCTCAGGTAAAATTTTCTCCATAAAATTTTTACATGCTTTTCTATTTGGTAAATAATTTAAATTTCCGATAAACAAGATTTTTTTATTTGAGTTTTTAAAATTATAAATATTATTATTTACTTTAACAATATTAGGAATCTCTACAAATTTTTTATAATTTTTTAATTCAGTTTTTTTTAAATCATTTTTTGAGGCTAAGACTATTTTATCAAAATTTTTTAAAGAATTTATTTCGTATTTTTTTACAAAATGTTTTTCTAAAATGTATATATATTTTAAAAGATTAAATTTAGAATAAGAATCAACTATTTGGTCATAATTTTTTGACATTAAATCTGTCATCTCTAAAATTTTTTTTCCATGAAAATTTTTTGGAAGATATTGTGCAGATCTTATTAAATGAAATATAATTGTGTGATATCTATGATGGTTCAATTTTAAAAAATTATCAACTTTTTTTGAGTAAAAAAAACCTAGTTGCAACGGTTCTAATTTAAACAAACTATTGACCAAGCCAAAAATTCTATCTAGTAAGTTTCTTTTAAAAAAAAAATGTTTTACTTTTAAATTCTTCTTTCCTTTAAAATTATCTGAGTAAACAACTTCTAGATTATTCTTTTTATTAAAATGTCCTATAATTTCTTTTGCTCTTTGCCTGTCTCCAGAAAAAATATTCGAAAATGGTGATCTAGTACTGACAAATAAAATTTTTTTTTTATTCATAAATATTAATATTTAAAAACTTATAACTTATTTAACTTGCAGAAAAAATAATTATATCCTAAAAGATCTTTCGAGCCCTCATAGCTCAATTGGTAGAGCAACTGATTTGTAATCAGTAGGTTCGCGGTTCGAGTCCGTGTGGGGGCACCAGATATTTGTTTTTAATGGTCTTTATAAATATCAAAGAATAAAAATTCAATTAAAATTTCTATTAGTTTTGAAGAACCTTCTTATTCTTCTTAAAGTTTTTAGAGTAATTTTTGTTATTGAATTGTGAATTAAAAATTCTTTATCATTTAGAGGCATATTAAGTAGATCATCAAAACAAATTATTTTTTTTTGATTTCTTTTAGTAAAGTTTTCGAATTGAATTAAATCTTTTTCAGACCAAGTATTTAGGTGAATTTGAGTTGATTGATAACCTAAAGGAAGTATTTTTAAATTATAGAAAAGTTGAGGTATAAATACTAAATTAAATTTTTTATAAGGATACAAACCATAGCCGTCTATAACATATTTAATTTTATGTTCATCCAAAGATTTAAATGTATTTAAATCATAAGTGTGGTTTGGAGCAAAAAATGATCTAATTTTAATTTTTTCATCAGAGAATTTTTTTAATCCTAGCTTAATTTTTTTACATTGATGATCGTAGCTCTCTCCGTAAAATTCTGACTTGCCTCCATATCCAAAATAATCTTTTCCATGAGTATTGGATCTATATATGTGATTGTATCCATGCATTGATATTTCCCAACCCTTTTTTTGCCAACTTCTTACTTTGTCCCAAAAATTTTCTTTTGATGGCCAGGACTTAAGCTGACTATCTTGATTGTTGGGTATAACGCCAATCAACGGTCTTATATTATATTCATCAAAAAGTAATTCACACTTATCCATGAATTTCCAATTCATATTCTCGGATATATCGTCAAATCTTAGGAGTAGTTTTGGTGAAAGTTTCATTTGTTTAATTTTAAATTAATTAAATCTATCATCTTATTAAGTGATCCAAATTTTTCTTTTGTAAGCTCATCATCTTCAATTTTTATTTTCCATTTGTTTTCTATAAAAGAAACGGTGTCTATTATTCCAAAAGAATCCAAATAACCGAGCTCAACCAATGACTTGTCCATTGGTATCTTTTTAACTTTATTTAATGCTGGAACACCTTTTTTTAAGTAACTTAGCAAAACTTGTTCGATTTCATTTTTTTTCATAATTTTCAAAAATTGTATTCAATTTTATCTATTTTATAGTTAATTACATTATCTTTACACCAATCAGTAGATTTTTTTCTTAAACAAAAATCTGATAAAGCGTTTATGAATACTGTATTTTCCCTAAAACCTATTCTTTGGTTTATATTTTCATTCTCAAATTTGCTTATAAGATTTTCAAAAGCAGATTTTTCAAAATTAGTATTTAATTTAAGATCGTCTAAAAATTC
Organism: Pelagibacteraceae bacterium AG-426-I15; assembly: GCA_003213135.1. Classification (GTDB taxonomy): domain Bacteria; phylum Pseudomonadota; class Alphaproteobacteria; order Pelagibacterales; family Pelagibacteraceae; genus Anoxypelagibacter. Next base: position 127,180 of record QCNT01000002.1, on the reverse strand, counting down.
GTCCACAAGATAATGTCTTTTATTATTGGAGAAGAAAGCAAGAGCCTCGGGAGCTTGATATGCAATTTTTGGCCTATTAAGAATTTCGTCTGGTATCATTCCCTTAAAACTATCTCTTAATAAATTTTTTAATTTGAAATTTTTTAGCTTTTTATTTGTAGAGATATTGGAAATTGCTAATGACAATTTGTCATCAAGATATGGGTATCTCCCCTCTACACCATTGGCCATAGACATCCGGTCCCCTTGAGATGACAATAAATAGTTTGATAACAATGTCTCAATTTCAATAATTTGAGCTGCTCTATCATAAGAAGTTTTCTTCAAATTTGAATTATAAATTTTAGATAAATTAGTCATAGTCTCCTCGTAATGATTGGAACATTTATCCTCTTTAAAAAAATGTTTAATTAAATGAAATTGGTCCCACCTAACTAAATGTGAGTAAAAAATATTATCGAGATCATTTAAATTTTTAAGATAAAATTCTTTTATTAATTCAAAATATCTTGGGTTATTAAATTGAGGCAAATAGCTGTATAATCTTTTTAAGAGCATTGGTCTAAATTTTGATTTTATTTCTTTAGACCAAAACCTTCTAATTCTATTTTCTGCAAATATATCGTAGCCCATAAATATTTCATCAGCGCCTTCACCAGTAAAAACTACCTTGTGTCCACTTTCTTTTACCATCTTCGATAGTAAAAACATTGGTACCGGAGCTGTTCTAAAAAGATGTGTTTCACTATGTTCAACTGTCTTCTCGAAGTTATCAGCGATATCCCTTTTAGTTATTTTAATCGATCTATGATTTGAATTGATAAAGTTTTTTGTTTTATTTTGAGCAGTGCTTTCATCATATTCTTTGTTCTCGAATTCTACTGAAAAAGTATCAATAGGACCTTTGTTTAATTTTGTTAAAATAAATGATAAAATTGAACTATCAACACCGCCAGAAAGATAGGAAGCATAACCCACTTCCCCATGGATTTGATTCTTAACTGCTCGTTCTACTTCATTATAAATATTTAATTTTTTATTATCAAATGACGTTTCTTCAATTTTATTTTGATAATTTAAGATGGGGTTATGCCAATATCTTTTTTTAGATATTTTATTATCCTTATAAATTAAATATGAACCGGGTTCTAACTGATTAATTTCTTCAAATGCACATTGGTCTGAATAATTTGTCCATATCATAGATGTGTTTAGAACTGACCTAAATGATGTTTGAAAAGTATGTTTAAAAAATGAGAAAATACTTTTAACCTCGGAAGAAAAAACAAAATTTGAATTTTTTAAAGTATAGAATAATGGCCTAATACCAAATCGGTCTCTAAATAAATAAAGTTTTTTTACATTAATATCGTAAATTGATATAGCAAATTGACCCTCTAAATCATTTACGAAATTAACATTCTTTTTTTTAAATAACTCAAGTAAAAGTGAAATTTCTGTTCTTATGTTGTTATTGAAATACTTTTTAATAAGTGATTTATAATTAAATATTTCTCCGTTAAAATTTATAACTAATTTATTTTTTTTATCAAAAAATGGTTGTGAACCTTCTTTGATATTTTCTATTGCAAGTCTAGATGTTCCTGAGCAAAAACCTTTTGTACAGAAAATTCCAGATTTGTCTGGTCCTCTATGTTTTAAAAGATGAACCATTTGACTGATATTTTTTTTTGGATCTTGAATATTTTGATAACTAAATCCTACTATGCCACACATAAGTTTTTAAATTAAATTATCCCCATCTATTAAAGAAATTTTCCAAGTTGGTCTTTTGTCAAAAATTTTATTATTTGAAGTTTTTGAATTTTTATATAAATATGAAAAATTCTTAATTCTAGTAGTTAAATGAGAGTATTTTTTTAAATTTTTATAACATTTATCAGCAAAACCTTGCATTTCAATTAGATCGTATTTCTTTAATTCACTCATATTAAACAGTTTAAAAAATAAAAATTTATAAACTTGAGGATTGTTTCTATCAACTATTATGTCACATAATGAAAGTCTTCTTAAATTAAATTTTTCAATATTGTTTTCTATAAGACCACAAAAACCAACTATTTTTTTTTGTTTGTATATTACAAATAAAAATGATTTTTGTTTTAAATTATTATTATAATTTAACTCAAACCAAGAATTGTTTCTTATTAGTTCAAGTTTATTTTTGTCTTGCCTATTAGTAATAAAATTTTTTAGTTTTTTATCTAATTTGAAAGATCTTTTTAAAATATAGTTATAATTGAATTTGATATTTATTTTTTTAATTAAACTTTTTTTTAGTAATAAAGAACTTAGATTTACCATTAAACCTGGAATTTTGATTTTTTTTCGTTGAAAAAAAAAATTCAAAGTTTTTTTAGTGTTGAAAACATAAATTAGTTTTTTGTGTATCGTCTCCTGAGGAATATCCTTAGAGCCCATTTTTTTCCAAATTTTGTATGTAGCTTCATTTGGTGTAGTATTTAAAAAAAAATCAATTTTTCTCTGTCCAAAAAATTTTCTCATTAAGTTAATTGTGAATTGTCTGTAGTTTTTATCAACAACCAAAGAATTACTTACAGCACATAAAAGTTTTTTATTATTATATTTGTAAGATTTCAATATATTAGCAACAAATCCCCTAATAACACCTTTGTCTTCAATAACCCAGCCCATTGGAAATTTTTTTAAATAAGAATTATAATTTTTTAAAATTTTATTTTTATAATTTTTAATAGATCTTAATTTATATTTCTTTTGTAAATTATCAATCTTTGAAAAATCTTGTACTTTAGTTTCTCTAATTACCATTTTTTTTACCAAATATTTTTTTTACCTCGTTTTCAAAAACTTTCTTCTCTAATGTAATTTTGTTTATATATGGATCAAATTTTTTAGACTCTGCTTCGTAATTATTAAAAACATAGTTTATTTTTTTTGTTATTTTTTTGATATTGAAAAAATTTTCATTAAATTTGAAATCATTAGGGATATTTATATCTTCTATATTTGATGCACTTCCACGTTTATTTGTAATTATGCAATTTCCAAGCAAAGCTGCCTCTCTAGGTATTCTATCTTTTCCAGGGTGTGAACCAATATCAAAATAAATTTTAGATTTTTTTAATATATTTATGATTTCATCTTTTTTTAATCCAACTAAAGGAATAAATTTAATTTTTTTGTTATTATTTATAATTTTTTTCATATACTGATTACTTTTAAGAGGGTTGTAGGTAATTATATTTTCTTTTTTTTCTTTATCAAACTTTATTGAATCAAAAAAATCATCTCTTATATAATCTGACAATATATCTAAATTTATTATTTTTTTAGATAGAAAGTTAAAAGCATATTTAGATTGAGCTAAGTGGATATTACCTTGAGATAGTTCCCTTTGCTTAAATAAATTTGATGATTTATAAATAAATTTTAAGTAATCTTGTATAGTAATTAATCCAAAAAAATTAAAAGTTAGCAAATTGAAAAAATTTATAAAGTTGAATGGTATTTTTATAATTGATCTAATTAACTTAGAATTTTTTTTTCTAAATCTATAACCAAAGTAATTATCAATACTGAGCCACCATATGGCCTTTTGTATTTTATTAAATTTTTTTGCTATTTGTAAAAATTCAAAGTATTCAGGTACTATTAAAATATTGTTTGGGTCATCTTCGACTTCTTTAACAAAATTTATGGAATACATTTTATAATTGTCATGAATTGGGTTTTGTTTTGTTTGGGGAATATAATAAATAAATGTGTTTAATTTTAGGGAATTTTTAAGAGTAAATGCTAACTGGTGCAATGCTTCTGGACCTCCGGTAGCTACATTGGCTGGAGACATGATATAGATTTTACAATTTTCTTTAACTTGAATAGTTTTATTGTTTGAAACCATCTATATTTTAATATCATAATATGTATAAAAATAATTTATAAAAATGAAAAAAATTAAAACTGATTTCTTAATTGTTGGATCTGGACTTTATGGTTGTGTTATAGCTGAAAGAATATCGTCAATTTTAAAAAAAAAGGTAATCATTTTAGAAAAGAGAAATCACATTGGGGGGAATTGCTATAGTGAAGTTGATAAAAATACAGGTATTGAATATCATAAGTATGGAACACACATTTTTCATACTTCTATTAAAGCCGTATGGGATTACTTAAAAGACTTTACAAAGTTTAATAGTTATAGGCACCAAGTTCTAACAAAATATAAATCAAAAACATACCAACTTCCAATTAACTTGGAAACAATTAATAGTTTTTTTGGAAAAAACTTTTCGCCTTCCCAAGCAAGAGATTTTGTTACAAGGCAAACAAAAAAATTCTATAAAAATAATTATAATAATTTTGAAGAAAAAGCATTGTCTCAAATTGGTGAAAAACTTTACAAAGCTTTTATAAAATATTACACTTTTAAACAATGGGGGAAAGACCCCAAAAATTTACCACCCTCTATATTTAATAGACTTCCGCTAAGATTTAATTATAACGAAGATTACTATAAAAACCCTTTTATTCAAGGTATACCGCTTGATGGTTATACCAGTATATTTAAGAGACTCACTGAAAGTTCAAAGATTGAAGTTATTTACAATTTTAATTATGAGTATGAAAACAATTTTAAAGTAAAATATTTAACAATTTACACTGGACCATTAGACAAACTTCTAAAAAATAAATTTGGAAAATTAGAATGGAGATCGTTAGGTTTTAAAAAAGAAGTAATTAATTCAGAAGATTACCAGGGAACATCCGTTATTAATTATCCTGAAATTAAATTTAATTATACAAGAATTCATGAGCCAAGGCATCTTCATCCTGAAAGGAAATATGGAAAAAAAACTTTAATAATTAAAGAGTATCCTAAAGTAAACAATAGTGAACCATATTATCCGATTAATAATAGTGAAAATAAAGAAAGACACGCTATGTATAAGAATTATTTGATAAAAAATAAAAATAAAAAAATAATTTTTGGCGGAAGACTTGCGGACTATGCTTACTACGACATGGACATGACTATATCTGCAGCATTAAATAAGTTTAATATAATAAAAAAAATATTTAAATAAGATATGAAAAATATTCTATTAACAGGAGGTGCTGGCTATATAGGTAGTCAAGTTGCGAACTTACTTTTGGATAAGGGATTAAAGGTTACAATTATTGATAGTCTTATAACTGGAAATAAAAAATTAATACCTAAAAAAGCAAAATTTTTTAAGTCTGATATTGGAAATAAAAAAAAAATTAGTAATTTTTTGCAAAATAATAGCTTTGATGCGGTAATGCATTTTGCTGGTCTTATTAAGGTAGAGGAATCATTTAAGAAACGAAAAAAATATAATCTATTCAATTTTATTAAAGCAAAAACTTTTTTTCAAACTTGTATGGATAATAATTTAAATACAATAATTTTTTCATCAACCGCATCTGTTTATGGAGAAAAAACTAAATTTAAATATAACGAAAATAGTCCAAAAAAACCAACTAATCCATATGCAAAATCAAAATTAAGACTAGAAAAATTTTTAATTGAAAAAATAAAACAAAAAAAAATTAATTGTATAATACTAAGATATTTCAATGTAGCTGGAGCAGATCATAAAATGAGAACAGGCTTGATAGATAAAAAATCCAGTCATTTAATCAAAGTTGCCAGTGAAGTAGCAACAGGTCAGCGTAAAAAACTAATTGTAAATGGAAATAACTACAATACTAAAGATGGAACAACTATTAGAGATTTTATTCACGTTATGGATTTGGCTAATATTCATATTTTATCACTTGAATACTTGCTTAAAAAAGGGAAATCAGAAATATTTAATTGTGGTTATGGCAAGGGTTACTCTGTAATGCAGGTAATCAAGTCTTTTAACAAAATTCTTAAAAACAAAATGTCAATATTTTTTGGTCCAAGACGACAAGGTGATGCTATTTCTGTTGTAGCCAACATATCTAAAATAAAAAAAAAAATAAAATGGAAACCCAAATATAACAAACTAGATTTAATCATAAAATCTTCCTTAAAATGGGAAAAGAAAATAAATAATTAATTATTTTATATTTGTGAGCAATCTTTTATTAAAAATTTATCTAAAATATCATTTAATATAATTTTTTTAATACAATTTTTCTCTAAAATATCTTTTAAAACATCATCGTCTCTAAAAAAAGGTTTTACCAAATATATAGTTTTAATTTTTGAATTTTTAATATTATTGATAAAAAATTTTTTGTAACTTTCAAAATAGCTGTCTCCTTTTGTTGGATAAACATGAAATGAATTCCAGACTTTATTAGGTGAGTTGTCATAAACTGATAGTATAACGGAAATAAATTGATAATCTGTAAATATTGCCTTTTCTGAATCGTCATTTTTAATAATCTCTATGACTTCTTTTAATTTTGAAATTTCAGACTCTGGATTTTCTGGATACTTGGGTGTTATCCATTTAAGACCATCGAGTTTTTTATCCAATGAACTTGCCTCTATTGCTTTTGATAAATTCACCTCTCTAAGATCCATAAAATCTCTCTTATCAATATACTTGTAGCCATAGTAAATTGCAGATGATGAACTTAAAGCTATTAGAAAATAAAGGATAAACTTTTTTTTATTAAAATATTTAATAAAATATATGTGTGAAAATGCACATAAAATAGGAATTAAAAAATAAATATATATCCCATTTAACGTCATTAATTGATGGGCAATTAAAGTGAAGGATAAACTTATTAATGAAAGAATAATTAAAAATTCATTACTAGCTAAATACCTTTTATTATTTTTTATATTTATTATTAATACTACAAATAAAATAATGCTCGCCAAATGTATTAATTTAAAACGCAAAAAAATTCTATTAAATTCTAATGGAAAAAGAAAACCTTCTCCCAGTCTGCTACCTCCTAGTGACATTGGAAATAAAATATATTGCTCAATAAAATTAGTAAGTGGAATTTTTCCCAATATCATCATTGATAAAAAAATTATCAGAATAGTTATTGATCCAAGGAATCCATAAATAATTTTTTTAAAATCGAAATTAAAAATAAAGTATATTATAGAAAGAGACAGAATTATTATTAAAATATATCCAGCAGGTGTTTGTTTGGTTAAAAAAGAAAATACAAATATAATTGGCAAAAAAAACCAGTAGTTTTTATTGTTTGTTTTTAAGGCTAAAATAAATGTAAAAACTGATAAAGCAGACAAATATGATGAATGATGATCAACATATGGGGTTCCTGCTGAGGGATAAGCTAACAATGACAGTAGGAGAGAGTAAAAAAAACTATAATTTATATTTAATTTAAATTTTCTAAGCATTTGATAAAAGAAAATTACAAAAATAAAATTAAAAATTGATGCGTGTAAAACATAGCTAAACCATGAAATACCAAAAATTTTAAAAAATAGGGCTTGTACTATATCCATAAATGGACCAGTGATTGTCCAATAATCTTTGAATGGGAAATAACCCTTTAAAACGTCGTAACCAGAATTAAATGGAAAAAATGTATCAATAGGCATAACACCAATATTTCCATAATATTGATTAAAAAAAACTGAAGAAAAAAAAAGTAAAGTAATTAAAAAAAAATTTTTATATCTTGTTATTGATATCATTAAAGAATTAAGAGAAGTAATTTTACCACAAAATAATTTACGTAAATAAACAGAGCGGCATGTGTTAGATATAATAGAACTATTAAATTATTTTTAGTTCTTCTATTAGCAATAACTTCCTCGCTATCTCTGTCAAAAATTGATTCTTTTTTTTTAACCTTAAAATCATAGGTAAACATCCAAAAATTATTTTCATTTTCATGTTCGTTATCTGTTTTTATTGAAATAATTTTATTTGAAATGTGCTTGGCAAGATAATATAGAATAAAAAGAGCTAAAATAGATACAATCATTAATTCCTAAACAATGTAATTAATATTCTAAAAAAATATTGTGCACCCAGATAGATAAAAATAAATATATTTGGATAAGATTTGCTATCAATTTCATGAGCATCTTTGTTCTGTACGTATGAGACCTCTGAAAGTTTCAAATTATTTTTATGCAAAATATATATAAATTCTATAAACCACTCTGAATATCCTGAAATCACTTTAAATAGTATTTTTAAATGTTCTCTTTTCATTAAAAAAATCCCACTTGTGAAATCATTAAAAGGAATTCTTAAAAAAAGTCTACCTACAAAATTTATTAACCAGCTTGAAAATGATCTAATAAAAATTCTTTTATCACCGCCTCCTTCAATATATCGAGAAAGACATGCTAAATCGTGCCCATTATTTAATTTTTGTATTAATTTTGGGAAAATTAAAATTTGATCTGGGCTATTAATATCGATTGTTCCTACGTAATCACCCGTTGAAACCTCAAAACCTTTTTTTTGTGCTGATGCCAAACCTCTCTCATTTTTTCTAACAATTAAATTAAATTTGAATTTACTTTTTAAAGAGTTTATTTTTTCAATAGTTCCATCATTAGAATTATCATCGACAATAATTATTTCAACATTTTGTAAAGTCTCATGTATTAATTTTATAGTATTTTCTACATAACCAACTTCATTATATGTACATAAAATAATTGATACTTTTTTATTCATATAGTCCAAAAATTGAATAGCCCTTTATATCGCTAATGTAGTAACTGTCTATATGTTTAATATTTTTAAATGATTTGAAAATATTTTTATTATAATTAACAAATATAAATAAAATATTTTTTTCATTGGAAAAAGATTTTATTATTTTTTTCAAAAAATCCTCTGTTTGATTATAATTCCTAAAAGGGTTATTTAAATATAAGCAATCAGGCTTTAAATCTGTTAAATTTATTTTAGTAAAATCAGATTGAATAATTTTAATATTTTTATTATTAGCAAAAATTTTCTTTGACTCATTACACTGATTAATCAAATATTCGACACCGATAAATTCACAATTTGAAAAATTTTTATTAAAGAAATCGATTGTTCTCCCTGATCCAGATCCAAGATCTAAAAATGTTTTAAAACCATTTTGCTTTAATACTTTTTTAATTTTCATTAAAAAGTAATAAGGACAAGGGATGTTGTCTGACATTGTTTCATTTTTTGTTAGATTAAATTTATTACCCTTATATCCTTTCACTATATATAAAATCTCAAAAAATATTATTTTAAATATAGAAAATTTATAACTATTTAAAATTCTAAATAAATTGCTCAATAACATAATGGTTTTTTTAATAATTTTAGTTTAGTATAAATTAATATTAATTAATATAATAATAATGAGTCGTAATAAAAATAAACCCAGTCTAAAAACTTTTTTTATAAAACTATTTGCAATTACGCTTGCCCTAATAATTGTAATTAACATGTCGTTTAATTTAATTGTTGGTGAAAGATTAGAAAAAATTGATAAAATTATTTCATTAAATGATAAAGAGGAAAGAGACCAATTTAAGAATAAAATTAGATCAGAAATAACTAAAGGTTTAGAAAAAGATCGTCTTTTAGATCAAAAAGATGCAGAACTTTTATACAAATTTTTCATAAAAGTTAAAAATGAAATTCAGCAAGCTAAACCAAATTGAAAAAAATTTTCGATAACATTGAAAAAAAACAAAGATATTTAATTTTTGCACTATTCCTCTTTGCTACCTACTGTGCCTTAACTATTGGTGAAGCTTGGGATGAAAAAGCAATGCTAATTCATGGGAAAATAACTTTAAACTATTTATTATCATTCGGTCAAATCAAAGAAGATTTTATTTATAGAGAAAATTATTCAACTTTATATTTTTCAACACTTTATTTGTTAACAAAAGCTGTTCCTTTAAAATATGAAATTGAAGCAACTCACATTATAAATTTATTTTTTTCATTACTGACCATTTATGGAATAAGCAAATTTGTTTCAGAAGTTTTTAACAAACATGTGGGAAAAATTATATTTATTATTATGTTTTTTTATCCTATTTTTTTTGGACACATGGGAATAAATAGTAAGGATACAATTTTAGCCTTGTGTCATGTTTGGATAAGTTTTTTTATTTTTAGATATATTAAAAATCAACATAACAAAACGGAAGCTAGAAATTATTTGATATTAATTGCATTATTAGCCTCTGTTGGGTCGGGTATCCAATTAGTTTTTCTCGGGTCCTTATTGCCAATATTTATTTTTATAATTTTAGATATTTTTTATTTTAAAAAAATTTCTGTTAAAAAATTTAATATTGCAAAGTTTCTATTCGACACCGCTATTTGTTTTGTATTATTTTATATCTTACTTGTTATTTTTTGGATTGACACCTATCCTAATATTTTTGTATTGCCTTTTAAATTTTTATTTGCCACTTTTTCCGAAACATATTGGACTGGTTGGCCTCATAACTTAATTAATGGGATTTATTATGACTCAGATAAAGTTCCTAAAAATTATATTATTATTAATTTTATTTTAAAATCTCCAGAATATATTCTGATCTTATATATTTTATTTATTATTTATTTATTTAAAAATAAAATTTTTTTTATAAAAAGTTTTAATGAATTCAATTATAAAATAATTTTTGTATTTTCTTTGATAATTTTTCCAAATTTGATTTTATTATTTGTGCCCTACCCAATCTACGATGGCATGAGATTATTTCTTTGGACTTTACCTTATTTTTTAATTATTCCCTCTCTAGTAATTTATTATTTATACAAAAATAAAGTTTCGAAAATAATTAATATTTCTTTATCTTTGGCAGCAATTTATTTCATTTTTAATTTTATTCAAATTACACCATATCAATACACTTATTTGAATATTTTGAACGGAAAAAAATCTGAAAGATATCAAAAATTTGAAAATGATTATTGGGGAACTTCTTTAAATGAACTAATTAAATATTCAAAAGTTTCAAAAAATAAAAAATATTTAATTGGCACCTGTGGCGTCAGTCCTCACATCGCTAAAAAAATTTCATATAAAATTGGTTATAAAAACTTTAAATTTGTTAATGAAAAAGATGCAGATCTAATAATTATGACCAATAGAGTAATAAAGAATAATAATAAATTAACAAATTGTTTTGACAAGTATGATGGAAAAAACTTAAGCGTTGTAAAAAGAGGTGGGTCAATTTTATCAACTATTAGAAAAATTAAATAAGTGGTTTTTTGAGTCTGAAAGTGTCGTTTTCGTATTCTTTACCTCCTCTTGGGCCTTGGGTAAAAACAAGAAACTTCGAGTCTTTTTTTGCTCTAATTGCATGCGACTCATTTTTTTGCGTAACCACCAAATCTCCTTCAGAAAGAGTTATTTTTTTAATTTTTTTATTTTTTTGTTTGGCAAAAAGTTCTATTTTTCCTTTTAATAGATAATTCCATTGAATAGTTTTTTTGTGATAATGATTGCCTCTGACTTGGCCCTTTTTTTGAGTAATCAAAGTAATTGCGTTAATTTCTTTTTTTTCTAGAAGATCCATTATGTAACCTCTTTTATCTTTAAAACTTATCTTTGTTTTTATTTTTTTCATTTTATTTTTTAACTATTTTAACTTTTGGAATTGGTATTATAAATTTTCCACCTTTTTGTAAATATTTATTATTATTTTTAATTATCTCTTTTGAAAAATTCCAGGCTAGTAACAATGCATAATCAGGTTTTGTTTTTAAAATTTTATCATCACTAAAAACTGGTAAGTTCACACCTGGAGTATAAAGGCCTTGCTTAATTGAGGACTTTTCAGTTGCATATTCCAAATAATCACAATCTAATTTAGAATAATTTAGAAGTGTCATTCCTTTAGCTGGAGCACTCAAAGCTATAATTTTTTTGTTAGATTTTTTTAGTTTTGTAAGTAACGAAACTAAATTTAACCTATTTTCGATAACTCTTTTTTCAAACTTGGTCAAAATTTTCTTTGAATTTAATTTTTCCTTCTTTTCTAAATTACAAATTTTTTTGACATTTTTATCAACTTTAAAGTTTCCTGCTTTTGAAATAAAAATTCTGATTGAACCTCCGTGTATATCTTTTTGCAAAATATTAATGATTTCAAAATTAAATTTCTTAAAAAATTTGATTAATGGTAATACAGTTATATATGAGAGATGTTCGTGATAAATAGTATCGTACTCCAAACTTTTTACGAGATGCAAAAAATGAGGTGCTTCAATTACGAATATACCTTCGTCATTATCCAGTAGTTTTTTGATATTTCTCATAAAAGAATCTAAATCATTAATATGAGCAAACACATTTGTTCCGGTAATTACTTTAGCTTTACCAGATTTTCTCAAAACTGTATTGACTGCTTTTGAATTAAAAAAACTATTGATGGTTGGAATGCCTCTTTTTCTTGCAATCTTGCATATATTGTTGGCAGGATCTATACCAATAACCCTACACTTTTTTTTTTTAAAACCGCTTAGTAATACTCCGGTATTACTTCCTATATCTACGGCTAAATCTTTTTTTTTAAGTTTGTAATCGTTAAAAACTGTCTCGGCAAATTCGTACCAATGTTTTTTTCCGGCTTTTGTTATTGATGACTCGTAAGGATAATTGTCTTGGTAAAGAACCTCTGGCTCAACCACATAATTTAACTGTTTAAAACCACAACTTTTACAACTAAAAACTTTTAGCGGATAATAGGTTGTAGGGGTGTCTAAATGTAATTTATTTTTAAATTGATCGGATGGGGGATGAAATCCTAAATCTAAAAATTTAAACATCCTTTTGCTTTTACATAATCTACATTTTTTTAATATCATTTTTTTAAAAAGATTTTTTTGATTTTGTTTATAACAAATTTTTGTTGAGATAAAGTTAAGGCAATCCCTGTTGGAAGATATATGCCGTTTTTTGCTAAATTTTCAGAAACAGGCAGCTTTACTTTCTTAAATAAACCCATTTTATTTAAAATTGGCTGTTTATGAAGTGGCCAGAAAAAATTTCTTGTTTCTATGCCAAAACTTTTAAGTTTTTTCATTAAACTTTCAGCGTTAATAATTGATTTCTTTTTTAGAACAATTCCGTAAACCCAATATATATTTTTTGCATATTTTGTTTTCTTAAGCGGGGTTTGAAAATGATTTATTTTTGATAAATGTTTGTTATATATATTTCCTATTAACCTTTTTTTATTTACAAATTTGTTAAGTTTTTCTAATTGAGCCAATCCAACTGCAGATTGAAGGTTTGTAAATCTATAATTCCATCCTAATTCATAGTGAAGAAATCTTCTTTTATTGTTAAAGCATATGTTTCTTAAACTTTTACATTTTTCAGCAATTTTTTTATCATTTGTAACAATCATTCCCCCTTCACCAGTGGTTATATGTTTGTTTGCATAAAAACTGAATGTGGAAACATCGCCAAAACTTCCGCACATTTTATTTTTATATTTTAAACCTAAAACTTCTGCAGCATCTTCTATAATTTTTAATTTATTTTTTTTTGCAATTTTTAAAAGTCTATTCATATCTATGGGTAAGCCGTAAATATGTGGTGCGATAATGGCTTTAGTTTTGGATGTAATTTTTTTTTCAACTTGATCTAAATCCATATTCCAAGTTATTGGATCGCTGTCTACTAAAACTGGTTTTAAACCACTTCTCACAACTGGGAGAACACAGGAAATTATTGTAAAGGAAGGAAGAATTACCTCATCACCTTTTTTTAGATTTAAACTTTCAAAAGCCAATTGTAATGCCGCAGTACCATTCACAACCGAAATAGCAAATTTTCTGCTAACAGTTTTTGCAAATTTTTTTTCAAATTTTTCAACAAATGGTCCAGCAGATGAAATGAAGCCTGTATTTATACAACGTAAAATATATTTTTTTTCATTTCCTAAAAGTTCTGGTTCATTAACTGGCACAATATATTTTTTCATTTTAATTATTTAATTTTCTTTTTTGTTCAGATTTAATTTTTTTTATTAAACTTTCTTTTAAGTTAAATAATAGTTTAAATTTAATTCTTTTGTTAATAAAAACTTTTATTTTTGATACATTTCTTATTTCGTTATTGTCAGCAACAGCTGCAACGGGCCTTTTTATAGGATCAATATTGCCAATATAAATTTTTGACTTTTCTGATACTGTTTTTCCTTTCCATCTTCTAGGTCTAAATGGGCTTATTGGCGTGATTGCAATTTTTTTTGAATTTAGAGATAAAATTGGACCGTTTATTGATAAATTATAAGCTGTGCTTCCCGCAGGTGTTGATACGATCACTCCGTCTCCAATAAGTTTTTTCATTAAAATTTGATTATTTACTTTTAATTTTAAAAAAGCTGTTTGTTTACTTTGTCTAAAAAGAGATAGATCGTTTATCGCAAAAAAAGATTTTTTTTTGTTATTTGTTGTGGTGGTTTTAACTTCTAACGGATTAATTAAATTAATTTTTGATTTTTCCACAATTTGATTTAAATTTTTAAAAGTATATTTATTCATAAGAAAACCTATCAAACCACAATTGATTCCATAAAAAGGTTTGTTATATCTAAAATATTTTTTCATTGTTTTTAGCATAAATCCATCCCCGCCACATACAATTATGACATTAGATTTTTTCACTGAAAAGTTTTTATATCTTTTTGAAATATGTTTTTTTAGTTTTTTTGATTTACTGGTATTATCAAAAACAAAATGAAAATTTTTCATAAATTAAATGTTGGTGCCCTCGGCCAGACTCGAACTGGCACTCCCTTACGGGCAAGGATTTTAAGTCCTTTGTGTCTACCATTTCACCACGAGGGCTCCTGTCAAATGTTCTTAAATATCAGTTTATTCCAAATCTTAAGCTTTTGTCTATCTCTTTTCCGTTTGTTGTTTTAATTTTAATTTTTACGTTTTTATCTAGTCTCATATCTTTTTTTCCTGACCATAAGCCCGCCGCCAGGTGCATTATTCCAATTTTATTATGTGGTAAATAAGGTTCAACAAAAGTTTCATTTTTAATATCATACTTAGGCAAAACATTGCTAGCTATCCAATTGCAATTAACAGGTAAAAATTCTACATCAATATTTTTATCGTATACTGCAATATTGATTGCAAGACCCTCTGAACCAAAAATTTGTCCAGATTTTAAAGCTTTCTTTAAAATTTCTTGCCAAATTTTCCAACACGAAGAGTCTTTTTCGAGTGAAAAAACTCCAATATTAATATGTGGTGAAAAAGCAATTTTTCTCGCAGTCTTTTCTGAAAATCCCGATTTTTTTGCATGTTTATAATTTTGTGATTTAATTAAAGCTATCTTACCAAATACCCATTTAACTTTTGATAAGACCCTATAACCAGAACCAACAGATTGAGTAATGCCAAGTTTTCCATTTTCACAGGCTTTAAAATATAGTTCAACGCTTTCCCATGAATTTATCCAAGCATCACAATCTATCCATAGATATTTTTTAAATTCTGGGAAATAGTCTGGAAGAAATGCTCTTGATACTTGGCTTTTTAACCACTCTTTGCCTGCAATTTTAAATTTTGAAACTTCAATATCCCATTTTGCTTTCTTAATAGAGTAAACTTTGGTTTTTATAATTTCACTTTGTTTTTCTGTTAAACCCGCATCTAAAACACAGATAGAGACACTATTGGTCTTGTCATGTTTGTTGATAGAATTTATTAATTCTATTAACAATTCAAAATAATTTGAGTCAGCAAGAGTAACTATTGCATTTGATTTCATTGTTATTTTATCTCTATCCAATCTTTGTATTTCTCTAAATTTTTTTGAATATAAACTGGTAATTCGCTCATTTCAGCAATAATTAATTTTTGGGTATTGTCAAATTTATCAGATTTCATATCTGCTCTTAAATTATATATCGCCTTTCTATTTTTCATAATCTCTTCAATTTTTTTTGTACCAAGAGGTTTGAGGTCATATTCTCTATGATGTAAATATGTAGACATTTTTTTATCAATTGCTTCAGCACTTTTCATGTTTGAAAAATGCCAACCACCATTTTTTATTAAAGATATATTTTTATATTTAGTTTTTGAAAATAGAGTATCTATTCTCCAAAATGGATATTTTTTACTTTTAATATTTCTTAACCATTGTGGAGATATCAAGTTAGATTTTTTGCAAGCCTTACTACCATACCAATTAAAAGAATTTAACTTTAAATTAAATTTGTAATAAAAAAACTTTTGATTAAATAGTATTATTTTTTCTTTGAAATTTTTTAAATTATTATCCTCTAAATTGGGTATTTCATCCACGTCAGAAATAATTATTAAATCTTCTGGTTCGGCATACTTAAGGCCCTTGGTAATATAGTTTCTTTGGAAATTTTCTCTTTTTAATGCGTTTAAAATATACTTAGAATTTTTTTTGTCAAAATTGTCACTATTGTCTAATTTGAATAAATCTTTTGGTTCCTCATCTAAAATAATATATGAAATTTTATCTTTAAATTTGCCGTATTTTTTAAAATCAAATACTAAGTCTCTTTTTTTTCCGCTATGTGTAAAACAACTTTCAACTATTATAAATTTTTCTACATAATCGCTCAAATAATTTAAACGAAAATCCAATATCATTTCTTCATCATAGAACATGAAGCAATCAAAAATTTTCATTTTATTCTAATTTTTTTTCCTTTTGAAATAACTATGAATGTGTTTCGGTATCCACAGTCTTTGTAACCCTGAATAATAATATTTATATAACGTTTGCTTGGTGAAACTAACTTAGTTTTTTTTGGCATATAGTAAAACATAACTTTTTTTCCAAAAAGTTTAAAATATTTCTTAATATAGGTTGTTGGATAATTTTCATATTCATCTAATTTTTTCTCGTCACTTTTTGAAATTTTATAAATAGCTCCAAGAACAAAGCTATTTTTTTTCTTTTGAATATCCGCTACCCCGCCTCCAAAATAATAGTTCCTAAAAACAAGTTTGTATCCCTTTAGGCTGTAACAGCCAATATATTTTGAGTTCTTACATCTTCTCTTCATTTGTTTATGATGAAGATTGCTTCCAAATGCAAAATACAACACTATGAGCTCCTTACAATTTTTATTTTTTTATCTTTTATAACTTTAATAATATTTTTGTGGCAAGATTGTAAATTCCTTTTTTTTATTGATCTTACTACGATCGAAACGCCTATTTTTCCTTGTCTGAAGAATGGGTAACTACCTATTTCAACAAATTTTTTGAATTTTTTTTGTAGCAAATCTAAATCTCTGGCAATTTTACTTTCAACTGTCTGACAATTTATAGAAGTACTAAATATTTTAGCCCCGGGTTTTAAATATTTTTTTAAATTATGTATCATTGACTTCAATATCAAAGGTACGCCTGGAAGACAGATTACATTTTTAATTATAAAACCTGGCGCAGCGCTTGAGGGATTATAAATCAATTTTGAACCTGTTGGCATTTTTGCCATTTTTTTTCTTGGATCATTAAATTCGTTTCCATAATATTTTTTTAATATATTTAATGCCTCAATATTAAATGTGTATTTTTTATTAAAAGCTTTTGATATTGACTTTGCAGTTATATCATCATGTGTTGGCCCTATTCCTCCGGTTGTTAAAACATAGGTAAATTTTTTACTTAATGTTTGAGTGCTTTTAATTATTTCCTTTTCATTATCTGGAACAATCCTTACTTCACTTACTTTAATACCTAAATTTGAATTCAACCAAGAGGCTAAAAAAGAAACATTTTGGTCTTTTGTTCTGCCGGATAAAATTTCATTTCCGATAATTAAGATTGCGCATGTTATTTTTTTATTTTTTTTTACCATAATTTGATAATATTTAAAAAATGGATTTTGAGGACGAATTAATACCAGGTGTTTTAATAAAAAGATATAAGAGATTTTTTGTTGATATTAAATTAAAAAATAAAATTATCACAGCTCATTGTCCAAATTCAGGATCTATGCTTAATTTATTAAAACCGGGAAATCAAGTTTGGTTTACAAAATCCAAAAATGAAAAAAGGAAGTTAAAGTATACCCTTCAAATAATCGAGGTAGATAAAGTGAAGCATTGTGTAAATACGCATATTACAAATAAGGTAATTCAGGAGTCTTTAAACAAAAAGCTAATTGATGAACTTGCAGAGTTTAGTATCGTAAAAGCTGAAAAAAAATTTGGTAAAAACACCAGGTTTGATTTTTATTTAGGAAATTTAAAAAATAATAAAAAAGCATATTTAGAGGTCAAAAGTGTTTCTCTTAGCAGGAGAAAGGGGTTCGCTGAATTTCCTGATGCTGTTACTATACGTGGAAAAAAACATCTTCAAGACTTAATGTTAGCTAAAGAACAAGGTTATGAAAGCTATCTGATTTTTCTAGTTCAAATAGAGAATTGTAATACTTTTAGTATAGCTTCAGATATTGACCCTGATTATTTTAAAGCATTTAAACAAGCTATAAGTAAAAAAGTAAATATTCTCTGTTATGATTGTAAATTTTCTAACAAAGGAATAAGAATAAGAAAAAGGATTAAAATTTTAGTAAATGAATAATAATATTAATGAAGCTTTTGAAGGAACCCGTAACGCTGGATCTATAGCTGCTTCAGCCTTAGATGAAGTTAATAAAATAATAAAACCTGGGGTCAAAACAGAAAAGATTGATAAATTATGCTTTGAATTTATAAATGACTCGGGCGCATTCTCTGCTCCATTATTTTATAGAGGGTTTCCCAAATCATGTTGTACCTCAGTAAATCATATAGTCTGTCATGGAATTCCCGGTAACAAAATTTTAAAGGAGGGCGACATAGTCAACGTTGATGTGACTGTGCTAAAAAATGGTTGGCATGGCGATACTAGCAGAATGTTTTATGTTGGAGATGTTTCGGTGAAATCTAAAAATTTAACTAAAACAACATATGAAGCTATGATGGAAGCTATAAAGATTTTAAAGGACGGAGTTACTGTTGGTGATATAGGCTCAACAATTCAAAAATATGTTGAAAAAAAAGGTTTTTCAGTAGTAAGAGATTTTTGTGGGCATGGCTTAGGAAAAAATTTTCATGAAGAGCCAAATATATTACATTATGGAGAGCCTGGTACGGGGAATAAATTAAAGTCTGGAATGATTTTTACAATTGAACCTATGATAAATGAAGGCAAATTTGAAACAAGTGTTCTTAAAGATGGATGGACTGCAGTTACTAAAGATAAATTACTTTCTGCACAATTTGAACACACAGTTGGTATAAAAAAAGATGGATACGAAATATTTACCCTTTCCAAAAAAGGATTAAATTTTCCTCCACAAAAATAAAAATGATAGAGCGATATTCTAGAAAAGAAGTAAAAGAAATTTGGCTTGATAAAAATAGGTATAACCTTTGGCTTAAAATAGAGTTGGCGGCTGCAGAGGCCATGGAAAAATATAAAATAATTCCAAAAGGTGTTGTTAATAAAGTCAAATCTAAATCAAAAATAAATGTTGTAAGAATTAATGCTCTGGAAGGAAAAGTTAGACATGATGTAATAGCTTTTTTAACTTCAATTACTGAAAAAGTTGGAAAAGAAGGAAGTTTTTTGCACAAAGGCATGACTTCATCAGATGTTTTAGATACATGCTTTAATATTCAATTAAAACAATCTGGGTTAATAATTTTAAAAGATTTAGAAAATTTATTAAAATCATTAAAAAAACAATCTTTAAAACATAAATATACTTTGTGTATAGGTAGAAGTCATGGGATACACGCAGAACCGATAACATTTGGATTAAAAATGTTAACTTATTATGAAGAGTTTTCTAGAAGTCATTCAAGACTTAAAAAAGCAATTAAAGAAATATCGACATGTGCAATATCTGGTGCTGTTGGAACTTTTGCAAATATAGACCCGAGAGTAGAAAGCTATGTTGCTAAAAAATTAAATTTAGATGTAGAGCCAGTATCAACACAAATTATTCCAAGAGATAGACATGCTTACTTTTTTTCTGTTTTGGGAATTATTGCAAGCTCGATCGAAAGATTATCAATAGAAATAAGACATTTGCAACGAACTGAAGTATCGGAGGTTGAAGAATTTTTTAAAAAAAAACAAATGGGTTCTTCCGCGATGCCTCATAAAAAAAATCCTGTTCTTACTGAGAATTTAACGGGTTTAGCAAGATTAGTTAGAGCTACTGTAATTCCTGCTTTAGAAAATGTTGCCCTTTGGCACGAAAGGGATATTTCACATTCTAGTGTTGAAAGAAATATTGGTCCTGACGCAACTGTCACAATAGATTTTGCGTTGAATAGATTAGATGGCGTTATCAAGTCAATGAAAGTTAATAAAAATAATATGATAAAAAACTTAAATTTAACAAAAGGAATATTTTTTTCACAAAGGGTATTGTTAGAACTCACATCAAAAGGAATGAAAAGAGATAAGGCTTACAGAGTTGTTCAAAAATGTGCAATTAGTTCTCTTGAGAAAAACACCTCTTTTTACGAAAGTTTATCAAAAGATCAGATAATCAAGGACAAAATACCTGTTAATATTTTAAAAAAATTATTTGATTTTAGTTATCACACAAGAAAAATTGATGTAATTTTTAAAAGAGTTTTGAAAAAATGAATAAAGGAAAAAAACTTTACGAAGGGAAAGCTAAAATTCTTTACGAAACTAAGGAAAAAGGTTTAGCTATACAGCATTTTAAAGATGATGCGACTGCTTTCAACAATCAAAAAAAAGCAAATGTTGAAGGCAAAGGTGTTTTGAATAATCGTATCTCTGAGCACATTTTACAAAATTTAAATCAAGCGGGTATTAAAACTCACTTAGTAAAAAGATTAAACATGCGAGAACAACTTGTTAAGCTAGTTGAGATTATACCTATCGAAGTTATTATAAGAAATATAGCGACAGGATCACTAACAAAAAGATTGGGAATAGCTGATGGGACCATATTGGACAAACCCTTATTAGAGTACTCTTATAAAAATGATGAGTTGGGAGATCCTCTGGTTGCCAAAGAACATATTCTTGCATTTAATTGGGCAACTATAGATGAACTTTCAAAAATTGAAGAAACAACTTTTAGAATTAATGATTTTATGTCTGGAATGTTTAGGGGTGTTGGAATTAAGTTGGTTGATTTTAAATTGGAGTTTGGAAGATTGTGGGAAAATGATAAAAAAGAAGTTATTTTGGCAGACGAAATAAGCCCTGACACTTGTAGACTGTGGGACGTTAAAAGCGAGAGAAAACTAGACAAAGATCGTTTCAGAAAGGATCTTGGAAATATTATTCAAGCTTATCAGGAAGTTGCGAGGAGATTGGGCATTATGCCAGAAACAACTAATATAAGTGAAGTAAATTTTAAAAAACCAACCTCAATTAGTATTAAAAAAAAATAAATTGAAATTTGAAGTTACAGTCACCTTGAAAAAAGATGTGCTTGATCCCCAGGGTAAGGTGGTAAGTCAGACCCTTAAAAACATAGGAATTAAAAATTTAACTCAAGTAAGACAAGGAAAGTATTTTGAGATAGATGTAGATGAAAAAGACTCCTCAAAAGCTATCGATCAGGTAAAAGAAATGTGTGAAAAACTTTTGGTAAATCAAATTATAGAAGATTTTAAAATTAAAAAAGCAGGATGAAATCATCAGTTATAGTTTTTCCGGGATCAAATTGTGACAGAGATATTGCTATAGCATTAGAAAAGTTACAATTTAAAAATTCTATGGTCTGGCATAAAGAAACGGAACTTCCAAAATCAGATTTAATTGTTTTACCTGGTGGATTTTCTTACGGTGATTATCTAAGATCAGGAGCAATAGCCGCAAAATCAAATATTCTATCAGAAGTAGTTGATGCAGGGAAAAAGGGAGCATTAGTTTTAGGTATATGTAACGGTTTTCAAATTTTGATTGAGTGCGGTCTCTTAAAAGGTGCTTTATTAAGAAATTCAGGTTTAAAATTTATTTCGAAAGATATTTTTGTGAAAGTTATTTCTAATAAAAATAAATTCTTTAACAAATATCAATCTGAAGAAGTATTAAAATTGAATATAGCTCACAATGAAGGCAATTATTTTACAAATAAAGAACATTTAAAAGAGTTGGAAGATAATGATTTGATACCAATAAAATATTGTAATGAAAAAGGCGAAATAGATAGTAATTCAAATCCAAACGGTTCCATAAACAATATAGCTGGAATATTTAATAATAATAAAAATATTTTAGGTATGATGCCTCATCCTGAAAGAATGTCCGACAAATTACTTTCTAGTGAAGATGGTCTGCCTTTATTTTTAAGCTTAATTAATTAAAATGTCTGTAACAAACGATCAAATAAAACTACACGGATTAAAACTCGAGGAATATAAAAAAATAAAAGATCTGCTAGGAAGAGAATCAAATTTATTAGAGCTTGGTATTTTTTCTGCAATGTGGAATGAACACTGTTCCTACAAATCCTCAAGAATACATTTGAAAAAACTACCTACTAAAAATGAAATTGTAATTCAGGGGCCAGGTGAAAATGCGGGTGTTATTGATATCGGGGACGATGATGCCATAGTTTTTAAAATAGAAAGTCATAATCACCCATCTTTTATCGAACCATATCAGGGTGCAGCTACTGGAGTGGGTGGAATATTGAGAGATGTCTTCACTATGGGGGCAAGGCCAATAGCTTTAATGAACTCCATTCATTTTGGTTCACCTGAAAATAGTAAAACTCAAAATTTATTAAATGGTGTTGTTTCAGGTATAGGTGGTTACGGTAATTCTGTTGGCATACCTACTGTTGGAGGAGAAATTAAATTTAATAGTACTTATAATGAAAATATTTTAGTAAATGCAATGGCAATAGGTCATGCAAATAAAAATAAAATATTTTATTCTAAAGCCAAAGGAATAAACAAGTCGGTTGTTTACGTTGGTTCAAAAACAGGAAGAGATGGTATACATGGAGCAACTATGGCTTCAGCAGAATTTGACGAAAATTCTGATGAAAAAAAACCAACAGTTCAAGTTGGGGATCCTTTTACTGAAAAATTACTTTTAGAAGCATGCCTTGAATTAATGAAAGATAATTCAATAATATCAATTCAGGACATGGGTGCTGCAGGACTTACATCTTCGAGTGTTGAAATGGCTTCTAAAGGCAAACTGGGAATAGAGTTAGATCTAAACAAAGTACCTTGTAGAGAAAAAAATATGACACCGTATGAAATGATGTTGTCTGAAAGTCAGGAAAGAATGTTGTTAATTCTAGAAGATGATAAAGAAAAAGAAGCAAAAAAAATATTTGATAAGTGGGACCTTGACTTTGTTGTAATTGGCAAAACAACAGATACTAATAGATTAATATTGAATTACGATAATAAAAAAGTTGCTGATATTCCAATTAAGGCATTGGCGGATAAAGCACCAGTTTATGATAGAAGTTGGTCTAAATCTAAACCAATTAAAAATAAGGTTAAAGTAAAAGATTTAAAAAAAATTAAAATAGAAGATGCTCTAATAAAAATACTTTCTTCACCAAATCACTCAAATAAAAACTGGATTACAGATCAATATGATCAAATTGTAATGTGTGACACTATACAAAAATCTGGTGGAGACTCTGCCGTTATAAGAATTCATAAAAAAGATAAAGCAATAGCTGTATCTGTTGACTCCTCGGCAAATTATTGTAAAGCCGATCCTAAGGTAGGCGGCAAACAAATCGTATGCGAAAATTGGAGAAATTTAATTTCTGTCGGCGCCAAACCTTTGGCTATTACCAATTGTTTAAATTTTGGGAATCCGGAAAAGAAGGAAGTTATGGGAGAGTTTGTTGAATGCTTGGAGGGAATAAAAGAAGCATGTGAATTTTTAAATTATCCAATTGTATCAGGAAATGTGTCTTTTTATAATGAAACTAACTCTAAAAGTATATATCCAACACCTGTTATTGGTGGAGTAGGAGTTATAGAAAACTTAAAAAAAGTTATTGATATAAATACAAAAAAAACTGGAAATCTTATATTAATTATTGGAAAAACAATTGGTCATCTAGATCAAAGTGCTTTTTTACAAGAAAATTTTTCAATTTTTGATGGTCCACCTCCTGAAATAAATCTTACAAATGAGAAAAATAATGGTTTGGCAGTTTTAAAATTAATAAAAGATAATCTTGTTCAATCCGCTCATGATATTTCATCTGGCGGTATTCTTGTCTCTTTAGCTGAAATGTCGATGTTTTCTGGATTGGGTTTAAAGATTTTTAAACCAAAGAAGCTTACGAATCATATTGAATATTTCTTTGGAGAAGATCAAGGCAGATATTTAATTGAGATTTCTCCAAATAATAAAAGCAAAGTTGAAAATATTTTAAAAAAAAATAATGTTTTTTTTGATCATGTTGCTGAAGTACAAAATGACACATTTGAAATAGAAAAAGTACTTAATTTAAAAATAAAAGATCTTCATTTTTATAACAATCAATGGTATAAAAAATATAATGGCATTAACTAAAAATGAAATTTCAAATATGATCATGAGTGCTTTTCCTGATGCAACTCTTGAACTAGTAGATACGGCTGGCGATAGTAACCATTATTCTGCAAAAATAATTTCTAAAATTTTTAATGGGAAATCTAAAGTTGAGCAACATAAATTGGTTTATAAGGCATTAAAAGGTAAGATGGGAAACGAACTTCATGCGCTTGCTCTTACGACAGAGGAAAAAAATGGATGAGATAAATAAAAAAATTAAAGGTATCCTGGATACAAATGATATTGTGCTTTTTATGAAGGGTACGCCCGAAGCTCCTCAATGCGGCTTTTCAATGGCTGTGACAAATATTTTAAAACATTTAAATGTTAAATTTGAGGGCATTAATGTTTTGCAGAGTGATGAATTTAGACAAGGAATAAAAGATTTCACTGATTGGCCTACAATACCTCAATTATATGTTAAAGGTGAATTTGTTGGTGGTTGCGATATAGTTAAAGAAATGTTCGAAAAAGGTGAGCTAAAAAAATTATTACAAGACAAATCTCTTTTATCTTGAGTAGTACTCGATAACTAGTTTGGGTTCCATAACTGTCGGATATGGTATTTCTGAAAATTTTGGCACACGAACCAACTTTGTAGTTTTATTTTTGCTGTCAATCTGAATGTATTCAGGAACATCTCTCTCTTTACTATTCAAACATACCTCAATTATAGTTAATGATTTAGATTTGTCTTTTATCTCAATTAAGTCTTCTTCTTTTACTCTGTAACTAGATACATTAACTTTTTTTTTGTTTACTCTAAAATGTCCATGGTTAATTAGTTGACGAGCAGCAAAAACAGTTGGGGCAAACTTAGATCTGTAAATTATAGTATCTAACCTTGTTTCTAATAAACTGACTAAGTTTTCAGTTGAATCTCCCCTCTTTTTAATTGCTTTTCGATAAATATTTCTAAATTGTCTCTCATTAATATTGCCATAATAAGCTTTTAATTTTTGTTTTGCATTAAGCTGTATTCCATAATCTGTTGGCTTACCTTTTTTGCTTTGGCCATGCTGACCAGGAGGATAATTACGAGTGTTAAATGGACTCTTTGGTTTGCCCCAAAGATTTACTTTTAATCTTCTGTCTACTTTATGCTTTGCTCTTATTCTTTTTGTCATAAAAAAAACGTTTATAATCCTTCTAATATATTTGTCAATTACTCTTATATTCTACTAAAAATACTGGATAATATCCTTAATTCTTTGTTGCTCAATTGAATTCTTCCAAAAATATTTCTTAAATTTATTAACATTGTTTTTCTTTTTTCATTAGGAGAAAAAAAACCTTTTTTTTCCAATCGATTTTCAACAAAATCTGTAAATACATTAAGTTTTTCCTTGCTTACAATATCTTCTAGTTTCTTATCTTTTTTAAAATAACTCACTTTTACAATTTTAAATATCTCATAACAAATTAAAATTACACTATGAGAAAGATTAATAGACTCAAATTTTTTATTTACGGGAATTTTAAAGATATAGTTCGAGTATGCTATGTCCTCATTTGACAAACCTGATGCTTCTGGTCCAAATATAATTCCAATTTTTTTTTTTTTATTTTTTTTTAAACTTTTAATAAATTGGTTAAAGGAAAGATGTTTTTTGTTTATATCTCTCCTTCTCGCTGAAGAAGCATAAACAATATCATACTTATTAATTGCTTCTTTAATATTGGTATAGACTTTTGTATTTTTAAGAATATCTTTAGCTCCTACTGATGTTGCAATCGCTTTTTTATTTGGCCATGATTCTTTTGGATTTACCAAATCCAAATTTTTAAAACCAAAGTTTTTTAGGCCTCTAGCACAAAAACCTATATTTTCTGGTAACTGAGGTTTTACAAGAAGAAAACCAATTCTATTAGTCATTTGCTGGGGCTTTTTCTTTGTATAGTTTATAATCAAGGCTATCTATTAAAGCTTTAAAAGATGCGTCTATTATATTTGGAGATACGCCTATCGTGAACCAATTTTTTCCATCTTTATCTGTACTTTCAATCGAAACACGAGTTGTTGCATTTGTTCCGGTGTTTAAAATTCTTACCTTGTAATCAACCAGTTTCAAATCTTTTAAATATTTTGAATATTTCCCAACCCTGTCAACATTTGATCTAATAGCATTGTCTAATGCATTCACTGGTCCATTACCAGATCCTTCACAAATAATTTCTTTTCCATCAACTTCTATGTGTGCTTTTGCATAAGAATTTATTTTATCTTTTGAGTCTCTTTTTACAGAAACATCGTATTTAGAAATGGTTAAATACTTAGGTATTTCACCCAATAGACGTCTTGCCAACAATTCAAATGATGCGTCTGCTCCATCATAGGAATAACCTGCAAACTCTCTATCTTTAACTTCGTTAAGCAGGCTTTGAACTTTTGGATCATTCTTATCAATTTTTATTCCATACTTTTCTAACCTGGACATAATATTGGATTTTCCTGATTGATCAGAAACTACAATATTTCTAAAATTTCCAACTTGATTTGGATTTATATGTTCGTAAGTTTTTGGATCTTTTGTAACTGCTGACACATGAAGACCTCCTTTATGCGCAAAAGCTGAGGCTCCTACATAAGCGGAGTGTCTGTTAGATTTTCTATTTAATATTTCGTCCAATAATCTAGAACATTCTGTTAAAGTTTTCATTTTATTTGAAGAAATACCTATTTCAAATTTTTTAGAAAAAGACTCCTTTAAAACAAGTGAGGGAATTACGGACATTAAGTTTGCATTACCGCATCTTTCTCCCAAACCGTTAATTGTTCCTTGAACCTGGCGTACGCCAGATAATACAGCTGTCAAAGAGTTGGCTACGGCATTTTCAGTATCATTATGTGCATGTATACCAAGATTTTTTCCAGGAATTATTTTTGCTACTTTTGAAACAATTTCCCCAACTTCATTAGGTAGTGTTCCTCCATTCGTATCGCAAAGAACAATCCATCTTGCGCCTTCATCGTATGCAGCTTTTAAACAACTCAAAGCGTACTGAGGGTTATTTTTATATCCATCAAAAAAATGTTCAGCATCAAACATGAATTCTTTTTTTTTGTTAATAAATAGCTTTGCTGACTCTTTGATATTATCTAGATTTTCTTTTTTGGTAATACCCAAGGCTTTGTCAACATGGAAATCCCAGGATTTTCCTACTAAACAAACTGCTGAAGTATTTGAATTTAAAATTGAAGATAATCCAGGATCGTTTTGGGCACTTCTACCGCTTTTTTTGGTCATGCCAAAAGCTGTGAGAGTAGTTTTTCCTAACTTAGGAGGTTTGTTAAAAAAAGTAGTATCTAAGGTATTAGCTCCGGGCCATCCGCCTTCTAGGTAATCAACACCAAGATCCGCTAACGCTTTCGCAATTTTATTTTTATCATCAATAGAAAAATAAACACCCTCTGTTTGAGCCCCATCTCTTAATGTAGTATCAAAAATATATATTTTTTCTTTGCTCATTTGTATTTCCAAAATGTTTTGTCCCCTTTGTCCTCAATAATTACTCCACTGCTTTCAAGTTCTTTTCTAATATTATCGGCTAATTTATAATCTCCTTTTTTTCTTGCTTCATCTCTATCTTTTATTTTGTTTTGAATAGTCTTCTCATCAATCATTGATGTTGATTTTTTAAATTTGTTCCATGTTTCTCGATCTTCCTCTAGTAACCCTATAAGTTTACATCCAGCTAGAAAAAGTTTTTTTGAAGAACTGTCTCCTTTAGATGCCTTGTCATAAAGTAAATGAAGTTTTGCTATATAGCCTGGAGTGTTTATGTCTTCCAAAAGTGGTTCTAACAAATCTTCGTTTAAAACATCTTCATTAATATTTTCAAACTGAGTATACCATTTATCAAGAGTGTTTTTACTTTCTTTAATTAAATTTTCATTCCAATCTAGTGGCTGTTTGTAGTGTGAGCTTAACAAAGCAAGTCTAATAACCTGTCCATTAATTGATTTTCTCATCTTTTCAATAGTTATAATATTTCCTAAAGATTTTGACATTTTTTCCTTATTAAAGGTAACGTATCCATTATGTAACCAATAGTTTGCAAATTTTTCTGCATTGTTTGCACAACATGATTGCGCAATTTCATTTTCATGATGAGGAAAAATTAGATCTAATCCTCCTCCATGAATATCAAAATTTTTTCCAAGAAATTTTTCACTCATAACCGAACATTCTAAATGCCAACCAGGTCTTCCTCTGCCCCATGGAGAAGTCCAGCCAGGATCTTCATTTGAAGATGGTTTCCAAAGAACAAAATCGAGTGGATGTTTTTTTGATTTTGAAACCTCTACTCTAGCTCCGGCAACTAATTCGTCTGGATTTTTTTTTGATAACTTTCCATAATTTTGAAAAGAATTTATGGAAAAATATACATGTTTATCTTTTTCATAAGCATGATTGTTTTTCAATAAATTTTCAGTCATAGAAATCATACCTTTGATATGTTCTGTGGCTTTAGGTTCAAAACTTGGTTTTAAACAATTTAAATATTTACAATCATCATGAAAACTTTTTGTAATTTTTGATGTAAGTTCTTTAATAGATATTTTTTTATTTTTTGAACTTTCTATAATTTTATCATCTATATCGGTTATGTTTCTCACATAAGTTATATTTTTTTTTCCAAAAATTTTTATCAAAACTCTGTATAAAACATCAAATGCAACTAGCGGCCTAGCATTTCCTATATGTGGAAAATCATAAACCGTGGGTCCACAAACATACATTCCAATCTTTTTTTGATTAATTGGGATAAAATTCTCTTTCTTTCCTGTTAAAGTGTTAAATAGATTAATTTGATTATTCTTCATTAAATGTGCATACCGGTATTGGGTTCATTTTGTGTAAATTTTTTTTTCTAATCTCTAAATATTTTTTATAATTTTGGTCGTTTTTATCTTTCATTGCATTTTCAAGTTCTTTATAGGTCATACCAAGTTGTTGCACATCGTTTCTACCATCATTCCATAGTCCATCTGTTGGCTCTGAGTTTATAATTTTTTCAGACACACCCAGATATTTTCCAAGTTCCCATACATGAGTTTTTGTACAATCAGCAATTGGAGAAATGTCTACTCCGCCGTCTCCATATTTGGTATAAAAACCCACACCAAAATCTTCCACTTTATTTCCTGTTCCCACAACCAATCCTGAATTAGCTGCAGCAACCTGATATAAAGAAGCCATTCTTAGTCTTGCCCTCGAATTAGCATAACCATGCTCGTTATTAAAATTACTTAACACTTCAGAGAAAGATTCAAAAATTTTATCCATGTCTATTAAGTGATGTTCTATGTTGTTATATTTTTCTTTTAACCACTTGGCATGAATTAAACTTAGATCGTTTTGAGACTTAATTTGTTTGATTGGCATTGTTAATACAATTGTTTTTCTTCCAGTTTTTGCACATAAAGCGCTAACAACGGAAGAGTCTATACCTCCAGAAATTCCTACGACTAAAGATTTTGGATTAAATGACGATTTAACACAATAATCGTCAATCCATTTTGTTATGATTTCTGCTCTTTTTTTTGCTTCCATAATTAATACCTACCTCTCTTTTAAGGTCAGGTCTTAATAATTACAATAATTATTAAGACGCGGCTTGAATAATTTTATTTGAAATTTTTGAATTTTTCTTAATTTCTTCTGAAATTAAGAAAGCTAACTCTAAAGCCTGATCAGCATTTAGTCTTGGGTCACAATGAGTTCTATATCTATTAGACAAATCCTTCTCAGATATTTTTTGTGCTCCTCCAGTACATTCTGTAACGTCTTGGCCAGTCATCTCTATGTGTAAACCACCAGCATAAGTTCCTTCGGCTTGACTCACGCCAAAAAAGTTTTTGACTTCTTTCACAACACTATCGAATGTTCTAGTTTTAAAACCTGTTGCAGCTTTAATCGTATTTCCATGCATCGGATCACAAGACCAGACCACCTTTATACCCTCTTTTTTTACTGCCTTAATTAATTTTGGTAAAAATTTTTCAACATTGTTAGCACCGAACCTTGAAATTAATGTAATTCTACCAGGTTCATTTTCAGGGTTAAGAATATTGCAAAGCTTGACTAGTTCATCAGGTTTTAAAGTGGGTCCGCATTTTAAACCTATAGGGTTTTTTATACCTCTACAAAATTCAACATGGGCACCGTCAGGCTGTCTTGTCCTGTCGCCTATCCACACAAAGTGTGCTGAAGTATCATGGTACTCACCAGTCGTTGAATCTACTCTTGTCATTGCTTCTTCAAAAGGTAACAGTAAAGCCTCATGAGAAGTGTGAATATTTACTGTTCTTAATCTTCTATTATTATCTGAGTTAATGCCGCAAGCCTCCATAAAAGCTAATGCGTCGCTTATTTTGTCCTCAATCTCTTTATACTTTCCTTTAGTTTTTTCTTTTATAAATCCCAAGTTCCATAAATGTACTTGTCTAAGATCGGCAAAACCTCCCTGTGAAAATGCTCTTAATAAATTTAATGTTGAAGCAGATTGAGAATAAGCTCTAAATAATCTTTTTGCATCGGGAATTCTAGCTTTCTCAGTAAATTCCATACCATTAATATTGTCACCTAAATAACTTGGTAATTCTTTTCCATCTTTTTTTTCGGTTGGTGCGCTTCTAGGTTTTGAAAATTGT
The DNA here is from genome assembly GCA_003213135.1 of Pelagibacteraceae bacterium AG-426-I15. Taxonomy (GTDB): domain Bacteria; phylum Pseudomonadota; class Alphaproteobacteria; order Pelagibacterales; family Pelagibacteraceae; genus Anoxypelagibacter. The sequence continues at coordinate 96,010 of QCNT01000002.1, read as the reverse complement.
CCAGCAATTCTACCAACTTTAATTACCGGTACTGAAGCTGATGCGGTTAAAACTAGAGACATTTGTAATAGCACTTTGAAAGTATCTCTTATATTATCCGGATGAAACTCCGCAAAACTCTCTGCACAATCACCACCTTGTAATAAAAAAGCCTTACCTTCAACTACGCTAGCTAATGATTTTTTTAGTGAACGCGTTTCACCTGCAAAAACCAACGGTGGATATTTTTTAACTTTACCTAAAACCAGATCAAGTTCTTTTTGATCTGGATATTTTGGCATATGTTTTGCTGGAAATTTTTTCCAACTATTTAAAGTCCATTTTTTCATATTCAACTCTTGATGGTTATTTATATTATTATGTGTCTTTATTCAACTGTTACGGATTTAGCTAAGTTTCTAGGCTTATCTATATCGCATTTTTTAAATAACGCTACATGATAAGAAAGTAGCTGCAAAGGGACAGAAAATAGAAAAGGAGTGAGTGATAAATCAGACTCTGGTAAATCAATTTGAAATCTTACGTTTTCACTTATCACCTGACCAACTGAATTAGTAATTAATAAAATTTTTCCACCTCTTGCTATAACTTCTTGCATATTTGATATGGTCTTCTCAAAATATTTATCTTTTGGTGCAATAACAACAACTGGCAAACCATCCTCTATCAAAGCTAAAGGTCCGTGTTTCATTTCCCCAGCTGGATAACCTTCCGCATGCAAATATGAGAGTTCTTTTAGTTTTAAAGCTCCTTCTAAAGCTATTGGAAAAGATGATCCTCTACCTAAGAACATAGAGCCTTTGGATGTGTAAATATCTTTTGCAATTAATTGTATTTTTTCCTCTTCTTTTAAAGTCTCGGTTATTAATGATGGTAATTTTTTCAGATCAATTATTTTTCTTTTATATTGAATTTGATCTATGTCTTTTCTTGATTCTGAAATTTTAAGAGAAAGAAGATATAGAACCAACATTTGTCCCAAGAATGCTTTTGTTGATGCAACACCTATTTCTGGTCCAGCATGAATTGGTAAAACACAATCGGAATGTCTGGCTATAGAACTTTCAACAACATTTATAATTGAACATGTTTTAACATTTTGTTTTTTACAAATGTCTAAAGCTGCATATGTGTCTGCTGTTTCTCCTGATTGAGACACAAATATATACAAGGCCTTTTTATCGAATCTAACTTTCCGGTATCTAAATTCTGAAGCTATATCTGTTTCTATAGTTAAAGATGTAAGTTCTTCTAACCAATATTTTGCTACTAAACACGAGTGATATGCTGTTCCACAACCTATTAGAACTATCTTTTCGATATCTTTAGGATTAATTGGAAGATTATAAAAATTAATTTCTTCTCTTATTTTATCAATGTATTCTTTTAAGCAAGTTTTAATTGATATGGGCTGTTCAAAAATTTCTTTTATCATAAAATTTTTATAATTTCCTTTGCTTACAGATGATTTGTCATCTGATAGAGTAAAAATCTCTTTATTAATTTTTTCTTTTTTAGAATTGTAAAATTTTATTTGGTCTTTGGATAAGAGACACACATCCCCATCATCTAAATATGATATTTTATTAGTCATTGATTTCAGAGCATATGAGTCCGAACCAAGATAGTTTTCGTTATTTGAGTATCCAACAGCAAGAGGACTGCCTCTTCTTGCTCCTATTACAAAATCTTGAAAATTTTTAAATATGATTCCTAAGGCAAAACTTCCTTTGAGCATATCTAAAGTTTCGAAAACAGCGTTTAGTGGATCCAATTTTTTTAGTTTTTCAGTGAGCAAAATTGTAATAACTTCAGTATCGGTTTGAGATTTAAAAATTTGCCCTGAGATTTCTAATTTTTTTTTTAATTCATCTGAATTTTCAATAATACCATTGTGCACAACAGAAACTATTTCACTCGAATGAGGATGGGCGTTTACTTTGTTGGGTACACCATGTGTTGCCCACCTAACATGACCTATACCCAGTTTTCCTTCACTTGGATTTTGAAATAAAATTTTTTCTAGTTTTTCAACCCTACCAGGACATTTTTTTTCATTAATTTCTCCTTTTGTGATGGTGGCCAGACCAGCAGAGTCGTAACCTCTGTACTCTAGTTTTTTTAAAGCATTAATTATATTAATCGATACTGACTTGTTGCTAGCTATACCTATAATCCCACACATTATTTTTTTCTCTTATAGTTTTCTATTTCTTCTTGCTCTGACCTTTCAAGAGCTAAGGAATTCTCTTTAACTTCTCTAGTAATTACTGACCCTGCTCCAACTATAGATTTTTTATTGATTTTCACTGGAGCTACAAGAGATGTATTGGAACCAATAAAAACATTGTCTGCAATTATTGTTTTATTTTTTTTAACACCATCATAGTTACAAGTGATAGTTCCGGCTCCAATATTTGAGTTTTTTCCAATTTTCGTATCACCAATATAAGATAGATGATTTATTTTTGAGTTAGAGTTTATTTTAGACTTTTTGGTTTCCACAAAATTTCCAACCTTAACACCGGTCATCAAATGTGTTCCGGGCCTTATTCTCGCGTACGGTCCAATTGTAACTTTATTACCTATCTTGGCTCCCTCTATGTGGCTAAATGATAAAATTTCAACGTTGTTACCGATCTTAACTTGCTTACCAATTACCACATATGGGTTAACGGTTACATTCTTTCCAAATTTTGTATCCTTAGATAAAAATATAGTCTCAGGAGCGATTAAGTTAACACCAGAGTTTATAGCTTTTTTTCTTAAACTCTCTTGTTTGGCTTTATAAGCATCAATTTTTTTAAATTTTGAATTTGTCTTCATAAAAATTTCTCTTTACATTAGAATTATGATTGTAATAAGTCACAAAATATTTCTTTATAATACTTATAAAAAATGACTCAAAAATTAACTATTTTATTTGATTTAGACGGAACGTTGGTTGATACAGCTCCAGATTTAATGGGGGCACATAACCATGTAATGAAAAAATTTGGATATCCCCAAAAGAAATTGGAAGATATTAAAAACATAGCTGGTAGAGGCGCTTGGATAATGATGCAAAGAACTTTTAGGGACGAAATTAAAGATGAAAAATTAAAAAAAGAAATGGTTAAAGAATTTATTGATTACTATGCAAAAAATATCGATAAAGCGAGTAAACCGATAAAGGGTGTTATTGATTTTCTTAATTGGGCAAAATCAAAACAAATTTTAATGGGAGTATGTACGAACAAACAAGAAAGGTTAGCAATTGATTTACTAAAAAAAATTAATTTATTTCAATACTTCGAATATGTAGCTGGATGCGATACTTTTGAATTTAACAAACCGGATCCCCGCCATTTAACAAATGTTATAGAAATTATTGGAGGAGATTTAAATAAAAGCATTATGGTTGGAGATAGTGAGGTGGACTCACTATCAGCACATAGTGCTAGAATTCCTTTTATTCTTGTTGAAGAAGGGTATACAGAAAAAAATACCAATGAAATACCTCATAAAACTTTAATTAAAGACTTCTCAAATTTTGAAAAGATTATCAAAGATTATTTATGATAGATCTTCAATTATTTTCGGCTCTAGTAACTTATTATTTTATAATGTTTGCAACTCCGGGGCCAAACAACGCTATGTTAACTGCTTCCGGGTTAAAATTTGGTTTTGTAAAAACTCTTCCACACTTAATTGGAATTCCTCTAGGACACATTTTTCAAATAGGATTAGTTTGTTACGGTCTAGGAAATCTTTTTTTAATCTTTCCTCAATTACAATTTTATATGAAAATTTTATGCTCAATATATTTATTATATCTTGGATGGAAAATAATAGGGTCTTTTAGTTTAGTTGAAAAAGATACAGGCGGAAGACCTTTAAAATTTTATGAAGCTTCATTGTTTCAATTTATTAACCCAAAAGCCTGGACTGTTGCAATTACTGTAGCATCAGGTTTTTTTCCTACAGAGGAAAATTTTATTGTAGCAACATTTTTTCTTGTTATTACTGCGGCCATAGTTTGTTTCCCCTCAATATGTATTTGGGCTATTTTTGGAAACAGCTTAAGAATATTTGTAAGAAACAATAAAGCAAAAAAAATTACTGAAGTTATTTTAGCAATTTTGTTAGTTTTAACTGCAATAGTTGTTTTATTAAAATAGTCTTTGATTTTATATTTTTGCTTTAATATATAAACTAAGTGGTATTTAAAAAAATTAAATGATTAGAGTTGAAAATTCAAAGAACTTAATTACAAAAGTATTGTTAGCGTTATCAAAAAAAATATTTCCTAATACTCTTTATCCTAAAATACTATTTTATAGAGCCTCTAAAAAATTTAAGCGAGAAATAAACAAAAAAAAGTCATTACAAACTTTTTCAGAAAAATTAGATGATATAAATAAATATGAGTACAAAATTACTTCTCAAAATAACGAGGATGGAATAATTGATTATTTGTTTAGTAAAATTCCAAATAATAAAAAATTTATTGAAATTGGTTTCGACTTTTACGAATTTAATAGTCTAAATTTAATAAAAAAAGGATGGAATGGTAAGTTAATTGAATATAATAAAATTGAGTGTCTTGTGCTTAGCCAGCTTATTAAACATTATTTTGCAAATTCAAAAGTTATAATTCAAAATTGTAAAGTAACTAAAGATAACATAAACAAAATTATTAACTATTCGGACGACTCCCAAATTGATTTCTTTTCGTTAGATATTGATGGAAATGACTATTGGATATTAAAATCTTTAGACTTGAATAAAGTAAAAGTAATTTGTTGTGAGTACAATCATTGGTTGGGTAAAGATATTAAAAAAACTGTGCCTTATAACGCTAACCATGTGTATTCTGAAGAGGGGTATTATGGCGCGTCTTTGTTGGCATTAAATAACTTGTTAGAAAAAAAAGGTTTTGACTTAGTTGCTGTTGAAAGTTCTGGTACAAATGCCTTTTTTGTTAATAAAAAATTTTCAAATAATTTTGTTAAATTATCACCTATAGATAGTTGGAAAAGTGGAGGAAGATTTTATACACCGGAGCAGAAAAAGGAAATTGCTAATAGTATTAGAAATTTTAAATTTTTGAATGTAGATTAATTAAATACATTTTGATTTTCTGTTTATTGTTTATTAATATATTAAAATGCATTTCACAAAAAAAAATGCCAGTGAAAAAAGAAAAGATTTAGTAAAAAGTCTTAAAGAAAAAAAATTACTTAGATTTCCTGGTGCCTACAATCCATTATGCGCTAAATTAATCGCAGAAGTTGGTTTTGATGGTGTTTATATTTCTGGAGGTGTAATGTCTAATGATCTTGGAATTCCAGATATTGGTTTAACTACACTTAAACATGTAAGCTATCGAGCAAATCAAATTGCACAAGTTACTGACCTGCCGTCCATAGTTGATGCTGATACTGGTTTCTCAGATTGCAAAAAAACTGTAGAAACTTTTGAAAAAATGGGATTAGCAGGATGTCATATTGAAGATCAAATACCTGAAAAAAGATGCGGGCATTTAGACAACAAAGAACTTATATCCACAAAAGAAATGATAAATAAAATTAAGTTATCTGTTTCATCAAGAAAAGATAAAAATTTTTTAATAACAGTTAGAACAGACGCAAATCTTGTGGAAGGGCTTGAAAAAACACTTGAAAGAATAAAGGCCTACGAATCTGCTGGTGCAGATATAATTTTTCCTGAGTCAATGAAAGATGAAAAAGAATTTGAAAGTGTAAGAAAAAATTCAAAAGGCTATCTTTTAGCTAATATGACAGAATTTGGTAAATCGAAGCTTCTAACGGCTCAGGAGTTAAAAAACTTAGGATATAACATTGTTATTTATCCGGTAACAACACAGAGGTTAGCGATGAAAAGTGTGGAGGATGGTTTAAAATCAATTTATAAAGATGGACATCAAAATAATATTATAGATAAAATGCAAACTCGTAAGAGACTTTATGAATTAGTGGATTATGAAAAATACAATACACCTGATAAAAAAATAACTGATTTTAAAACTGAAGGACATGAATAATGACTGATGATATTAAAAAAGGCCTGATGGGAATAGTTGTAGATGAAACTACCATTTCTCAAGTTATGCCTGAAATAAACTCTCTTACATATAGAGGTTATAAAGTTCAAGACCTTTGCGAGAAATGTTCTTTTGAAGAGGTGGCTTATTTAGTTTTAAATGGTGAATTACCAAAATCCAAAGAGTTGCAAAATTTTATTAAAGTTGAAAGAAGTAATCGTAAACTTTCAAAGCAAATTTTAAATGATATTAAAAATATGCCAAAAAAGGCCCACCCTATGGATGCCGTAAGAACTGCTGTAAGTTTAATGGGTTTGGAAGATAAAGACGTCAGGGATAATTCACCAAAAGCTAATATGAGAAAAGCAATGAGAATTTTTGCCCAAACTCCCACAGCGGTCGCGGCATATTTTAGAGCAAGAAAAGGCAAGAAATTTATACCGCCAAATAAAAAATTGTCTTATTCAGAAAATTTTTTTCATATGATGTTTGGAAAAGTCCCAAATAAAGAAATTGTTAAAGCTTTCGATGTTTCAATGATCCTTTACGCAGAACATAGTTTTAATGTTTCAACCTTCACTGCAAGAACAATTACTAGTAGTCTCTCAGATATGCATGGTGCGATTACCGGAGCAATAGCGAGCTTAAAAGGTCCACTTCATGGTGGTGCTAATGAAGCAGTAATGTATATGTTTGAAAAAATTAAAAAGCCGGATAAAGCTGAGTCATGGATAAACAATGCTCTGGATAAAAAAAAAGTTGTAATGGGTTTTGGACACCGAGTCTATAGAAGCGGAGACTCCAGGGTTCCCACTATGAAAAAATATTTTTTAAAAGTTGCGGAGCTAAAAAAAAATAGCAATTATCCAAAAATATATCAAACTCTTGAAAAAATTATGCTCGAACGAAAAAATATACACCCAAATGTAGATTATCCTTGTGGTCCAACTTATCATTTGATGGGTATTGATACTGATTTTTTTACTCCGGTTTTTGTAATGGCAAGAATAACAGGATGGTCGGCTCACATTATTGAACAACATGCTGCTAACAAGCTAATTAGGCCTTTATCAAAGTATAAAGGTAGTGAGCACAGAGAAGTATTATCTTTAAATATTAGATAATTTTAAGAAAAAGCTTCAGCCCAAGAACCTTTGGTAGATGCTTTAGAATATTCTGTAGCTCTACCTTCAAAAAAGTTCATATGTTCGACAGCGTTAAGCATTGTATCTAACCAGGTAAGTGGGTTTTTTTCGATTTTGTAAATTGGCTCTAAACCAAGTTGGATTAGTCTTCTGTCACCTATCCATCTAATATATTTTTTAACTTGATCAGCAGTTAGACCTTCAATTGGTCCCATTTGAAAAGCCAGATCAATAAATGAATCTTCGTGAGCTATAATTGTTTTGCAGGCATCATAAAGTTCATTCTTTAGTTTATCAGTCCAGATTTCTGGATTTTCTTTGATAAAAGCTTTAAACAATCTGATCATAGAATTACAATGAAGAGTTTCGTCTCGAACTGACCAGGTAACTATTTGACCCATACCTTTCATCTTATTGTGTCTTGGAAAATTAAGAAGAATTGCAAAACTCGCGAAAAGTTGAAGTCCTTCCGTAAAAGCGCTAAATACAGCTACTGTTTTAGCTATGTCTGCTTTTGAATTAACATTAAATCCTTGCATATAGTCATATTTATCTTTCATCTCTTTATATTTCATGAATGCTGAGTACTCGGACTCTGGCATTCCTATCGTGTCAAGCAAATGAGAATAAGCCGCTATATGCACTGTCTCCATTGCAGCAAAAGCTGTCATCATCATTAGAACTTCTGTGGGTTTGAAAACAGTTGTGTAATGTCTTAAATAACAATTGTTTACTTCAACATCAGCTTGAGTAAAAAATCTAAAAATTTGTGTTAAAAGGTTTTTTTCACCTTGTGATAAGTTTTTTTGCCAATCTCTTACATCATCACCTAGCGGGACTTCCTCTGGCAACCAATGAATTCTCTGTTGGGTTAACCATGCATCATAGCACCACGGATATCTGAAAGGCTTATAAACTGGGTTTTCTACTAACAAACCTCCTTTAAAAACTTCTTTATCTTTATTTAATTTAATTACTGACATGATAAACACTCCTCATATTTACCTTCATCATTACTAGATTCTTTTTTATTAGAATAAACATTCTTTGTCACATCTGTTGATGAACCTGAATTAATATTTTCAGCCCTTTGAATTGATTTAGACCTGCAATAATAAAGGCTTTTTAGACCTTTTTTCCACGCTTGAAAATGTAACTGATGAAGGTCCTTTTTATGCACGTCTGCTGGCACAAAAACGTTAACCGATTGTGCTTGGGAAATATGAGGAGTTCTATCTGCGCCTAACTCAACAATCCATCTTTGATCAATTTCAAAAGCAGTTTTGAATGTTTCTTTTTCTTCGCTGGTCAGAAAATCTAAATGTGAAACTGAGCCCTGGTTTGTGGTAATACTAGACCAAATTTCATCTGTATTTTTTTCATATTTTTCCAAAACCTTTACCAGATATTTGTTTCTTACGTTATAAGACCCTGATAAAGTTTTGTGGGTATAGCTGTTTGCTGCTATTGGTTCTATACCTGGAGATGCACCTCCGCAAATAATCGAAATTGATGCTGTCGGAGCAATAGCTGTTTTGTTAGAAAATCTCTCTTTTATTCCAAATTCTTCTGCATCTGGACAAGCCCCCCTTTGCTCTGCAAGATCTTTTGAGGCTTTGTCTACTTTTTTTTGTATATTAGAAAATATTTTCTTATTCCAAACTTTGCTCATCACTGAACCAAATGGAATATTTTTTTGTTGAAAAAATGAGTGTAATCCCATAACTCCCAAACCAACACTTCTTTCTCTAGCAGCTGCATATTTTGCATTTGCAAAGCTTTCAGGTGCTTTATTAATGAAATCCTCAAGAACGTTGTCTAAAAATCTCATTACATCTTCCACAAAATTTTTATCATCTTTCCATTCATCGTATTTTTCAATATTTAAAGACGACAAACAACAAACCGCTGTTCTCTCATTACCTTCTCTATCTTTTCCAGTTGGAAGTGTGATCTCGCTACACAAGTTTGATGTTTTTACTGTTAAACCTGCTAATTTGTGATGTTGTGGAATTTGACGATTAACAGTATCAATATAAACAATATAAGGTTCACCGGTTTCTACCCTCGCAGTAAGAAGTCTTATCCATAAATTTCTAGCTGAAAGAGTTCCTTGAATTGACCTGTCTTTAGGACTTCTTAAAGCCCACTGGTCGTCGGTTTCAACAGCTCTCATAAATGCATCTGAAACTAAAACACCGTGATGTAAATTTAAAGATCTCCTGTTAGTATCTCCACCAGTTGGTCTCCTCATTTCAATAAATTCTTCAATTTCGGGATGATCGATTGGAAGATAGCAAGCGGCCGAACCTCTTCTTAAAGAGCCCTGACTTATTGCAAGAGTTAGTGAATCCATAACTTTTATAAATGGTATAATACCTGATGTCTTTCCAACTTTTCCAATTTTTTCTCCAATTGATCTTAAGTTGCCCCAGTAACTTCCTATACCTCCTCCTCTAGCAGCTAACCAAACATTTTCGCTCCATAATCCTAGAATGCCTTCAAGACTATCTCCGGCTTCGTTTAAAAAACACGAGATAGGCAAACCTCTTTCTGTGCCACCGTTAGATAAAACTGGTGTAGCCGGCATAAACCAAAGATTGCTTATATAGTTATATAGTCTTTGAGCGTGAAGATTGTTGTCAGCATAGGTGCTGGCAACTCTTGCAAATAAATCCTGAAATGACTCGTTTTGACCCAAATACCTATCGCTCAAGGTTGCTCTACCAAAATCAGTTAATTTTTTATCTCTAGATCTGTCAATTTTTAATGTAATGCCTTTATCGTTTTGAAATAGTTCAGTTTGGTGGTTTAAAGAAAATAAATCTGGTTTATTATTGTTAAGGTCTTTCAACCCTTTGTTTTCAATCTTATCTAAATTTGAGACAGCCTTTTTTATTGCCAAAGATACGTTTTTATTCATAATTACCCTAATTTACTGACTTTTAGATCATAACAACTATATGTTGTGTTACATTTATATTAATATACCATATAAGTCTAAAATCAATAGAACATTATAGGAACATTAAAGTTATTTTGCAAGTAAAAAGTTTTATTTATAAACATTTAATAACAAATAGCTAAATTCTTTAGTATTTATAATTAATGGAAATTAATCCCAACGGTTTTAGAGAGTATGATGCAAGGTGGATCTTTGAAAGGGAGATCGACATTGAAGGAATAGTTAGTTTGGGTAAGGGTTTGGGTAGTCAGATAATAAATCACACAAAAAAAATCAATCCAAGAATTATCGTGGGTCATGATTACAGATCGTATAGTGAAAGAATTAAAAAAGCTTTAACGGAAGGATTAATCTCAACTGGATGTAATGTTGAGGATGTGGGTTTGTCGCTATCTCCAATGGTTTATTTTGCACAATTTAATTTAAACTCAGATGCAATAGCAATGGTTACAGCAAGTCATAATGAAAATGGTTGGACAGGAGTAAAGATGGGTATCAAAAGAGGTCTAACACATGCCCCGGAAGAAATGTCAGAATTAAAAAAAATAACGTTAAATAAAAAATTTATTCAAGGAAAAGGGGTAAGTAAAAATATTAAAGATTTTAAGCAGGTTTATATTAAGGATTTAATTAAAAAAAATAAAATTAATAAAAAAATTAAAGCGGTTGTAGCTTGCGGAAATGGAACTGCGGGTGTTTTTGCGCCTGAAATTTTAAAAGGTATAGGTTGTGAAGTTGTCGAGTTAGATTGTGAATTAGATTGGTCTTTTCCTAAATACAATCCAAATCCCGAAGATCTGAAAATGTTGTATGCAATAGCTAAATGCGTAAAAGATAACAATGCAGATGTTGGTTTTGGTTTTGATGGCGATGGAGACAGATGTGGTATTATTGATGATAAAGGAAACGAGATATTTTCAGATAAGGTAGGATTATTGATAGCTAGAAATCTTGCGGTTAAACACAAAGGATCTAAATTTATTGTAGATGTAAAATCTACAGGCTTATTTTTAAACGATGAAATACTTTTGAATAATCAATGTAAAACTATTTACTGGAAAACAGGTCATTCACATATAAAAAGGAAAGTAAATATTGAAAAAGCTCTTGCGGGTTTTGAAAAGAGTGGGCATTTCTTTTTTAATAAACCTTATGGTTATGGATATGATGATGGTATTAATTCAGCCTTACAAGTTTGTCACCTTTTAATAAATCAAAACAAAAAAATGAGTGACTTAATAAAAGAATTGCCGACTACTTACCAAACACCAACAATGGCTCCTTTTTGTAAAGATGAGGAAAAATACAAAGTGGTCGATGAAATGATTGATAAAGTTCAAAAATTAAAAAAAGAAGGTATTAAAATCGATAATCAATTAATTACGGATGTTTTAACAGTTAATGGAATAAGATTTTCTTTAGAAGATGGTTCTTGGGGATTAATTAGAGCCTCTTCAAATAAACCTTCATTAGTAGTTGTGGCTGAGAGCACAGAGTCCAATACCAGAAAGAAGAAAATATTTGATTTCATTGATGGACTTCTAAAAAAAACAGGGAAGATTGGCAAATACGATCAAAAAATTTAAAAGTTAAAATAATCGTATAAAAATCTGCTAGCAATAATTAGTAGGAAAAAACCAAATAATTTTGATATTAGTTCTCTCTTAATTTTGTGTACTAATGTAGCTCCTAACTTTGCCATTAAAATTGTAATAGGTATAAAAACTAAAAAAGCGGGAATATTTACAAATCCTATACTAAGGGGAATATTAGTTTTTATAATAATACCTGAAAGTAAAAATCCCAAACATCCAAATATAGATATTAAGAAACCAATTGATGCAGCGCTACCAATGGCTTTGTTTATTGAAAAACCTACAAACTTTAACATAGGTACATTCATAATAGCTCCACCTATTCCCATTAATGAGGATACAAAACCAACAATAAAACCCAAAATTGTTCTCTGTAATAATGTAAATTTTAATTTAATTTTTGTCTTATCTTTCAAAAAAATCAAATTTAAAGCTAGAAGATAGATTACCAAACTAAAGAAAAGTATTAAAGACTTGGTGTTCATAGCGGCTGCAAAAAAACTTCCGAATATAACTCCAAGAACAACAAATATTCCGTAAGTTCTTATTATACTAAAATCTACAGCTTTGTGTTTGTAGTGAGTAAAAACTGACATTATTGCTGTGGGTATAATTATTGCAAATGAAGTTCCCACGGCTAAATGCATAATGAAAGATGGATCAATACCTACTGTTCCAAATATGTAAAAAAGACATGGAACAGTAATTATGCCTCCTCCAATACCAAAAAAACCTGCAAAGAAACCCGCAAACAATGCTGTTACTCCCATTATTAATAAAAAAAATATTAGTTGATTTGCGCCAAAGGTTTCGATCATGAAGAGATTTGATTGGCTTTTTCATTATTTTGGGCAATTTCTATTATATGATTTACTTTCTGGAAATCAGAATCTCTAGCCATCATATTATCGCTCAAATATCTTTTCCATTTATTTGCCCCGTGTTGTCCATGATACAAACCGACTGTATGTCTCATGATTTGATTTACTCTTGTACCTTTTTTAACCTCTTCTTTAACGTATAAAATTAATTTTTCTGTAATCTTTGATCTTGTTGGAACATCCTTATTATTAAATATTTCTTTTTCTATTTCGGCTAAAAAATAGGGGTTTTGATATATAGCTCTACCTATCATTACACCGTCACAAATCTTCAGGTGTTCTTTAATTTCTTCAAGTTTTGTAATACCCCCATTTATTATGATTTCTAAATCTTCATTATTTTTTTTTATTTTGTGTACCATAGGATAATTTAATTTGGGAATTTTTAAATTTTCTTTTGGCGTTAAACCTTTAAGAATGGCTTTTCTTGCGTGCAGAATTATTGTTTTACACCCAGCCTTAGAAATTTTTTTTACAAAAGTATTTAAATATTCAAAATTTTCAACCTCATCAAAACCAATTCTTGTTTTTGCTGTTACAGGAATTTTACAAGAATTTACCATTTTATTTATACATTCAGCTACTAAATCTGGTTCCTTAATAAGGCAGGCTCCAAATTTATTTTTTTGAACTTTTTTACTGGGGCAGCCTAGATTCAAGTTTATTTCGTCATAATCCATATCTTCTGCTATTTTGCATACTTCAGATAGTTCGTTTTTGTCCGAACCTCCAACTTGAAGTGCTAATGGTTTCTCAACTTTATTAAAACTTAAAATTTTTTTTCTGTCGCCATGAATAGCTGATTTTGTTGCAACCATCTCCGTATAAAGCATAGCGTGTTTACTTAATAATCTTAAAAAGTATCTTTCGTGTCGATCCGTACAATCCATCATAGGAGCAACACAAATTTTTCTATTAATTTTCAATTATTTTTTTTCTTCGACTTCTTCGGTTAGTTTAAGAGGTTGGTCTTTGTTTTCCTCGTTCTCAATTGTATCCTTTTTTTCCAATGGTGCTGCTGTCGGAATAGGAGTTTTTCTTGCTCTTTTCGAAGGTAAAATAGCGACACCACTTTTTGAAACCTCTCCCTTATATTGTGTTTCAAAACCATCATCAGTAATTTCTTCCTGCTCCTCTTCTCCCACAACTTCATCGGGTTCCTTTCTTAATCTCAAAATAGCGTTAGTTTTTAAATCACTTGTGGCCACCTTGCCCTCAGCTATTTCTCTCAAAGCTATGACTGTGTTTTTATCATTATCTTCTTTTACTAACATTTCTGAACCTGAATTTAATTGTGAAGTTCTCTCTTTTGCAAGGAGAACTAAATCGTACTGATTATCAACTTTATCCAAACAATCTTCTACTGTGATACGTGCCATAATAAGATTTGCAATAATTAATGAAAACTAAAGATAAAATCAAGTTTTTTTTGTTAAATTTACTGGTTCAACCGATCTCATAATTGCCAACAAAAAGAATAAAGATAGGCTTATGTAGATAATGCTTATCAAAGCAATGTGTTCAATTGTATAACTTTTGTCAATTAATACGCCAAATAAAGCTGTGCCAAAAGCGGTTGAGAAAACCATAAGTGCTGTTGTTAAGGCTTTAATAGCTCCTAAGTATCTTACCCCATAAATTTCTGCCCAAGTAGAGGATCCTAAAACATTGGCTAAACCATTTGAAACACCCATGAAAGCAAAAAATAAATAGGCTGAATATGATAAATCATAAAAATATAACACTATGAGTCCAAATAGTAACGGCATATTCATGAAAGGTATCAATTTTCTGCTGGTAAATTTATCAACTAAAAAACCTGAAGCAATAAGTGTTAAAATAGATGTAATAGAATAAATCATAAAAGATTGTGGAATGACATAAGGGCCCCAAAGTTTAGAATCTGCTATGAAAGATTGATATATGAAAACACCCGTTACAATCCATGGCATCGCCAACATATTTAGTGAAATTATATAAAACTTAAAATCTTTTAGAACTTCTGACCTTTTCCAGTTTCTAATATCTCTAAATTTTTTTTCATCATTATCTAGAATATTTTTTTCTCTCGACTCGATATCAAGATTTTTAATTGTATAAAAAACTATGATTGGCAATATAATAAGTATTATAATTGAAATAAATTGCCAAATTGTTCTCCAGGAAAAAATCGAAAGTAAAAATATTATTAATATCGGTAAAAAAAATTCTGCAGAAGATAAACCAAACCAAATTCCACTAAGTGCCTTTCCTCTTCTTCTGTTAAAATACCGCGAAATTGTTGTTGATGAAGTGTGTGACATTAAACCTTGCCCGGAGAATCTCATTAAAAATATTGCTATAATAAGTAAATAAATACTATTTATGAATGAAAAAAATAAAGAAGAAAAAAACAAAAAACTTATCACTATTAGTGAATAGTTGAATATTTTTATTTCATCTATTTTTTTTCCAAACCATATAAGCACTAAACTAGAACAAATTGTAGCTGCTGCATAAATTGAGCCAAATTGTCCATGTGTAATATTTAATTCTTCTCTGATACTCGGGTTGAATAATCCAAGAAAAAAACTCTGTCCAAAACTTGAAAAAAATGTAAATATAATTCCGAATAATAAAACTTTTTTATTTAAACTAAGGTTAATCATTTATGAGAAAAATTTCTTTCATTGGTTTGGGTGTAATGGGTTATCCCATGGCTGGTTATATATCAAAAGCTGGTCACGATGTAACTGTTTATAATCGAACAAAAACAAAGGCTGAAAAATGGATAAAAGAAAACAAAGGTAAATTGGCAGATACACCGATGGATGCTGCTAAAGATAGCGATTTTATTTTTACCTGCGTTGGGAATGATAATGATCTTAAAGAAGTTACTCTGGGAGAAAAAGGTTTATTTAAATCTGCAAAAAAAGGTTCTATATATATAGACAACACTACAGCTTCGGCAAATATTGCAAGAGAATTATACAAAGAAGCTAAAGCAAAAGAATTTTATTTTTTAGATGCTCCTATTTCTGGTGGTCAAGCTGGGGCCGAGGGTGGAACTTTGACAGTAATGGTTGGAGGCGATCCTGAACCATACAAAAAAGCCGAACCTATAATTGATTGTTACAGTAAGAAAATAAAATTACTTGGACCGTCTGGTAGTGGGCAATTAACTAAAATGGTAAATCAAATTTGTATTGCTGGGGTTGTTCAAGGTCTATCAGAAGCCATTAACTTTGGAGTGAATGCTGGATTAAATATGATAGATGTAATTGAAGTTATATCAAAGGGAGCTGCCCAATCTTGGCAAATGGAAAATAGACATAAAACAATGATCGAAGATAAATTTGATTATGGTTTTGCTGTGGATTGGATGAGAAAAGATTTAAAAATTGCTATGGATGAAGCAAAGAAAAATAATTCACCACTACCTATTACAAAAATAATTGATGAGTATTATGCTGAAATTCAAAAAATGGGTGGTCAGAGATGGGATACTTCAAGCTTAATTAAAAGATTTAGAAAATAAATTGTGTCAGAAGCAGTTAGCTACTACGAAAATTCAAAAGAAATAGAAAAAAAAATTTGGAGTCTTTTGACTAATGCTGTCAAAGATAGATCTTCAGAGTTTAGAACTCCTGTATTTATTTGTGGTAACGATAAAGATCTTGATGGAAGAGTTGTCGTTATAAGAAAAGCAGATCAAAAAAATAATCTTATTCAGTACCATAGTGATATAAGATCATCAAAAATTCAAAAAATTAAAAAAAATCCAAAATGTTCAATATTATTTTATGGTAAAGAAGAAAAAATACAGTTGAGAGTTAAAACTGAGTGCGAAGTAAATTATGACAACGATGTAACTAAAGAGTCTTGGAAAAAAACTGGTCATATTAGTCGAAAATGCTATTTGGTTACTAATGGTCCAGGAACAGAATCTGATAAACCAACTTCAGGATTAGATGACAAATTTAATAATTTTGATTTCACTAAAGAAGAAAGCGAAGCAGGTTATAAAAATTTTTGTGTAATTAAATGCAAAATTAAAAGTATAGAATGGCTTTATTTAGCAGCTAAAGGTCATAGAAGAGCATTTATTGATTTTAATGGTTCCAAAAAATTTACTTGGTTAGTTCCTTAATAAAACTATCTCTTATATTTTTTATAATTTTCCACATAATGTTGTGCGTTTTCTTTTATGTGTTTAATTTCTTCATCAGTTACTTGTCTTACTACTTTTCCGGGACTGCCAAGAACTAATGATCTTTCAGGTATAATTTTATTTTCTGTTACTAAGGCATTTGCTCCTATGATTGAATATCTTCCAATTTTAGCTTTATTTAAAATTGTACTTCCAATTCCAACTAAACAATCATCTTCAATCACACAACCGTGTAACATCACTAAATGTCCCACGGTAACATTTTTTCCTATTGTTGCCGGACACCCTGGGTCTGTGTGAACTACGCTACCATCTTGAATATTGGATCCTTCTCCAATTATTATTGGCTCTACATCTCCTCTTAGAGTTGCATTAAACCAAATGTTTGCATCTTTCTTAAGTGTTACATCTCCAATTAAAACTGAATTTGGTGCAAACCAACTATCTTTGTCTAACTTTGGACTTATATTGTTGAAATCATAAATCATTATTATAATTATATTATATTATGGTTCTAACAAAAACTCCAATTTGTAATTTTGGTGATAAGGCTCACCCATTTAAACTTAAGGGTGTTGATAATAAAATATATAATTTTGAAGATTGTACTGGTCAAAATGGTACTTTGATTACTTTTATTTGTAATCATTGTCCTTATGTTAAAGCTGTTATTAAAAATATTGTTAATGACTCAATTTCTTTAAAATCTATTGGGATCGAAACGATAGCTATAATGTCAAATGATACAAAAAAATATCCCGATGACTCTTTTGAAAAAATGTTAGAATTTTCAAAAATCAATAAATTTCAATTTCCTTATTTAATTGATGAAACCCAAGAGGTTGCTAAAAAATACGGAGCGGTATGTACTCCAGATTTTTTTGGGTATAACAATAAACTTGAACTTCAATATAGGGGTAGAATTAGAGAGTTAAAAAATTTGAAGCCAATTACTACTGGGGAAAGTGATTTACTATTAGCAATGAAAGATGTTGCGAAAAATGGAAAAGGCCCACAAAATCAAACACCAAGCATGGGCTGTAACATCAAGTGGTTTGAATAATGTTTATTATATCAACTAGAACATTTCCACCTGAAGTAGGTGGTATGCAAAATTTAATGGGTGGTTTAGCAAACGCCTTGGTTAATCATGGACCAGTGAAGGTTTTTGCGGATAATTCTGAAAACTGCGAATTATTTGATAAACATTCAAAAGCTGAAATTGAAAGATTTGGTGGAATTAAATTATTTAGAAAATATAGAAAAGCGAATCGTATAATTGAATTTATAAAAGAAAATAAAAATGTTAGATCAATATTTTTTGATCATTGGAAAAGTGTCGAAAAAGTAAACACAGAAATGATTAGAAATTTCCCAACATTTTGTTTGATTCATTCAAAAGAAATAAATCATGCTAGAGGTACAAATCTTAATAAGAGAACGCTTAGATCAATAGAAAAGATTAAGTTTGTAATAGCTAATTCAAGATTCACTAAAGATTTGGCAATTTCAATTGGTATTCCAGAAAAAAAAATTCGTATTATTCATCCTGGTTGTGATGATGCTGTAGAAATAAGCAAAGAGTTTCAGGTAGAGGCTCAAAATATTTTAAACAATTCTTTTCCTAAAATAATAACTGTTGCAAGATTAGACAAAAGAAAAAACCATCAAAATATATTAATGTGTATTAGAAATCTTAAGGAAAAATTTCCTAAAATAAAATATGTTACTATTGGTGATGGTGAAGAAAAACAAAGATTAATTGATCTTTCAAAGGAATTAAAAATTGAGAATCATGTTGTTTTTTTAAATAAAGCAAATCAAAGTTTAAAAATAGCATTGATTAAAAACTCTAATTTATTTTTAATGCCTTCAATAATTGTAAAAAAATCTGTCGAGGGTTTCGGTATATCTTTCGTAGAAGCTGCTAGTTATGGAGTAGGATCTATTGGAGGTAAAGATGGCGGAGCAAATGATGCTATTGATCATAAAAAAACAGGTCTCATATGTGATGGCAATGATATAGATTCTATTTATCAAAGTATTTTAAAATTTTTTGAAAACGATAATTATAAGGAATTTGGTAAAAACGCTTTAACTTTTTCTAAAAATTTTAATTGGAATAAAATTGTTAAAAAATATCTAGCTTTAAATTAAATCTTCTTTAATTCTTTCGAAGACTTCGCTGGCTTTAAGATTTTTTAAATTATCCACTTTTATAGATTTAAAATTTTCAGATTCGATACTAACTTTTTCAGGGGTAGTATGGCTACCAAATAAAACTAAACCTTTAACATTTAAATGTGTACATATATGTGCGGGACCAGTATCATTTGAAACCACATAACTAGAATTTTTTATTAAACTTATTAACTCTATTATGTCTACCGAATTACCTTTGTTTAAAATTATATTAGCTTTAAATTTTTTTGCTTCTTTAATTTCATTGGGTCCAGGTGCAATAACAAAATTATATTTTAAACCATATTTATCACTCATTAATTTTAATAAATCAGCAAAGTATGGCCATTTTTTTTTTGTTAACTTGGGTGAGCAAAAAGGAAAAATGAGAATGTATTTTCCCTCAAAGTTTTGGTTAATTATGCTTTCAATGTTTTTAATAGCCCAACTCAAATCTGGTTTTTTAGTAAATGTAGTTTTTTCTATACCGGCTTTCATTAACTGCTTTTCCATTCTATCAAGAACAGGCATATTTTTTTCACTTAAAACTTCTTCTTTAGTAGAAAAAGATTTACTGTTGGACCAAATAATATTTTTATCTAAAATAAAACGTTTGTAGAATTTTGTTCTTGATGAATTTTGCAAATCAAAAACTTTTTCAAAATTAAATCTTTCCAACATTTTTTTTAATTTATAAAGATAAAAAACATTCCATCTAGGCAATCTTTTGTCTATTAAAACTCCATCAATATATGGGCATCTGGACATAAAATTAGAATAAGCTGGTGTTGTTAATAGAAGGACTTTATCGCTAGGAAAATTTTTTTTTATATCCTTTATTGCGCCATTTGCTTGAATTAAATCTCCAAGCGAACCATGTTTAATAATCAATATATTTGACATTGATTTAATTTAACTGCATATATTTTTTAAATAGTAAAGTGATTTGTCTAAAAAATGGCATAAAATGAATAAAATTTATATTGAAGTTTCTGCTGGTGAACTATTTGACAAGATAAGTATTTTAGAAATCAAAAAGAGTAAGATTAAAGATAAAGAAAAACTTATTCATGTTAAAACAGAGCTTAAGTCATTAAACGAAACCTTGAAAAAAAATAAATTAGATAAGATCGATTCATTTTTAAAAAATTTAGTTCAGGATTTGACAGATATAAATACTGATCTTTGGGAAGCCGAAGATTTAAAAAGAAAGTATGAAAAAGGTAAAGATTTTGGAGAAGAATTTATAAAAGTCTCTAGAGCCATACACTTTAAGAACGACGAGAGATCCAAAATTAAACGTCAAATAAATGTTCATACAAACTCTATAATTCAAGAAGTCAAAGACTATGTTAGTTATTAAAACTATACTTTTTTTCTAAAAACTTAATAATATTATGTATAACGAAGGTGATTAATAAATATATGCTGCCTGCTACAATAAAGATTTCTACAGGTTTGTAGGTTGTAGATATAATAAATTTTGCTACACCTGTTAAGTCCATCAATGTTACCGTACTAGCTAACGAAGTACCCTTCAACATAAGTATCATCTCATTTCCGTAAGCCGGTAAAGACTGTCTTAATACAATAGGAAGTTTAATTTTATAAAAAATTTTACTATTTGGTATGCCTAAGCTCTTACCGGCCTCGATAATACCTTTGTCTATTGTTTCAAAAGCTGATCTAAAAATCTCAGAGGTATAAGCTCCAGTATTTAGGGCAAAAGCAATTATAGCGCACCAGTAAGGTTCTTTTAAAACAACCCAGAGAAAACTAGATCTTAAATATTCAATTTGTGCGAGTCCAAAGTAAATTATAAAAAGTTGAACTAGCATTGGTGTTCCTCTAAAAATATATGAGTAGTAATAAGAAAAAGCTTTTAGAAACTTATTTTTCCCCGTTCTTAAAATTGCAAATAAAGTTCCTAAAAAAATTCCAAATAAAAGTGAAGCCGAAACTAATTTAAGTGTGACCAAGGTTGCGCTTAGTAACTTTGGAAAACTAGAAGTCATTAAGTCAAAGTCCACTAATACCCCCTCCGATAATAAACTTCTAATTTGTTTAAAATCTTCATACTAAAAAAAGTTAAAAATAAATACAAAACAGCAGCAACTGAATAAAATAGCAAAGGATCTCTTGTAGAACCTGCTGCAATGTAAGATTGTCTCATTATCTCAACTAATCCTGTTACGGAAATTAAAGCGGTATCCTTCAGAGTAATTTGCCAAACATTTGTTATGTTGGGTATTGCTAATCTTAACATTTGTGGAAAGATTACTTTAAAAAAAGATACATTGGTTTTTAAACCTAAAACTTTACTGGCTTCAAACTGACCACGTTTAATCGATAAGTAAGCACCTCTAAAAACTTCTGTAGAATATGCTCCGGAAATTATACCAATTGAAAAAGCTCCTGTAACGAAAGCATTTATTTCAATATAGCCGTCATATCCAAAAATCTTTGCGACATACATTACGGCAGCTGTTCCTCCGAAGAAAAAAAGATAAATAACTAACAATTCAGGAACTCCCCTCATAACTGTTGTGTAAAAATTTGATATGAAGTTTAAAGTTTTATTCTTTGAAATTTTTAATGGTGTAAAGATAAGAGCAAATAAAAAACCGATTAACATTGCGGTTATAGCAACTGCTAATGTCATTAAAGTTGCAAAAAAGAGTTCGTCTCCCCAACCGCTATCTCCAAATTTTAGAAGTTCCATTTTATAAGGCGGTTGATTTACCAACCGCCTAAATAATTATTTATTACATAGATGCATCAAAGCCAAACCAAATGGTAGCAAGTTCACTTAGTTTTCCAGATCTTCTTGCTTTATTTATAGCTTTGTTAAAATCTTTAACGAGTCCAGTGTCTTCTTGTCTTATACCGACACCTACTCCATTACCAAACTCACCGCCTGCAAAGGTTGGTCCAACTAAAACTACATTCTTTCCAGATTTTTTAGAATAGTCTGTGAAAGCCACAGCAGCAGCTAAAGCCGCATCTATTCTTCCTGCGGCTAAATCTAGATTAACCTCATCCTGGGTTTTGTAAGTTCTAACGTTAACTTTTCCAACCTTACCTGACTCTAAAAAATTTTGGTGAATTGTTGCAGTTTGAACTCCAACAGTTTTTCCGGCCAAAGCTTTTTTTAAAGTATTAAGGGTTGCGCTATTGCTTCCTTTTGAAAGATTTATAGCTACAGGAGTTTTTATTCCTTCTAAGTTTGATCCTGACATAACGGCGAAAGATGCTACCTCATCTGCATAACCTTGAGAAAAAGTTATAACTTTTTTCCTCTCATCGGTAATAGACATTCCTGCCATTATAGCATCATATTTTTTTGCTTTTAAAGCTGGGATCATTCCATCCCAATCTTGTTCAACAATGGTACAAGTGTGTTTTTTCATGTAACCACATAATATATTAGCAAGATCCACTTCAAAACCAATTAACTTTCCATCAGATGTCTTTGAGTTCCACGGAGGATAAGCTCCTTCAGTGGCAATTTTAATATTATCTGCATAAGTGTTTGACGAAATCAAAAACAAAGATGCAAATATTGATAGAATTAATTTTTTAATTCCCTTCATATCCCCTCCTAATTATGAAGATATTATTCCATATTTTTTAGATTATAAAAAGCTTAATTAAATGAGACTATTTGTGAGATGAAGAGGCAAAATTCCATCTGCAATCAAAACTAGGGATAAATACTTCTGACAACTCAGCATTTCCAAAGTTGCTTTGAAGTAATTCCACCCAACTTTTAACTTGTTTTGGTTTTTTCGATAAACAACCAACTTGGGCAGTTATAACTCCTCCGGGTTTAAGAATTCTTTTTAAACTTTTCATATTTTTTGCTGCCAAATTTATACAGAAATCATCATCATTTAAGTCAACAAAAATTTTATCATATCTTGAGTCTTTAACTTTCTTGATGCTTTCGAAAGCATCTCCCCAGTAAGTTTTTACTTTATTATTTGCTTTTAGATCTCCAAAAACTTTAGGTAAATGCTTTTGACAAACTTTTACTACTTCGGGATCTAATTCATACCAATCGATCAAATCAAATCCTTTCGATGAAAGTTCTCTCGCCACTCCACCATCACCGCCACCAATTATTGCTGCACTGGAATTTTCTTTGGATAAATTAAGTGCAGAGTTTACAAACTGACTGCTATATTTTTTTTCATCCTTTTCTGCTACCTGTAATTCGCTATCTATAAAAAGTGAGTTTCCAAATTCTTCTAATTTTACTATTTCGATATGTTGACCAACTTTTGATACAAAATTTTCCAGCACATCGTCTACCACGTAATATTTTTTGTGTCCTGGTGTACTGTATATATCCTCGTACATCCCTTTATTGCTTCTATCAAAACTTCTAACTACTGCTCTTTGATGTTTAATTTCATTTTTTAAAACTTCTAAAGCTGATGTTGGGGAGATTTTTCCACAAGTAAAGAAATCAAAACTAATTATGCCTCTTTCTGGAAAAGTATGAAAACTCATATGACTTTCGGCTAGAAGAGCTAAGCAAGTATATCCCTGCGGTTTAAATATTTTTTCCGAAATATTGAGAACTTCTATTTTGGCTCTTTTTGCAATCTTATGTATTACTTTGTTGTAAAAATTAGGGGGATACTCCTTTTTTACGCCTAGAAAGTCTATTGTAACGTGTTCGCCAACTTTTTTCATAAAAAACTATCCTTTTTTATAATTTTTCATTTTTCCTAAGACAATTTTCATTTCTTTTTTTGAAAGAATCTTAGGTATTCCTATTCTTATTGCATTTATGTACTGATGGCAAATATTTTCAACCTCCTGCGCAAGTTCAAAAGTGTTTTCTAAATTTTTTCCAAATGCTATTTGACCGTGGTTTGATATCAAACAAGCGGATCTATTTTTAAGGGCTAATAAAATATTTTTGGATAATTTTCTTGTACCAAAAGTGGCGTATTTGGCGCATTTTATGTCCTCTCCACCTGCAACTCCGATCATATAGTGAAAAGCTGGAATAGCTTTTTGATGAGTAGATACAGCTGTAGCACACGTAGAATGTGCATGAACTATAGCTTTCGCGTCTTTTTTATTAACATAAATATCTTGGTGGAATCGCCACTCAGAAGACGGTTTGCCTTTTTTTTTATCAAATACCCCCTTGAGAGAGACGAAAATAATATCTTTAGGTTTTAAGGAAGAATATTTGACTCCAGAGGGAGTAATGTAGAAACCATTTGTGTTTTTTTCTTTGACTCTCACAGAAACGTTACCCGATCTTAAAGTGGATAAATTAGTTATATTTAATTTTTTTGCGTATTTTATAATTTGTGTTCTTAATTTTTTCATCTAAATAGTTTTTTCAAACCTTCTTCTGAAGCTTCGCAGATGCCTTTTTCAGTTATAAGTCCCGTTACATATTTGGCTGGTGTTATATCAAATGCCAAATTCAAAGCTTTGCTTTTTTTTGGATAAATTAAAACTTTTGTTATTTTGTTATTTTTATCTAAACCTTCTATATGTGATAATTCTTCTGAATTTCTTTCCTCTATAGGAATATCTTTAAATTTTTTTAAATTCCAATCAATTGTTGAACTAGGCAAAGCTACATAGAAAGGGACTTTGTTGTCATAGGCCGCTAAAGCTTTAAGGTATGTTCCGATTTTATTTGCGACATCTCCAGTTGAAAGAGTTCTGTCTGTTCCAGTAATACACATATCTACCTCACCTCTTTGCATTAAAATACCTCCTGTATTATCGGCAATAATTGTATTCGATATACCTTCTTCGTTTAACTCGTATGATGTTAAATTAGCTCCTTGGTTCCTGGGCCTAGTTTCATCTACCCAAACATGAACTTTAATTCCTTTTTGATGAGCGTGATAAATAGGTGATGTTGCTGTTCCCCAATCAATCGTGGCAAGCCAACCAGCATTACAGTGAGTTAAAATGTTTACTGTATCTCTTTTCGCATTATAAATTTCTTCAATTATTTTGAGCCCGTTCAAACCAATTTTTTTACAAAAATCTACATCTTCATCACAAATAGCCTCTGCCTCATTAATTGCTAATTTCAAAATCTCATTAGTATTTACTCCTGATAATTTTTTCATCATTCTGTCTACTGCCCATTTTAAGTTAATAGCAGTGGGTCTTGATTTAATTAAATCTTCGCTGGCTTTTTTCAAAAATGATTGATCATTTTTTTCAATTATAGATAGTACTAATCCATATGCTGCTGTAGCCCCTATTAGTGGCGCTCCTCTAACCTGCATTGTTTTAATTGCTTCTATTGTGTCATCAACTGTTTTTAAATCTTTAGTGATGAATTGGTGCGGAAGTTTTGTTTGATCAATTATTTTTACAATATTATTTTCAAACCATATTGTTCTAAATTCTTTTCCGTTAATCTTCATTTTTTTTAAAGACTCTTCCGGCAATAAATTTTAGTTTTTCTTTTGTTTTTTTTGTCCTCAATTTAGGATCTGTAATTATTGAAATATCTAAACAATTATTTGCAGGATCTGTTTCAGTAGAAAAATATTTAAAGGTTTTAATAATCTCTTTGACCATATTTTGAGCATTAATTGCATTTTCTTTTAAAGTTTTGATTACCATTGCAACATCTACCTCTTGGTGATCTGAGTGCCAACAATCATAGTCTGTTACCATTGCAACAGTACAATATCTAATTTCGGCTTCTCTCGCTAATTTAGCTTCAGGCATATTTGTCATTCCAATCACATCAGCCTTCCATGATCTATACAAATTTGACTCCGCAAAAGTTGAAAATTGGGGTCCTTCCATCACAACATATGTTCCGCCCATTTGATAATTGATTTTTAATTTTTTTAATGCTGCTTCACTGCAATCTCTTAAACATTTACTCGTGGGTTCAGCCATAGATACATGGGCAACTATATCTTCGTCAAAAAAAGTTTTTATTCTTGAGAAGGTTCTGTCAATAAACTGGTCAACTATAACAAATGTTCCAGGACTCAATTCTCCTTTTAAAGAGCCGACTGCAGAAACAGAGATTATATCTGTAACTCCTAATTGTTTCATTGCATCTATATTTGCTCTATAATTTATATTAGTTGGATTAATTTTGTGTCCTCTAGCATGTCTGGGGATAAAATAAACGTCCACCCCATAAAATTTTGCTGTCATTATATCGTCGGAAGGATCGCCCCAAGATGTTTTGACTTTTTTCCATTTGGTTTTTTCAAAACCCTCTATTTTGTAAAGGCCGCTACCCCCAATTATTCCAATTTTTCTATTTATCCCAAATTTAGCATTTTTCATTATTTAATTCTTAATCTTTTTTTGCTAAATAATGAAGTAAAATATGGATTTAAAAAAATACATTAGATCAATTCCTGATTACCCTAAAAAAGGTATTTTATTTAGAGATATAACCACATTAATTAAAGACCCTAAAGCTTTTAATTTCAGTGTAGACAAAATTGTGGAAATATCCAAAAAAATTGAATTTGATAAAATTTCCGCAATTGAATCACGAGGATTTGTTTTTGCGTCAGCAGTCTCTTATAAGTTGAAAAAACCTCTTATTATGATGAGAAAAAAAAATAAATTGCCGGCTGAAAAATATTCTGTGGATTTTGAGCTTGAGTATGGAAAAGCAACAATTGAAATTCATAAAGATTCGATTAGTAAAAACGAAAGTATTTTAATTATTGACGACTTGATCGCCACAGGAGGAACAGCTGAGGCAGGCGCTAAATTAGTAGAAATATCTGGTGGAAAAGTTGCGGGTTTTATTTTTATAATAAATTTATTTGATTTAGGTGGAGATCAAAAACTAAAAAATAAATCTTATTTCACAGAAAGTCTAATAGATTTTCCTGGACACTAAATTAAATTTCTTTTTTTATCCAAGTTGAGGGTGTAAGTTCGTTTAAAATTTCTACATTTATATAGTAGTCAAAAGGTTTGGGTCCTCTTGCTTTTATATATTCAAAAGTTCTGGTTATACCAGTATTTAAGTCTACTGTTGTTTTATAATTTAATAGTTTTCTTGCTTTATCTGCTGAACAACTTGCGTGCTTTACCTCCTTTGGTCTATCAGGTTTGTAAATAGGTTTTAGATTACTACCAGTTATATTAGAACATATTTCAGCAACTTTATTTATCGTTACAAATTCCTCATCTGGTCCGATATTTATTACTTGTTTATTTAAATTTTTTTGATCTTTCATTGGTATTAAACATGACAAACAGTCGTCTATATATGAAAAACATCTTTTTTGCATTCCATCTCCGTAAATAATCGGAGCTTTATTTTGTAACATCCTGTTTAACATTATAGAAACTACGTTTCTAAAGGGATCGTCATATTTTTGCTTTGGGCCGATTATATTATGTGGCACTGCAATAACCCATTCAATATTATTTAATTCACAAAGATTTATTAAAGTTTGTTCTGCCGCAACTTTTGAAATTGCATAAGGGTCAACAGGATTTGGTGACATATCTTCAGTAAATGGATATTTTTGAGATCCATATCTTGCCATAGATGAGCAAAAAATTATTCTTTTAACTTTATTTGAAATTGCTGATGAAAAAACTGAGACTGATGCTAGATAATTATTTTTTCCAATTTCGTAAGGTGAAAAAACTGAAAGACCTTCATGTGCAGTTGCTGCGCAGTGATACACTACTTCTATCCCTTTCATAATCTCTTTCATTTTATTTAAATCGCAGCAATCTACTTTGTGAAATTTAATATTTTTTGGGACGTTATCAGAATAACCGCCCATCATATTATCAACTCCGACTACGACATCGCCGTTCTCTGCTAATTTTTCTGCTAAGTGGGAACCTAAAAACCCTGCAGCGCCTGTAACTAAAACTTTACTTTTTTTCATTGAAAATAATCATTATATTTAAAAATTGTTCAAATCAATAAATAATCAAACTTTTGGTCTATACCACGAATTTTTACCCATGATTGCGTTTATTAGTCCTGAAAATCTTTGGTAATATATTTCTTTTTTATCTTTATTTTTTATTATGGAGAAAATTAAAAACTTAAATATTGAAGAGAAAAGTTTTGGAAAAGCGTCAATTAAAGAAATTAAAAATCCCCTATACTTTTTATTAAAATAAAAACTAGACCACATCCAATGCCAATTTCTTGAAAGTTCCATTTGATAATTATACGAAACATCGTGGGACCTTCCACCTTCATGATAAACTGGTATTTTAGGACAATAATAAATTTTTTTGTTTTGCTCGATCACTCTATTGCACAAATCTATTTCCTCAAGAAAAAAGAAAAAGTTTTCATCAAAAAATCCAATGTTATTAAATTTTGACAAATTTAAAAACATTGCAAAACCTTTTACAGCCTTAGCTGTTTTTGTTTCATTGTTTAATGTTAATTTATTTTTATTTTCAACAATTGACGGCCCTATAATAGCAAAATCTGATTTTTCATTAGCAATTTTTAGAAAGATATTGAGGGTTTCTGGAAATAATTCTGCATCCGGGTTAAGTATTAATGCGTATTTAGTTTTTACTTTTCTTAAACCAATATTATTGCCTTTTCCATATCCAAAGTTGCTGCCAGACAAAATGCATTCTACATTGCTAAATTCTTTCTCGATATTAGCTTTATAGTCTTTATTGTTTGAATTCTCGACATTTATTACCTTGTATTGTTTATCAATTGAATTTAGGCAATTTCTTATTTTATTTTCACTTTTAAATGAAGTTATTACTATGGTTATATCTTTAGTTGACATTATTTAAACATAATTGATTTTATACTCTAATTATTCTAAAAGTTTTAACTTAATGGATCATACCTTGTTTGTAAAATTAATATGAAAAAAATTATAATTACTGGAGGATCAGGTTTTATAGGGAGTAACTTAATAGACCTTTTGTTGAAAAAGAACTTCTCGGTAATAAATATTGATAAATCTGAATACTCGGCGAATCCATATAATGTAAAAAAGTTTAAAAGGAACAAAAACTATTTTTTTTTCAGGACAGATATTAATCAAAAACAGAAAATTTCTAGAATTATTAAAAAATATAGACCATTAGGTATAATAAATTTAGCTGCTGAAACACATGTCGATAGGTCTATTGATAACGCTGAAAAATTTATCAAAAGTAATATTAATGGAGTTTATAATTTATTAGAAGTTTTAAGAAAGTTAAAAAAAAATACTAAAAATAAAATGAGATTTTTACAAATTTCAACGGATGAAGTTTATGGTGACATTGTCGGAAATAGATTAGCAAGTGAAAAGGATAATTATAATCCAAGTTCCCCGTATTCAGCTTCTAAGGCAAGTGCAGATCAGCTTGTAATGGCATATGGAAGAACGTACGGCATAAAAACCTTAATTGCTAATCCATGCAATAACTATGGCCCTAATCAGTTTCCTGAAAAATTTATACCAAAAATGATTTTTAATATCTTGAATAATAGGCCTTTACCAGTTTATGGAAATGGAAAAAATACTAGAGAATGGATTTACGTAAAAGATAATTGTGAGGCAATATTAAAAATTTTTTTAAGAGGCAAATGTGGTGAAAATTATAATATTGGTACAGGTGTAAAATTAAGAAATATTGATATTATTAAAAAGATTTTTAAAATAGCTAAAAAAAATAAAATTAATTTCGGTAAAAAAGCTAAAATTATCTTTGTAAAAGATCGGCCAGGTCATGATCTAAGATATGCATTAAACTCAAATAAATTAAGAAAAAAAATAAAATGGCGACATAAAGTTTCGACTAATGAAGGCCTTGAAAAAACGTTCAATTGGTACAAAAATAATATAGGTTATTTCAAAAAAATATCAAAAAAAAATATTACAACAAGGCTAGGTTTAAAACTGTGAAAATTAAAAAAACTAAAATAAAAGGCCTTAAAATTATTGAGGGTAAAACTCATTTAGATAAAAGGGGAGCTTTTAGGGAACTTTTTTTAAAAAATAAAAATGACAGATTTGACGGAGTTTTTTGGTGCATGTCTAAATCGAAAAAAAATGTGATAAGAGGTCTGCACATCCAAAAAAAAGTTAATCAAGCCAAATATGTTTCTGTGGTTAAAGGCAGGATATTTGATGTGGTTTTAGATTTAAGAAAAAAATCAAAAACTTTTGGAAAATATTTTTCCATTACTCTAAGTGACAAAAATTCAAAATCTCTTTATATCCCAAAAGGTTTTGCACATGGTTTTATGGGTATGGACAAGGAAAATTATGTTGTTTATGCAAATTCTAATTATAGATCCAAAAAAAATGAAGTGGGTATTATTTGGAATGATGAAAACTTAAAAATAAATTGGCCAAGTAAAAAACCCTTGGTTTCAAGGAAAGATAAAAAAAATTTAACATTTAAAAATTTTTGTAAAATTCATCTAAAAATTTAACTTATATGAAAAATAAAACAAAAATAGTTGTAACTGGAGGAACTGGTAGATTTGGATCTGTTTTAAAAAAAACGAAGTTTGGTTCGAAAATGCTTTTTCCTAAAAAAAAAGAGCTTAACATTAACAAAATTGGATCAATAAAAAAATACCTTTTAAAAACTAAACCACGTTGTCTTATTCATTTGGCGGGTCTTTCAAGACCAATGAATATTCACGAAAAGAATATTTCAAAAAGTATTGAACTTAATATTATTGGAACTGCGAACATAGTTAAGGTCTGTTCAATGTATAATATTAAATTGATTTATTTTTCAACAAGCTATGTATACCCGGGTACAAAAGGAAACTATAAAGAAACTGACTCTCTTCTGCCCTCAAATAATTATGCTTGGTCAAAGCTTGGGGGTGAGTCGTCTGTTCAAATGTACAAGAATAGTCTAATCATAAGAGCAAGTATGACTGAAAAACCTTTTGTTCATAATAAAGCTTTTGCAAATGTTTTTACAAACTTTATTTTTCACGAAGATTTTATAAAAATATTCAAAAAAATAATAAATCTTAAAGGTGTTATAAATGTTGGGGGGCCATCAAAATCAGTTTTTGCATTTGCTAAAAAAAGTAATCCTAAAATAAAAAAAATTTTTATAAAAAAAAGAGAAAAAAGTTTAATGCCTATAAATTCATCAATGAATCTTAGAAAATTAAAAAAATATTTATAATTAATGCTTATTTGAGATCGTTATTAATATCATAAAAAGTGATATTCATTGTTTTGTATTTAGCATTTTTTGTAAACCAATAAGACAAGAATCTTTCTGCTAAAAAACCATAAATTCTAGTTAAATCATATCCTTTAAGATCTTTAAATCCAAATATACTTTCACATTTTTCTAGCCAAGGAAAAATTATTTCGTAATAATTTTTTAAGAGTTTTTTAGATTTACATATAAACATATTATGTGGGTGAAAATAAAAATTGTTTTCCATATAATTTTCAAAATCTAATTTATTTTCTTTATCTAAAAGATTTATTGCTTTTTTAAGATTATTTTCACCGTGCATAAGGTCAAAATGAAACTTTAGGTTTCTTAAATTCTTATTAAATAAAAGCGAGGGATTTTTAAAAATTAAACTTAACCCTTTTTTAAAAAATTTTGAAGTTTTTCTTTGGTTCACATAAAAAGGGTTGCCCAATATAACGTCACAATCATCAAAGTTTGAAGGTATTTTTTTTAAGACTATAGGGCTAATTTTGTTAATATTTAAATCTTTACCTTCATGATTTTCAATAGTCCAAAATTTTCTGTATTGTCCAAAGCCAATCCACTCACTATTCAATTGATTTAAATAATTTTTCCATAACCAATAGTGGAATGTGTATTCACCATAATTACTATTTTTTTTTGAAATATTTTCCCCTGTTTTGTCAGTTAAAAAATCTTTTGAAAATTTTTTTTCACCCAAACCAACGGGGGTATAATTTAATTCCTTTATAAAGTTTAGATGATTTGGCTCTAATGTTAAGCAGAACATTTGTAAATTTTTCATATTAATTAAAACTTTCAATAGCGGTATTTAATTCGTTTATAGGTATTTTGATATGACCAAATTGATTTTGTTGATCGAATTTTTCTGACTTACAACTAATAACCTTGTAAATAAGATTGTTACTTGTGGCTAAATTTTCGTACATTTTACCTGCAGTGCTGCTTTTTAATTCTAGAATTTGTGTTTTTGGCTTACAAAAAGAAAAATTGGCAAATCCAGCTCCGTGAAGACCTACAATTGTATCTGCATTGCCAACAATGTTAACTTGGTCTTTGAATGAAAAGTTCGATAAACATACTATTTCGAAACCCTTATTCTTCAAATAATTTTGTACTTCGGTTTCGTTTATTATTGATCTTAGGTTTTTCACATTTGACTGACTATCTGATCTGTCAATATAAATTTTTTTTGGAGTATTAATTTTGCCTGTTGAAGCTATTAAAAATTTTTTTCTCAGCCATTGTGAAATCCAAATTGGTATATTCTGAATTTCTTTGCTTGCATCATTTTTAATACAATAAGGGTGCTGAGTTGCTAAAATTTCAGTTCCAGAAACGTGTCTATAAAATTTACTAGTTAGAAGCTTAGAATTCGGTATGTTTAATATATCTAAAGTTTCTCTTTGATATTTCTTGTCTAAACTTGGAATTAAAAAATAATCTATTTTGGATACATCGATTACTTCATCACAAATTGCAATTCTTGGCAAAACATCATACATCCAATGAAAATAGTTATCATTACCTGCGCCGCCTGTTAATAAAGATAAAATTGTACCATTTAATTTTTTTTTTATTCTTGGGGTGCCCTTTTTAAAAACAACATTATCTTCAACTTCGGCATTATTTATTGGTCTCAATTGATAAGATGGACCATCTACTATTAAATTATCTAAGATTATTGCCATATCGTGTATTCTGTCAGTGTAAAGCCTTGCGTTTTTTACTTTAAAAACTTTATAATTTATTTTTTTTTCTTTAATTGATAATAAAACTTTAACTCTCGAATCTTCCCCGTTTTTAATAGTTCCTTTAATATTTCCATAAATAAGTGAAAATATTTTATAAAAAAAGTATTTAAATAAATCTTGTAAAATTTTTTTTAGTTTTTTCAAATTTTGTCTTTTTTTAAATATGGTAGCGGGGAGTGGATTCGAACCACCGACCCCAGGCTTATGAGTCCTGTGCTCTAACCAACTGAGCTACCCCGCCTTAATCTTTAAATAAGTTATACCAAACCCAGGAATCTAGGTCAAAGTCAATTTAAAATTTAGCTTTAAACAAGTTTTGATTTCCTTATACATTTGACCTATCATTTTTTATAAAGATGAAAACAAAAAATTGCAGAAACTGTAAATCTCCTAATTTAATCAACCTTTTTTCTTTAGGAAAAATTTCTTTCACAGGTAAGTTTGCTAAAAACAAAAAGATTGAAATTAAAAAAACTCCCTTAGATGTAATAATTTGTAAGAAGTGTAAATTAGTTCAATTAAAACATAATTATGATCTCAAATATCTTTATGGGCCAGATTATGGGTATAGAACCGGTATTAACCAAACAATGAAAGAACATGTAAAAAAAATAACAAAAATTTTGGAAAAAAAAGCAAATATTAAATCAGGGGATTACGTTATGGATATAGCCAGTAACGATGGTACTTTATTAAATTATTATAAAAAAAAATATTTTACATTTGGCGTTGATCCACTAATTAAAAAATATAAAAATAATTATAGGTCAATAAATTTCAAAGTTTCATCTTTTTTTGAGAAAAATAAAATTTTAAAAATAACAAAAAAAAAATTCAAAATCATTACTGCGCTAGCTGTATTTTATGATTTAAAAAATCCAAATAAATTTTTATCTGAAATAGAAAAAGTGCTTCATAAAGATGGAATTTTTCTTGTAGAGTTTGCTGATATACTATCCATGATAAAATATAATATGTTCGATGCTATATGTCATGAACACTTAACTTATTTATCTTCAAAAATAATTATTAATATGGCAAAAAAAAACAATTTAAGAGTTTTTGACATTAGATATAACAATATCAATGGAGGTAGCACTCAGTACTTCATTTGTAAGAAAAAAGCAAAATTTAAGAACAATAATAAAAATTTAAACTTATCAATAAAAAAAGAAAATAAATTTAAAATTGAAAAAATCGATACTTATAGAAAATTTTTTAATAAGATAGAAAAAATAAAAACTAATTTAATTCAAAAAATTACTGAAATTAAGAGAAACAAAGAATCTATTCATGCATATGGTGCATCGACAAAAGGAAATGTGTTACTGCAATATTTTAATATAAATAACAAACATATTGATTTTGTAGCCGACAGAAATCCAAAAAAATTAAATTATTATACTCCCGGAACCAAAATTAAAATAATTTCGGAAAAAAAGTCTAGACGTATAAAACCAAGCTATTACCTTGTTCTTCCCTGGCATTTTAAAAAAGAAATTTTAAAAAGAGAAAAAAGTACTATTAAATCTGGTTCTAAATTTATCTTCCCTTTGCCTGAACTTAAAATTTATAAATAAAGATATTAATTTTTATTATAAAGTTTTCTAAAGATATTTTCAAAATGATTTTGATAGTAGAAATCGTATCCATTTCCCCCATTTGGGTAAACTAATGGAAAGTCAGGATTTGATTCTAAAAGTCTTGGTACCTTTAAACCTTCGGCAAGGGTATATCCGAAGGACAAATTTCCAATAAAAATTTTACTGCTTTTAATTATTTCAGCCATTTCAAGGAAATTTTTACAATTATGAAACTCTAAATTTTTAATATCATTTTTTAAATCTATAAATTCTTCCTTTAATCCAACAAAAACAATATTTTGAAAATCGTTTAAAAATTTGTAACTTATAAGTGCATTTTTTCTTCTTGAACTTCTTAAAATTACTATTTTATTTTTTGAAGATTTGCTGTCATCAGCCTCAATATAAGGTTTGTTTAATTCTGGGTGGATCCCTGTTAAATGGAAATACCATCTTACTGAGTCTAAATTGAAATTAATTGGAAGTTCTCTAAAAAAATTTAAGTTTATATCTATTTTTTGATTATTGTATTCATCTACAGAATTTAGATATGATTGTCTTTCTAAAAGCGGCAAAATCATTTGGACTGATTTTTTCTTTAAAAAAACTTTACCAAAGGGATGACTCCCATCTTTAACATGTTCGGGAATTTTTTTTTCTGCCTCAATAAAATAATTGCACTTTTTTGTTTTAGATATCTCTTTTATAAGAGGAAGAGCATTAATTAAATCTCCTAAGTGCCCAGAATGTAAGAAAGATATTTCCTCATTGGAACGTAAAGTTCTATCTACATTTTCAAGATAATGTTTTATTTTATTTTCGTATATTAATTTTGTTGATTTTTTAATTTGAAAATTCTTATATTCAAAATATCTTTTTTTGTCTGTAATTTTTAGCCACAATTTTTTTAAATTCACTTAAATCCTTTTGCAATCTTTATAGAAATTTTTATAAATTTTCAATATTGACATTATATTCCAAAAAGGTTCTAATTAACCCAAAATGAACAATTAATTTTACAAGGCATTATGGAACGAGATATTAAAACAGAAAAAAACCACATTGAAAAAATGTTAACCGAAAACTTTGTGAAATTAATGCCCACTTTTTACGAAATGCAAAGTACATTTCTGTCTGGCTTGTATAGAAGGTATGGAGATTTAGAAGAAGGTAATATCGTAATATTTTTTGCAAGAGACTTGCACCTAGAAATACTAAGAAAAAGAGAAAATGATTTAGGTTTTAATCTTTCTCTAGAAAATTTTTGGAATAACCATAAAGACATAAATCAACAAAAGAAAAAAATAATATATGTTTCCAAAGAAACGGGCTTACCCAAAGAGACTGCAAGGAGAAAGCTAATCGATTTAATAAAAAAAAAACATATTAAGAAAGGTGAAAAAAATAAAATTTTTTGGGAACCAGCTTCAGAATTTAAGGATAGTTATATAAAGATTATTGAAGAACAAATAAGTTCTTTAGCTAAATTTATTTATGAACAAGGAAAATTTTTAAATTTAAATTTATCTTATGTGAAAATACAAAAAGAGATTAGAAATAATTACTCTTTCTTTTGGTACCATTATTTGAACTTTCAGCTAGAATATATAAAATTTTGGCAGGAAAAATTGAAAGACCTGGAAATGCTTTTAATTGGTCTTCAAGCTCAGATACAAACGCTAAATTTTTTAAGTAAAAAAACTAGTGGTGACTTTAACTTTTTCTTTTTAAATAAAATTCCAAAGGATATAGATATTAGAGATGCCAATATAAGTGCGACTTCTATTTCTGAGGTAACTGGTATTCCTAGACCTACCTGTATAAGAAAACTAGATAAATTTGTTAAAATGAAATTTATAGAAAAGGATAAAGTATCAAAAAGATATCATTTATTATTAGGACAATTAAACACTAACCCTTCTATACCTGCTGTGGAAGGGATGAGAAAAACTATAAGTATATTTAGTCACTTTTCCTCAATAGTTTTAAAAGGACTTTCTAACTAATTCTATAAAGTTAATATTATACCAAACACAGCAATAGCTGAAACTGCTGCTGCTGAAACAGCAATGTTTGTTCTTTTATTTTTTTTCTCTTCTTCTTTAACTTTTTTAATTAGAAGATTCAGATCAACCTTAGATGCTGTTTTTTCACTATGATTAAATGTTTGCTGCTTCTCTCCCATTCCTTATTTAAGCACTTAGAGAAAATAAATGTAGAGGTTGATTGACCAAAATGGGTGAAAAAAAACTTTTTTGTATTAATAAATTAGGGTTATTAGGGTCATAATGGGCTACTTTTTATGATTTAAACAGTTTTTGAGTAAGAAGAAATTCCTTTTCTTAATTTTTCGATTATTTCATCAATATGTTTTTTTTCAGAAATAAATGGTGGTGCAATAATCAGGCAGTCTCCTGTGGCTTTAAAGTTAACTCCTGCCTCATAGCACTGTTTGTATACTTGAAAACCAGCTTTGCCAGGCCTATCGGACTTCTTAATATCTATTCCACCCATTAATCCATATCCTCTAATATTTTCGACACAATCAATATCTTTCAAAGAAAATAATCCATCCAGAAAATAAGATGAGAGATTTTTTGCTCTGTTAAAAATATCTTCCTTTTCAAATATATCCTGAACAGCGAGCGCGGCGGCAACCGCAACAGGTATACCTGAATAAGTATATCCATGAAATAACTCAATTACTCCATCGGGTGATGCGTTTACTATTGTGTCATAAATTTTCTCTTTAACTGCAACTACACCCATTGGAACGATACCATTTGTAGTGGCTTTTGCCATTGTCATTAAATCTGGGGTTACACCATATTCTTGTGCTGCAAAAGCTGATCCTGTTCTGCCCCAACCAGTAATTACTTCGTCAAAAATTAAAAGTATATCATGCTTGTTACAAATTTCTCTTAATCTGTTTAAATAACCTTTTGGTGGAACTAGAGTTCCTGTTGAACCGGATATTGGCTCAACAATGCAGGCTGCAATATTCTCTGAACCAAAATTTAAAGCTATTCTCTCTAAATCATCTGCTAATTCCGCTCCAGTCTCAGGTTGGCCTTTTACAAATTTATGTTCTGGGAGATGTGTATGTCTCATGTGCACAACTCCTGGCATTAAAATACTAGCAAATGTCTTAACATTATTAATCATTCCGCCTACTGATGTCGCGCCAATATTCATTCCATGGTAAGCCCTTTCGCGCCCAACAAATCTAAATCTTTGTCCGTGACCACGTGCTTTATGGTAAGCAATACAAATTTTAAGGGCTGTTTCAACAGCAGTTGATCCACATATTGTGTAAAATATTTGATTTAAATTTCCCGGGGTATGTTTTGCAATTCTTGTAGCAAGTTCAAAAGACCCACCAAAACCTTGCTGAAAAGGCTGAACATAATCTAAAGTTTGTAATTGTTTTGTGATTGCATCAATTATTTCTTTTCTTCCATGTCCTAGCGGATTACAAAATAATCCAGAACTTGCATCAATTTGAGTTCTGCCTTTGTGGTCTTTAAGATAAACTCCTTTTGCTTCGGTAATTAATCTTGGATCCTTTTTAAAATTTTTATTTGAAGTGAAAGGCATCCAGTGTTCATGTAATGAATTTGGTATACCTGTTCTATTTTCTGTCGCCATAAATTTTTATTTACCCGGTTCTTTATAAGTCGATGACATCTTTTTTGCTAAATCGGCAATTTTATTTAAATCTGCTGACTCAAGAATAGTAAAATTTTCAACAGTACCGCTTGATACAGCTACCATTTTTGCAGCAGCCATTTGTTCAAATGTGCCGTCTAAAACTGCAATAAAATCGAAAGCACCTCTTAAGAGTGAGTAATCTGTCATCTTTGCTCCTCCTGCCTCTACTATCGCTTGCGTTGCTGCTTTTCTATTTGTTGAAGGATTGTTTACGAAACCCGCTAAGCCTTTAGATGTATAACAACCCATTGTATAAAATTTAGCCATTTTATCTTCTCCCTATTTTTAATAACCAGACTTTTTAACAAATTCTAAGTCTGATAATACCATATCTTTCACAAGATTTTTAAACGAAACTTTTGGTTTCCACTTTAAAATTCTCCTAGCTTTAGAGAAATCCCCTAAAAGTGTTTGAACTTCAGCTGGTCGATATAGATTTTTATCAATTTTAACAAATTTTTTGTAATCTAAACCTACAATTGAAAATGCAATTTTTGCAAATTCCTTTACTGAGTGTTGTTCGTTAGTAGCAATAACAAAGTCATCTGGACGTCTTTTTTGTAGCATCATCCACATAGCTTCTACATAATCTTGGGCGTGGCCCCAGTCTCTTTTAGAGTCTAAATTGCCTAATCTCAATTCTCTTTGAAGACCGAATTTTATTCTTGCTACTCCATGTGAAATTTTTCTTGTCACAAATTCAAAACCTCTTCTTGGAGACTCGTGATTAAACAAAATACCGGTTGAACAATGTAGATTATATGCCTCTCTATAGTTTCTAGTTAAATCATGACCGGTAACTTTGGAAATACCATAAGCAGAGCGCGGATGAAAAGGCGTTTTTTCATTTTGAGGTACGCTTCTTACTTTTCCAAACATTTCGGATGAACCAGCAAAATAAAATTTTGATTTTGGAGAAAAATCTTTTATTGCTGAAAGTATATAATGTGTACCGTTTATATTTGTATTTAAAGTAGAAAATTCATCTTTAAAAGAGTAATCAACATAACTTTGCGCACCTAAGTGATAAATTTCAGTTGGTTTTACTTTTTGAATAATTTTAACTATGCTTGCATAACTTTCTAAAGAAGCCGGGTGTAAATTAATTTTTGTAAGTATCTTACGAAGTCTCCAAAGACGATGAGTTTTATCTTCTAAAGCTACTCTTCTTATAATTCCATGGACTTTATATTTTTTTTTAAGCAAGAACTCAGCTAGATAAGATCCGTCCTGTCCTGTTATACCGGTTATCAAAGCAATTTTTGGCATTTTAAATACTAAGTAACATTAACTATTAAATATTAAAATAATCAATTCTTTTCTTTGTTTGCTAAAGGTCTAAATTTAGATTTTTTTAAAAAATATGAAGCAATCAAACCAGAGATAGAAGCTTTGTGTATTTTAAAATTATCTACATCTATTTTAATAATTGAAATAAAACACATTTTTAAAGCTCTTACAAAATTGGGTATAGTTTTTCTTAGTGCGTGTAAATACCCATTGTGTTTCTTTAATAAATAAAACTTTGACCAACAAAAATGCCAATTTCTACTTATATTTATATCAATCATAAACTTTGGGTCTGAAGATTTTGTTCCATAATGTTGAAATTTGACATTCTCAATAACATATATTTTTTTATTATTTTTTCTCAAATTTAAACAAGCATCGGTACTTTCAAAATAAAGAAAAAAATTTTCATCCATTAATTTTTTTTGGTTTAGGTTTGATTTATTTATAATTGCCATTGCAAAGTCTATTTCGTCAACTTCGATCAATTTAAAATTATCTACAATTTTATTCTTTAATAATTCTTTATTTTTTATTTGATAATTTCTATGAATGCTTTCATCTATATATGTTGGGGCTAATATTGTGAAATCATCAAATTTCTTTATTATTTTATTAATATTTTCAAAACATTCATTCGGTATTGAGATATCCGGGGAAAGGAAAAGGGTAAAATTATTTTTTGATTTTTGTAAACCTAAATTAAATGATCTTCCATATCCTAAGTTTTCCTCAGGTATAATAACTTTAATGTTTTCAAATTTTTCAAACTTTTTTTTTATTTCAAGATCTAAAGAATTTTCAATAATTATTATTTCATGTTGTTTAGGTATTGATAAAATTAATTTTTCCAAAATATGACCGCTTTTAAATGCAACAATGATAATAGATAGGTTCATATTTGTTTAATCGTGAACGTGAGATATCCAAGCACCGCCCTCTTTTGAAAAATTCTTTTCTTTTTCAAGAATTTCTTTTTTGTGATTCCAGGCAAATAAAATTGCTATATCAGGTTTTTTTAAATGGAATTCTTTTATGGAAACTATGGGAATATGCATTCCAGGAGAAAATTTTCCAATTTTTTCATCTGTTGAGTCTGCTATAAATTCAATAATATCTTTTCCTATTTTACAATAATTTAATACAGTTGAACTTTTAGCGGTAGCAGCATATCCGCATATTTTTTTTTTATCATTTTTATATTTTAGTATTTTTTTAACAAAACTTTCTTTGGAGATTTCACAATTTTTCTTAAATTCTAGATATGCTTTAATATTATCCATATTCATAGAAACCTCATCTTTTATTTTAATCTCAACATTGGGAGATATATTTTTTTTACCTTGTCTTGCTATAACGTATCTCATAGATCCGCCATGTGTAATTTGAGGAAAAACATCTACTAAATCAAAATTAAATTTTTTAAAAATTTTTCTAACTGATAGAATTGAAAACATAAACACGTGTGCATCGTAAATTTGATCATAGGAAGTTTTTTTTAGCATTGATCCTAAATAAGGTTCTTCAAAAACAAAAATTCCATCTTTTGATAATAAAATATCAACTGCCTTAATTAAGTCTATCAGATTGGGGATGTGGCATACAACATTTGCTGCACAAATTACATCTGTTTTACCTTTAAAATCTTTAAGATTAGAAGCGTTCTCAAAATTAAAAAATTGATTTAAAACATTTACTCCATTTTTTTTTGATAAATCAGCAACATTTTTGGATGGTTCAATGCCTAAATGTTCAATATTTGCTTCTTGAAAATTTTTTAGAAAAGTTCCATCGTTAGATCCTATTTCTATAACTTTAGAGTTGTTTTTTATAAAATTTTTTTTAATCCAATTAAAATAATTATTAAAATGTATCTTCATATAATTCGACTTATGAGTATAAAATGGGTATCTATTGTTAAATATTTTATTGGATTTTGGATGGTCGTTTACCTGAAATAAAAAATTCTCCTCAGAAAAACCAACCTCTAAATTGTAAAAAAATTCATCTTTAAATTCATTGCTACCTAGAAACCCGTTGGCCATAGGCATTTTCCCAAATGACATAAATGGTTTAATATTCTTACCAGAAACTTTGCATTTCATACTGTTTTCTTTTCTAAAATAATGTCTATAT
The DNA here is from genome assembly GCA_003213135.1 of Pelagibacteraceae bacterium AG-426-I15. Lineage (GTDB taxonomy): Bacteria > Pseudomonadota > Alphaproteobacteria > Pelagibacterales > Pelagibacteraceae > Anoxypelagibacter. Next base: position 54,393 of record QCNT01000002.1, on the reverse strand, counting down.
TATGAAAGTTTAATGTATTCCAATTAAATGTTTAAAATAAACCTTAAAAACCTGTTTTTTTTCTTAATACTTTTGAACTCTTATAATGCATTCGCTTTAGAATTTAATGGTAAGTTTATTCAGGGTCACTTCATTATAGGAAAAACTGAACCTAAATCACAAATTTGGATAGATAAAAAGAAAATTAAAGTAACTGATGATGGTTATTTTGTATTTGGAATAGGTAGAGATAGAAAATTTGATATTGTTATAACTAAAAAATTTAAAGAAGAACGTGAAAAAGTCATAAAAAAGGTGCAAAAAAGAAAATATAAAATTCAAAGAATTGATGGATTACCTGAAAAAAAAGTTACGCCTCCAAAAGAAGTGTATGAGAGAATTAAAAAGGAAAATAAAATTATATCTGATGCAAGAGCTATCGAAAGTAATTTAACCTTTTTTAAAAAAAAATTTATAGCCCCGCTTGATAATGCGATTATAACGGGTGTTTATGGCAGTCAAAGAATTTTAAATGGAAAACCCAAGTGGCCACATTACGGAATAGATTTTGCCGCTAAAGAGGGAACAACAATAAAAGCTATGTTAGATGGAACTGTAACAATGGCAGAGCCAGACTTATTTTACACAGGAGGAACCTTGATAGTTGATCATGGTCATGGAATTTCAACTTTATATATGCATATGCAAAATATTTTTGTTAAGAAAGGAGATGAGATTAAACAGGGTAAGCCTGTTGGAACTGTCGGATCTACAGGAAGATCAACTGGTGCTCATTTAGACATTAGGCTTAACTGGTTTGGGACCCGTTTGGATCCCATGACAGTTTTGAATATTAAATAAACTAAGCTGCTACTTGTAATTTATGTTTTGATACCATTCCGCTTAGAAAATTCCAAAGATATCTTGCTGTATACAATGAAGCTTCTTCTGCTTTTTTCTTTTCATCGTCAGACAAACTATCCAACAATTTTTCACATTCAACTCTATGAATAACATCGGCTTCTTTGTGTGCTTCAAAAAATTCCAAACCTTTTTTTGAACTTACGCCATAGAATTTTTTAAGGCCTTGAATTTTAGTCTCAGCAATTTCAGGAATTTGCCTTTCATAAGTGTATAGAGAGGCAAGTCCCTCGGCGTAAGACAATCTTGCTTGTTTAAAGAAATTATCAATCATTTCTTTAGTAAACCAATCCAGCTTGACCGTCTCTATTTCTTGAGCATCTGCTCCAATTTCCAAAGCAAAATTTTTCCAAAGTTTAGGATGATCAGCATCTTTGTTTTCTTCGTCTTGTAAATTTTCGAGCAAGATTTTTCTCTTACTTATATCTTCGCAAAGTGAATGAGTTGCGCTGATATATCTTGGAAATGCTTTAACGTGTTGATAATATTGTTCAGCATAATCCTTTATCACTTCCCTATTTAACTTTCCTTCATTCCACGCTTTATAAAACGGATGTTTTAACAAATGATATTTGTCCAGTTTTTCATTTAGTTCTTTTGAAAACATTTTTTCCTCCATTACCTTTACTCTAATTAAAATTTTAAATTAAACAATTAAAAAAATGTCCACAACTTTAGATTGTTGCTTCCCTTCTTATTGGTTTTTCATCAATTGGAAGGTGTAGTAAGGTTGCGACAAAGGAAAGAATAATTGCCAAATACCAGGCATAGTCAAAATTCCCAAAAATATCATAAAACAAACCGCCTAAATACGCTCCTAAAAAAGATCCTATTTGATGGTTCAAAAATACAATTCCGAACAGCATAGATATGTTCTTTGTGCCAAAAATTTGAGCAACAATTCCATTAGTTGCTGGAACTGTAGCCAACCACACAAGTCCAAAAGTTACTCCAAAAGCCAAAGCAGAAATTTGAGATGGCGGTAAAAATATAAATAAACCTATGGATATTGCCCTTAAAAAATACAAACCACTTAGAAGTATTTTTTTACTATACTTATCACCTAAATAGCCCATTATTAAAACTCCAATAATATTAAATAACCCAATCAAAGATAAAATCGCAAATCCCGTCCAATCCTCGAGACCTCTATCTTGAACGTACCTAGGAACGTGGGTAGCAACCAAAGTAATTTGAAACCCGCAAACAAAAAAACCTAATATTAGTAACCTAAAGCCTTTGTGTTTGATTGACTCTTTTAATACCTGAAAAGCACTCTCTTTTTTTTCTTCATCTTTATTTAAATTACTTTGAGTGTTTTGAGTTACTGGATTCCTTAGAAAAAAAGCTGGTATGCAAATTAAAAGCAAAATCATGCCAAAAACTGTAAATGTAGTTTGCCAACCTGATTTCGTAATTAAAAAATTTGATAAGGCCGGAAACATAAACATACCAAGGCCTCCAAAAGCAGTTACAAAACCTGCTGCCTTGCTTCTATTTTCGTTTGGAAAATGTTTCGTTGCTAAAGGGGCTAACATTGGACCAGAACAAGCGCCCAAACCTATTCCAACCATTAAACCAAGATTAAGTTGAAACCACAGGCCAGTGTTTAAATTATTACCTAATGAGAAGATTCCAATCGAATAACATATTAAACCAAATATTACTATTTTACTCCCACCGTGTTGATCAGCAAATCTTCCAAAAATCGGTGTGAATATACCCCAGACTAAAGAATGTAGTGCGACCGCTAAACCAAATTCAGTATTTGAAATTCCACAATCTACCTCAAAATTATTTGAGAATAAGCCAAATGTTTGTCTAACCCCCATTGAAGCATTGACTACAAAACATGCAGCAACCAGAGTTACTAAAGCTAATTTGTTTGGAAAAAATTTCTTATTCATTTAATTTTTTTTAAACCTTGTTTAAGATCGTTAATTAAATCATTTGGATCTTCTAGTCCAACATGAAATCTTACAATATGGTGATTGGATTTTATATATTTTTTATAAACCCTTTGAATGGTTTGGCTTTGGTATAACGCTAAGCTTTCGAAACCGCCCCAGCTTTGACCGATACCAAAAAGCCGAAGTGAATTTACAAATTTAAGAACGGAATTCTTATTTTTGCTATAAATAAAAATAGAAAATAAACCAGTAGAACCAGAATAATATTTTTTCCAATTATCGTAATTTTGTGTGCCCCTCTTATAAGGATAAAGTATTTCTTTTATTTTTTTCTCTTTTTTCAGAAAATTAATAATTTTTTTAGTATTTTCTTCATGTTTTTTTAATCTTATATCTAAAGTTCTTAATCCTCTTAAAACTAGATATGCATCATCAGGGGAAGCTCTATAGCCTAAAAGTTTGTTGCAGGACCTCACCTTTTCGTAAACTTTTTTATTAACTGACAAACTTCCAAGCATAACATCAGAATGACCCGAAAAATATTTAGTACCAGACGATATAGACATATCAAAACCGATTTTTAATGGTTTTATAAAAAATGGGGTTCCCCAAGTATTGTCTATTGCGGTAATAATTTTTTTCTTTTTTGCAATTTTAATTATCTTATTTAGGTCTTGAAATTCAAATGTGTTGCTACCAGGATTTTCTACAAATATCATCTTTGTTTTTCTATTTATTTTACTTTCAAGACTTTTAATTTCTTCTGGATTATAAAAATGAGATTTAATTTTAAATTCTTTCATAAATTTTGAAGTGATCATTCTTGTTGGGGCATAACATGCATCCGTAACTATAATTTCATCGCCTGGTCTACAAATACTAATTATTGCCAACGCGACAGAGGCAAAACCAGTTGAAGTTAGGAATGTAGCATGTGCTTTTTCTAGTTCAGTAATAAAATTTTGAAGAGCAATAGTTGTTTGACTCCCCCCTCTTCCATATTCATAATAATTTACTTTTGAACCCTTCCTTACTAATGTTTCGTGTTTTAAAAGCTCCTGCATACTCTTAAAAAATACTGTAGAGTTTCTTACAATTGCGGGATTAGCTGTTCTTGATTGCTCGTCTTTGGCTAAATATTTGAGTTTTGTTATTTCTGAATATTTCATTTAAATATTTTCACATCCTGTAACCCAAAGGTCATATATTGGGTGATCAAATGTTTTAAGGTTTGAACTGGTAGAAAATGTCCATCCATTAAAAACAAAAATTTTATCTTCGCGTTTATCTGATAGATCTTTTACCTGAATGTATGCGGCTACTCCTTTATTATTTTGATCTTCAAATTTACTACATCTTCTCGGATGAATCTCCAAGTATCCAAACCTTTTTTTTTGTCCAATTACAATATTTATTTCGTTAGTTTTTGCGGTGATTTTGTCTAGTGCTTTAAATTTTACAATAGACTTATTATTTGTGTTGGATTGTTTTTTTTTTGATTTGATACTGGTTATGTCTTTACTTTCATTCTCCTCTATAATTGCCTCTTCTTCAAACGTAGGTTGTAAAACATTTAAATTAATTTTTTCTTCAGCGTGAAGATTGTTAATTATAAAAATAAATAAAAATACCGTACTGTTTAATATTTTAAGGTTTCCAACTTTCATATTTTTTAAATTTCTTGTCGTTTTTGATAATTTTATTTGGCGTGAAAGACTCGTCTGTGCCAGTTTTGTTATCTTTGTGTGGTTTTTGCCAGGAAAATTTTATTTTATCATTTTCAGAGGGAGGTTGGTTGGAAATTCCGTGAATCCACAAATACCATTCTGATGTTATTTTTGATGCGTTTATTTCTCCTTTATAAATTACCCATCTTTTTCCTTTTCCGTTTTTATAATATTTATTACCCTGCTCATCTTTTCCAACTAATTTTCCAAATAAAGTAGTATATAGAAATGTTCCAAAAGTTTGAGAATTCCACCAAGTAAAAATTTGTTTAATCATTTTTTTTAAATTTAAAAATCCACACAATTTAAAATTGTATCATAATAATATGGACAGGGTACAATTATTGTATATATCTATAACCAATATACTTTCAATAAAATAAGGAATAATAATGTCAAAATTTTTAGTAGAAACCTATTATACTTGTACTTTCAAAATAACCCACGAACTTAACGAGCTTAATGAGAAACTCCTATCAGATGTAGATAATAGACAAGACGGAAAAGTGGAAATAATTGATGTCACAGTAAACAATAGAAAGACCAAAAAATCAGATGGAAAAACAAATGTTAAAAAATCTGATTTTAATGATGTGAAAATTTCCCATTCTACAAAAAGTAATGACCCTAAAGAATTAGTTGAGAAAGTTTTGAGTAAAAAAACTACTGAAATACAAAAGGATAAAGCAAAACTAAATGAAAAAAGATTCCAAATGCCCGATAGAAGAAAGGGTTACATTCAAAAAGCAACTATCGGTGATCACAAAATATATTTACATACTGGAGAATACGACGATGGAAAAATAGGAGAAATTTTTATTGATACAAATAAAGAAGGAGAATTGGTTAAAGCTTTAACAAATAATTTTGCAATAGCAATATCTTTAGGTCTTCAGTATGGAGTTCCCTTGGATGAATTTGTAGATGCATTTTTAGACACAAAATTTGAGCCGTCAGGTAAAGTTTATGGAAATGATAGAATCCTGAGTGCAACTTCAATATTAGATTACATTTTTAGAGAACTAGCAGTTTCTTATTTGGGAAGAGAAGATTTGGCTCACACACCAGGTATCAGCAGCGGTACTAAAGAAGAAAATAATAAAAATAATGAAGATCAATTTTTAAAAATCGTAAAAAACATTACCAGTAAAGGTTTTATAAGAAGTAATTATGAGGAAAAACTAGTCGATTTAAGCGATGTTAGATTGAATATAAAAAGTAAAAATTAATCTTTTTTAACGGTTTTAATACTTAATTCTTTTAATTGCTTTTCGGTTGCCTCAGATGGAGCTTCCATCAAGAGATCTTCCGCATTTTGGTTTAAAGGAAATAATGTGACTTCCCTAATATTTTTTTGATTTGCAAGGAGCATTACAATTCTGTCAATTCCTGGAGCCATTCCTCCATGTGGAGGAGCACCATAAGATAGCGCTTTTAGCATACCTGAAAAATTTTTTTTAACCATGTCTTTCGAATAACCAACCTTATTAAAAACCTTAAACAAATAATTAGGAATATGATTTCTTATAGCCCCAGAGGATAATTCGTATCCATTGCAAACTAAGTCATATTGATAAGCTAAAATTTTTAGAGGATCAGTCTTATCAAATTCATTAATATCAACTTGTGGCATAGAGAAAGGGTTGTGACTAAAATCTATCTTTTTTTCTTTTTCATCATACTCATACATAGGATAATCCGTTATCCAACAAAAATTAAAGCTATTTTCATCAATTAGTTTTAGTTCCTCTGCGATTTTCTGTCTTACTATGCCGGAAAACTTTATTGCCTCTTTTTCTTTATTACATACAAAAAAAACAGAGTCTTTTTCATTTATTTTACAAATTTTTATTAATTCTTCAACAGCTGTATCTGAAAAAAATTTTGCTATAGGTCCCTTTCCTTTAATTTTATTATTTTCTTTATTGAAAGAAATATAAGCTAAACCACTTGCGCCTTCACTTATCGCCCAGTTATTGAGTCCATCAAAAAAACTTCTTGGTTTTGAGGAGGTGTTTGCAACAGGAATAGCCTTAACAATTCCACCTTTTTTGATTATTTCTTTAAATATTTTTAGTTTAACCTCTTCAGATTTAAAAATTTTTGTAACATCAACTAATTCAATAGGATTTCTTAAATCTGGTTTATCAGTTCCATATTTTTCAAGTGAGTCTTTGAATTTTATTCTTTTAAATGGAGGCTTATTTATTTTTTTTCCTTTTCCAAATTCATTAAATAATTCAAAAAAAATTGGCTCAACAATTTTTAAAACATCTTCCTGTTCTACAAAAGACATCTCCATATCTAATTGATAATGTTCGCCTGGACTCCTGTCTGCTCGTCCATCTTCATCTCTAAAACAAGGGGCAATTTGAAAGTATCTGTCAAAACCTGAAATCATAATCATTTGTTTGAATTGCTGAGGTGCCTGAGGTAATGCATAAAACTTTCCAGGATGTACTCTGCTTGGAACTAAAAAATCTCTAGCGCCTTCAGGGCTTGAAGCGGTCAAAATAGGAGTTTGAAATTCTAAAAAATTATTTTCTATCATTTTAGATCGTATAAAAGACAAAATTTTGGATCTTAGTTTGATATTTTCGTGCATTTCATTTCTTCTAAGATCAATAAACCTGAACTTTAACCTTATCTCTTCAGGATATTCTTGTTCGCCAAAAACAGGCATGGGCAAATCATTTGCCTCGGAAAGAACTTCTATTTGAGTTATTTTAACCTCTATCAGTCCAGTTTTTAAATCTCTGTTTTGTGTTTCTTTAGATCTTTTAACAACATTTCCCTCTAACGTTATTACAGATTCTGGTTTTATTTTTTCTAAAATTTTAAAATTTTTATCTTTATTTTCAATAACACATTGGGTCAATCCAAAATGATCTCTTACGTCTACAAAAAGTAAATTTCCATGATCTCTTTTTCTATGAACCCAGCCGGATAATCTTATTTTTTTTCCAATATTTTTTTCACTTAGCTCGGAACAATTATGTGTTCTATATTTATTCATTTTAATTTATTTCTTTTAAAACTTTTTTTATCAAAGTTAAATTAATTGGTTTAGCTTTAGTTAAAGATAAATTGTCAATTAAATTTGTAAACAAATTTACCTTCTCAAATGATCTATCAATATTTTTCAATATAAACTCAACATTTTTTTTTGTTATTTTAATTTGTTTATCAGAAAAATTTTTCGTTAATATTACTCTTAACAAATCATCTGTTGGTGAATCAATACCAACTTCGACAAAACTTGTAAATCTAGAACTTAAATCTTTTAGGTTAACTTTAAAGCTTTTTATTGGATTTAAAGATGAAATAATTAAGTATTTATTATCTTGAAGACCCATATTGATTATTGTGTAAAAAAGCTTTTCATCAATTTCATTATTAAAGTCATCAATGATCAAGCATTCTTTAACTTTATATTTTAATAAGACTTTTGAATCAACTTTAGAACCTTCAATTAAAGTGGAATCAATTTTATTTTCAAGAATATTAATCAGATGAGTTTTGCCGCAACCTTTTGGTCCAAAAATATTCACAAGTCTGCTTGTCCAATTTGGCCAGCTTTCTATAAGTTTGTAAGCATTAATATTATTTTCGGAAACATAAAAGTCTTGACTTAAATAACTTTTTTTAAACGGAAAATTAAAAATTAGTTGTTCAGTCATTTTAATTTGCTAAACTTAAAAACCATTGATCATTAATTATTTCAAATTTAAAACCATTTCTTTTAAAACTATTTCTTATATTCTTGATTTTTCCAAAATAACTGATTTTAATTTTCGCGAAATTCATACTTATCTCTTCGATTTTGTAATTTTCAATAAAGTTAATATTATCAAGTTTTGAGGTTACTATTGAAAGAGTTTTTGGGTTATCTATTGCGGCCATAATTGTCAAAGAGGTGGGAACAGATATATCTATTAAATTTTCCTCTTTCCAAACTTCGTTTATAAAAGACTTTATATTTCTAATTAAATCTGCTCTTTTTTTTTCCTCTTCGTAGTTGTCAATAACAAATTCAATTTTATTATTTTTTTTTGTACCACTGAAGTTTGTTTTTAAAAAAATATTAATTTTTTTTTCCTCTTTCCTTAATATTAGAATGGCGCTATTTTTAATTTGATAATTATTTACCAATCTATCAAGATTAATTTCTTCAAGTATTTCTTGATTATTTTTTATAAAATTTATATCTTCTATATTTTCTACTGGGAGAATAAAATTAATCTCTTTGAAGTCTTTATTGTTATTCCATTCTTCAAAAAGTTGGTTTTGAGAAAAAATTTTTAGTTCAGAATTAGATATCATTATTGGATATAAAATTATTTCTAAAGTACTTGTTTCGGAATATGGAATATTTTTCTTGTAGAAAAAATCTTTAGTTTTCTCTTTATTGAATTTTACTGAAAGTTTAAATGAATATTCCCCTTGTTGTGTACCTTCTTCCAAGATTCTATAATTATCGATCAACGATTTGATTATTTTTAATTCTGTACTAAGCATTCTTTTGTGGTCTTCTTTCCTTAATAAACCAGTAACCAAACTTTCAAAAGCTTTCTTAAATCCTATATTTAAATACTTTTCTCTTTTAATGATGTTGTCGGCAGTATATTTGTCCGTTACTTCAATATTATCAACAGTAAACATGCTTTGATCTGCATAAATATTTTGAGTTTTAATTGAAAATAATATTATTAAAGATAAGAAAATAACTTTTTTCATAAACCTTCTATTTATAAATGAAAAAAACAAAGAATAGTTATAAAAAAAGCGGTGTAAATATTGAAACTGCTGATAAATTTACTAAATATATAGCTAGATATTCAAAACAAGCTTTTAAAAAGAATAACAAATATATTGCACAAGATATTGGGGGGTTTGCGTCAGCCTATAATTTTCATAAGCTGAAAGTGAAAGATCCAATTTTACTATCGTCCACTGATGGTGTGGGAACTAAACTCGAGATAGCTAATAGATTTAAAAAATATAATTCAATTGGAATTGACCTCGTAGCAATGTGTATAAATGATTTAATTGTTCAAGGGGCAAAGCCACTATTCTTTCTTGACTATATAGCCGTGCAGAAAATTAAATTAAAAAAAGTAAAGTCAATTATAAAAGGTATTGTTAAAGGTTGTAAGATGTCTGGCTGCATACTTGCTGGTGGAGAAACTGCCGAGATGCCTGGAACATATGAATCTAATAAATTTGATTTAGCTGGCTTTGCGGTAGGCGTGGTATCAAAAAAAAAATTGATACATAAAGGTAGAGTCAAAAATAGAAATATTATATTGGCTATACCATCTAGCGGTCTCCACTCAAATGGTTTTTCCTTAGTAAGGCAAATTTTAAAAAAACAAAAAATAAATAATTTTTTAAAAAAAGAACTTTTAAAACCTACAAAAATCTATGTAGATCCTGTATTAAAACTTTCAGAGAAGAATTTATTAAATTCTTCAGCCAATATTACCGGTGGGGGAATAATTGGAAATATTACTAGATCTATTCCATCAGAATTAACTGCAAATATTGATTTATCAAAAATTAAAGTAACTAAAATATTTAAATGGATTAAAAATAAAAATTTATCAGACAAAGAGATGCTAGAAACATTTAATTGTGGTGTGGGTTTTTGTTTAATAGTAGAAAAAAATAAAATTAATAAAATAAAAAAATTTTTTCAAAAAAAATTTAAACCTTACGAAATAGGTTTTATTTCAAGATCATCTAAAAAAATTAAATTATTTAACCGGATAAAATGGTAAAAAAAAAAGCGTGTGTTTTTATTTCTGGAAATGGTTCTAATCTTAAAGCTATTATAAAAAATTCAAGAGATCCTAATTTTCCAATTAAAGTAAGTCTTGTTATTAGTAATAGTAAAAAAGCCTTTGGAATAAAATATGCTAAAATATTTTCAATACCTTATAAAGTAATTAATGGTGAAATGATTAGGTTTGAGCACAAAGCTCTCAGATTATTAAATGAAAATAAAATTGAGCTTGTATGCTTAGCCGGGTTTATGCGGATATTAAGCAAAAAATTTTTAAGAAAATTTAATGGTAAAATTATAAATATTCACCCTTCACTGTTGCCAAAATACAAGGGATTAAATACTTTTAAGAAGGCAATTGAAAATAAAGACATATTTACTGGTTGTACCATTCATTATGTAAATGAAAAATTAGACGCAGGAAAAATAATATTTAAAAAAAGAGTAGAGATTAAAAGTAAGATTGAAGAGTTTGTAAAAAGAAGCGTACAATTACAAGAATACAATGCTTACTCAATTGCTATAAGGAAGATTTATAATAAAAGTTAATCCTTAAAGAAAAAACTTATTTCTTTTTTTGCGTTTTCTACAGAATCTGATCCATGAACTGAATTTTTGTCGATGGAAATACCATATAATTTCCTTAGCGTACCTTCTTCTGCATTATTAGGATCTGTGGCACCCATAATCCTCCTATTTTCTGCTATTGCGTTATTTCCTTCTAAAACCATTACTACAATTGGTCCCGATGATAAATAGGAGCACAATCTTTCAAAAAAAGGTTTTGTTTGATGAACTTTATAAAATTCAGACGCTTCTTCTTTCGAGATTTGAATTTTTTTAGTTTTTAGTATTTTTAGTTTTTCTTGTATAAATTTTTTTTGAATTTTGTCAGCTAAATTTCTTTCTACAGCGTCAGGTTTAATGATTGATAGTGTTTGTTCTACACTACTCATAGTTTTCTTCAACAAGTTGATTTAATAGCCTTACACCAAATCCTGTTGCGCCGCCCGAGTTTAATGCGCCTCCATATTTTGAGAAAGCCATACCGGCAATATCCAAATGTGCCCATGGGGTCTTGTTTAAAATAAATCTTTGTAAAAATTGAGCCGCTGTTGTCGATCCAGCTCCACCAACGTAATTTATATTTTGTACGTCAGCATTTTTAGAATTCATAAGTTTGTCGTAATTCTTATGAAGAGGCATTCTCCATACTTTTTCTTCAACTTTTTCTCCTGCCTTAAAAATTTGTTTTGATAAATTATCATCATTTGAAAAGAGTCCCGCATATTCGGAGCCGAGGCAAACTATTATCGCGCCTGTTAATGTAGCTAAATCAACAATGAATTTTGGTTTAAATTTTTTCTCAGTAAATGTTAATGCGTCAGCTAAAACCAAACGACCTTCTGCGTCTGTATTTAAGATTTCAATAGTTTTTCCACTATAAGATTTTACAATATCCCCTGGCCTTTGAGCGTTTCCACTAACCATATTTTCTACAAGCCCTACGACACCAACAGCATTTATTTTTGCTTTTCTCAATGCAAAATTTTTCATTAAACCTACCACGGTAGCTGATCCTGCCATATCATAGGTCATGTCTTCCATAAATCTTGCTGGCTTTAAAGAATATCCGCCTGTATCAAAAGTAACTCCTTTTCCAACAAATGCTAAAGGCTTAGAATTATTTTTGGTTCCATTCCATTCCATTGTTACAAGATATGATCCCCTTGTGCTTCCCATCCCTACACCAAGCAAAGAGTGCATACCAAGTTTTTTTAATTTTTTTTCGTCATATATGTTGACTTTTAAACCATCTTTTCTAAGAGAACTTAATCTTTTAGCATATTCATCTGGGTGTAAAATATTTCCTGGCTCAGAAACTAAATCTCTTGCATAAAAAGTTCCCTCTTCCAAAGCCTTAAATTTTAACTGATTTTGAACCGAGGGCTTATTTTTATTCCCTGATATATTTAAAGAAATAAGTCTTGTATCTTTTTTTGTTTTATATTTTTTAAATTCATAAGATTTTAATTTTAAGCCGTGAAGAAAATGACCTAAAAAATTATTATGTTTGCTTGCTATACTATCCGAAATTAAAAAGTATTCACTATTCTTTCCATGGTTTACTAATTTATAAAATTCTGCTCCCAAATTCTCTACATCAGAAGTTTTTAGATTATTTTTAATTGATATCAATACTATTTTTTTTTTAGAATTAACGTCAAAAACTTGTAAATTCTTTTTTAAGTCAGTTGTTTTTAATAAGTCTTTAATGTATGAAAATTCTGTATTAGAAATATATTTTCTTAATCCAGTAATGCTATATTTTTCATCACAAAATAGGACTAGGTTTGCTGATGATTTATTGTTTATTTTTTTTGAATAATTTATTTTAATAGACATAAGTTTTTAAAAAAAATTCGATAAAGTTGAGTGGTATATAAGTCTAAATATATCAGTTTTCAATGGAATATTGGTCATAGTTAAACCATAGATTGAAATTAATTCTATGTTGCTTTAAGTATATACGATTATACAAAAATGTTTAGTGATAAAATTTATAGACACTTTTTTTCAGAATTAAGTAAGCATTTTTTAATTGTATTATTTGCTCTTTCCGTAATTGTGTGGGCTGTTCAATCAGTAAACTTCCTAGATCTAATAGTGGAAGATGGCCATTCTGTCGCCCTATACCTTAAATATTCAATGTTGAATGTGGTAAAAATATTAACCAAATTTATACCACTTTCTTTTTTAATATCTTTAATTGTTACTATTGAAAAATTTGACAATGATAATGAACTGATGGCTCTTTGGACAGCGGGACTCAGCAAAGTAAAAATTGTGAATTTTTTTTTCAAAGTTTCTCTTCTTGTAACTGTTTTGCAACTTTTTTTAGCTTGTTTGGTGAACCCTACTATACTTAATCACTCAAGAAGCCTTGTTAAATCATCTGATATAAATTTTGTTACAAGCACTATAAAGACAAATCAATTTAACGATACAGTTGAAGGGCTCACAATTTTTGCTGAAGAGAAAACTGATGATGGATTTTTTAAAAATATTTTTATTAGAGATGAAAGTAAAATTTTGAAAAGTTTAGATAGTGATCAAAATACTTCTAATCTTACTATTTTTGCCAAAAAAGCGAAACTTTTTGATGATAATGGTGCAAATGCATTAGTTTTACATGAAGGAACAATTCACTCTGAAAAAAAAGAGGGTAAAATTAAAGTAGTAGACTTCAGAAAAACAAGATTAAATCTTTCTGGAATGAAAACCAAGTCTATAACTCAGCCCAAAGTTCAGGAGACAAAATCTCAAATTTTAATTAAATGTTTTTTGAGAAATAACAATGAAAAAAAATTATTAAATTGCCCTGACCAAGAAAAAATAGAAGTGTTGTCTGAAATTAATCGTAGATTTGGAATGCCTCTTTATGTTCCCTTTGTTGCTTTATTGTGTTCTTTTATTTTAATTAATAGAGAGGAAAGTAAATTTAGTGGTTTATACAAATATATTTATGGCGGCTTATCGTTTACAATATTAATTGTCGCTGAGATTTTGGTGAGGTATTCTGGATTGTCTTATTATTACAGTATAATTTATTATTTGTTTCCGGTTATTTTTATACCACTTTTATATTTAGAAATTTTAAGAAAATTTTCATTTGAGAATTATAGGAAGTAATAATGCAAAATTTTATTTTAAATAAATATTTAGTTTATCAATTTTTAAAAAGTTTTTTTAATGTTATTTTAATTTTTATAGCACTTGGTTTGATAATGAATCTTTTTGAAGAAATAAATTTTTTTAGAAAATTTAACGTTAATATTTCTGTTCCTATAGCATTATCATTTATGGTGATACCTAGTATGTTAGTTAGTATATTACCCTTTATCATTTTCTTGTCATCAATGCTTGTGTTTATAAAATTAAAAACAAATAGAGATCTTATTTCAATTAAAGTATTAGGTTATTCTAATTTAAAATTTTTATTTATATTTGCTTCTACAGCTTTTGTTCTAGGATTGTTTATTTTAGGAGCCATTAATCCTTTAACATCTGCAATTGTAAAGTCTTATGTAGATATTAAGGGAAAATATGACATTTATAAAAATCATTTAGCCACCATTACATCAAATGGTATTTGGATTAAGGAAAAAATTGGTAGCTCAACTCATGTTATACAAGCAGACGGGCTGAAAGATAATGAATTAATTAATGTTTCAATTTATAAATTTGATGAAAATAATATTCTTTATGAACGTATAAATGCAAAAACATCCGACATTTCAAGTTCCAAATGGATATCTAAAAATGCAACAAGGTATGAATTTGGTAATAAAAGTAATCAAGAAAGTTTTGAAACTTTATTAATTGACTCAAATTATGATAAAGAAAAACTTAATTCAATTTATTCAAATTTAGATACTATTTCATTTTATAAATTACTGAGTAATACGGACGAATTAATAAAAAAAGGTTATAATCCCTCACTTTTAAAGGAGAAAAAACATTTTTACTTATCTCTTCCATTTTTTTTAGTCTTAATGGTTTATTTAGCTGGTATATTTACATTAAACGATAATGAGAGAAAGCAAAGAACATACTATATATTACTTTCAATAGTTGCCTGTGTATTAATTTTTTATTTAAAAAATTTTTCTACAGCTTTAGGCACTACTGAAAGAATTCCTTTAACAGTTTCAGTTTGGGCACCTGTAATTATATTAAGTCTTTTTTGCTCAATAGGAGTGCTTCAGATAAATGACAAATAAAATTTTTTTAAACATATATATTTTTTTTCTTATATTTATAAGTCATTCATTATCTGCTGATGATCTAAACATAAACGCAAAAATTATTGAATTAGATAAGTCAGATAAATCTATTATTGCCGAAGGCGGTGTAGAGGTAAAAGATAACAAAAATAATTTGATAATCTCTGAAAAAATCAAATACGATAAAATAAAACAAATATTAAACACTTATGGAGAAACTGAAATTATAACATCTGAAAATTTCAAAATTAAAGGTGAGAATATTATTTATGATAATAATAAAAAAATTGTCTCATCAGATAGTAAAACACAAATAACCGATCGGGATGGAAATACTGTTTTTGTTAACATGTTTAACTACATTGTTGAAAAAAATATGTTTCTTTCCTCTGGTGAAATAAAAATAACCGATAATAAAAGTAATGAATATTATTTTTCAGAAATTTATATTGATGAAAAAAAAAGAAAGATGGTTGGAAGTGATATAAGAACATTTCTAAATGATGGTAGTTTTAAATATGATTCAAGAAACGAACCAAGATTTTTTGCTAACTCAGCTACTATTAGTGAAGATTATACTATATTTAATAAAGCAGTTTTCACCGCATGTAAACAAAGAGAGAATGACAAATGTCCTCCCTGGGTTATACGAGCTAAAGAAATAAAACACAATGCAGCTAAAAAAACTATTTTTTATGATAGTGCAGTTTTAAAAGTATATAATTTTCCAATTTTTTATTTTCCAAAGTTTTTTCATCCTGACCCAACTGTTAAAAGACAGTCTGGTTTTTTAATGCCACAATTTGCAGATAACTCAACAGTTGGTTTTTCAACTTCAATACCTTATTTTTGGGCGATTTCAAAAGATAAAGACATGACAATTACACCAAAAATCTATGCAGGAGAAAATATTTTATTAAAAAATGAGTACAGACAGGCATTTAAAAATTCATACTTAATAGTGGATTCAAGTTTCACCCAAGGATACAAAGATACAGGTAATAAAAAAACCTCAGGATCTAGAAACCATATTTTCGCTAATTTTAAACAAAATCTAACAGAAAAAAAAGATTCGTATAGCAATTTGGAAGTCAATTTAGAACATTTGTCTAACGATACTTATTTAAAAGTTCATGATATTAAAACTGAGCTTGTTGACAGCGAAAAAACTATTTTAAGAAACGAAGTAAAATATCAATATCAAGATAGAGGAGAATATTTTGGCTTAATGGCAAGTGCATATGAAGATACTACCAAGGTTGATAGATCAAAATACGAATATGTTCTTCCAAATTTAGTTTACGAGAGAAACCTTTTAAGTGATAAAAAAATAGGAATTATTGATCTTTATACAAATGCAATAGCAAAAAATTTCAATGTTGATCAAACAACAAAATTTTTAGTAAATGATATTGGTTGGAAATCAAGATCTTTTACAAACACAATTGGATTACAAAGTAATTTTGAAGGATTATTAAAAGTAGTAGCTTATGAGGCAGAGAATACAAGTAACTACAAAACTGGGAGCTTTAACGCCGAGACGCACGGTGCTGTCTCATACAATGCTAGTCTGCCCATGTATAGTGATAGCTTAAATAAAAATAAAATAAACTTTTTTACTCCAAAACTTTCTTTTAAATATGCTCCTGGTCACATGAGAAATTTGCACGATGATAGTTTGAGATTAGACTACTCTAACCTTTTTTCACTTAATAAAAACTCAAATATTGATGTTCTTGATAGTGGCACTAGTTTAGCAGCAGGTTTAGAATTTTCTAATCTTGATGTTTTGGATAATAAAACAGGAGAGGAAAATTATTCTTTATATTTAGGCCAAGTATACAGCTTAGATCAAAATTCAGATATGCCATCAAGAAGTTCTTTAGATCAAAAAGTATCAGATTTGGTTGGAAGAGCTTCAATAAAATTTAATGAAAATTTTTCAATAAGCAATAATTTTTCTGTAGATCATAATTTTAATGATATTAACTATAATGATTTAAAAGCTAGTTTTCTTTTAGGTAATGCAAAGTTTAATGTTGGATACCTTGAAGAAAATAATCATATAGGAAATAATTCATACTTTAAATCAGATGTTAAATTAGAAATAAATAAATCAAATAACTTAAGTTTTGATTTGAAAAAAAATCTAGAGACAGATTCCACTGAATTTTATAATTTGGCATATAACTACGTAAACGATTGTTTGAAAGCAGGATTAGTTTACAGAAGAGAATATTATACAGATCGTGATGTAGAATCGTCAGACACACTAATGTTTAATATTTCCTTGTTTCCTTTTGGTAAAGTAAATCTACCTACATTAGATAGATGAAAAAAAAAATATTAATAATTTTTTTTCTGTTTCTTAATACAGAAAAATTAGTCGCTGAAATAAATAATTCAGTTATTATTACCGTTGGAAATTATCCAATAACACGTTTGGACCTAGTGAAAGAAATGAAATTAATATCTTTACTATCAAATATAGATATTAACATTAATAATAAGAAAGAAATTAAAGATTTGGCCATAAAAACTTTAGTAAAAAGAACAATTAAGAAATCTGAAATAGAAAGACTGCAGGTGGATCAATACAATAGAAAAGATCTGGAAAGACAAGTGTCTGCAATTGCTAGTAATTTAGGTTACGACAAAAATGGATTTAAAATTTTTTTAAAAAATAATGATCTTAATTACGATGATTTGATTAAAAGCTTTGAGATTGATTTAAAATGGAATACAGCAATTTTTAAAATATACAAAAGTAGAATTTCTTTAAATACTATTGAAATAGAGGATAGAATAAATTCAGAATTAAAAAATATGAAAACAGAAAAAAGTATTCTATTATCAGAAATTCAAGTTAACTTATCAGCCGAAGGATTTGTCTATACAGCAAATAAAGTATTTGAAAAAATAAAAGAAATTGGTTTTGAAGATGCTGCAAGAAAAATAAGCATTTCAAATACAGCCAAAAATGGAGGTTCGCTTGGATGGATACAACGGGACAAAGTATCCAAAAAGATTATTGAAAATATAAAAGATTTAAAAAAAGGTGAGATAGGTAAGCCAATCCTCTTGGGAGATACTGTAGTTTTTATTAAAAAAGTTGATGAAAAGGGTGGTTCTGTTGATTTGGAAGTTATTAAAAAGAATATTGTAACTCAAGAAAAAAATAAAAAATTAGAAATGTTTTCTAATTCTCATTATTCAGATCTTGAAAAAAGAATTAATGTAAAATTTTTATGATAAAAATAATTGGAATTATTGGTGGAGATCCTGAAAGTATAAACTCTGAAATTATCGCTAAAGCTTGGAGAAAAAAAAATAGTTTTAGAAACTTAAATATCTTAATCATTGGAAACTTTGATTTATTAAAAAAACAGTTTAAAAAAATTGGACTTAAAGTCAGGTTAAATAAAATAAAAAATCTTGATAATTGTAATTTTAAAAAAAATTTAAATATTATTAATGTTCCTCTAAAATTTAAAAATCCATATAAAATTAAATCCCAAAATAAAAGAAAATATATACTGGAGTCATTCAAAATTGCTTTGGATCTTATTGAGAAAAAGAAAGTTTTAGGTTTAATTAACTGTCCTGTTAATAAAAAAGACCTTTTGTTTGGAAAAAAAGTTAGTGGTGTAACTGAGTTTCTTGCTAAGAAGAAAGGTGTTCTGGGCAGAGAAGCAATGTTAATTTATAATAGGTCTCTATCTGTTTCCCCGATTACTACGCACATAAAATTAAATGACGTTGTTAAAAATATATCCAAAAAAAAAATAATCGATAAAACTTTGGTAATTAATAATTTTTATAAAAAAAGGTTAAAATTTAGACCTAAAATTGGAATTCTTGGATTAAATCCTCATAACGATGAACTAAGAATAAAATCAGAAGAAAAAAAAATTATTATTCCTGCAATAAAATATTTAAAAAGCAGAGGTATAAAGGTTATAGGGCCTATTTCTCCAGATACGTCATTTTTAGACTATAAAAAAAGAGGGTTTAATGTTTTAATGGGTATGTATCATGATCAAGTATTAACACCGTTTAAAGCGATATTTAAATTTAATGCTATTAATATTACTGCTGGTCTTCCTTTTTTAAGAGTTTCCCCAGATCATGGTGTTGGTAAAGATATAATTAGGAAGAATAAAGCTAGTCCCGAAAGTTTGATAGATTCAATAAATTTTTTTAATAAAATTAATGTATAAGTTTAAAAAGTCTCTAGGCCAAAATTTTTTAGTAGATAAAAATATAATAAATAAAATTATTAATATAGAAAATCTTTATAATCAGCATGTTTTTGAGATTGGTCCCGGGTCAGGAAATTTAACAAATTCTATAGTCGAAAAAAAACCTAAATCTATATTTTTAATAGAAAAAGATTATAGTTTATACAAAATTCTAAAAGAAAATTTTAAATATTCAGAAAAATATAAAATATTAAATGGTGATATACTTAAATATGACCTTAATAATTATAATTTTAAGGAAGTAATAATATTTGGTAATCTACCTTATAATATTTCAACTCAAATTTTAGCAAAATTTATAAAAATAAAATCTTGGCCACCTTTTTACAAAAAAATAATATTTATGTTTCAGAAGGAGGTGGCAGATAGAATTCTAGCAAAACCGAATACAAAGAATTTCGGTCGTATTTCAATTTTAGCTAATTTAAAATTTGATATGATTAACAATTTTTCTATTTCTAAAAAATGTTTTTTTCCTGAACCGAAGGTTGATTCTAAAATAATTGTTTTTAAACCTAAAGATAAAATAAATTTTAACATATCTAATATAGAAAATCTTGAAAAAATTACTCAAATTTTTTTTTCAAGTAAGAGAAAAATGATAAATAAAGCTTTTATAAAAATTTTTAAAAATCATAAAGAAATTTCAAAAATACTTAATTTAAATCTTAGCTCAAGACCCTCTGAATTAAGCTGTGATACTTATTATAAAATAACAGAACTTTATGAAAAATATAAAAAAAATTAATTCTTTTTTTTTAAATGTGTTGATATAATTTCCTTAATTTTATTAAAACAAATTTCAATTTTATCATTAATAATAACGTGATCATAATCTTTTGAATGCATTACATCAATTGTATAAGCTGCTAATCTTTTTTCAATGGCACTTTTGTCATCCTGATTTCTTGATATTAATCTTTTTTTAAGTTCTTCAATATTTGGAGGTAATATAAAAATTTTTAAAAGATTAAGTTCTTTATGACTAGTCAATTGTTCCGCTCCTTGCCAATCAATATCAAATAAAACATTGTAGCCTTTTTCAATTATGCTATTTATTGATGATTTTGAAGTCCCGTAATAGTTATCGAAAATTTTTGCATATTCGTAAAAAGCATTGTCTTGTATTAATTTTTTAAATTTCTCCATACTCACAAAATTGTAATCAATTCCATCAACTTCATTGGGACGAATTTTTCTTGTTGTATGCGAAACCGAAACTTTAAATGAATTATCTGTCTCTTGTATTTTTTTTGTCAAAGTTGTTTTACCCGCGCCTGATGGGGAAGATAATACAAGCATGAGAGGCTTATAGGTATTATGCATTAACTAAAATTTATTATTAGTTACTTTTGCTTTCAATAAATTTTATAGCGTCACCTACAGTCAGAATTTTTTCTGCTTCGCTGTCAGAAATTTCTGAGCCAAACTCTTCTTCGAAAGCCATGACTAATTCGACCGTGTCTAAACTGTCTGCCCCAAGGTCATCAATAAAACTAGATTCGTCAGTTACTTTCTGCTCATCTATACCTAGATGATCTGCGACTATTCGTTTAACTGTTGCACTTACATTTTTTGTCATTTAATATTTTTCCTTAAGAATGTTATAAATTGTTATTAAAGAATTTTATTTCATTGTCAAGACATATACATCCCGCCATTAACATGAATTGTTTCACCAGTTATGTAAGAAGCGGAGTCGGAAGACAAAAAAGCAACGCAGCCAGATACATCATCTCCGGTACCTAATTTGCCCATGGGTATTCTTGATATCAAATATTCTCTCATTTTTTCAGCTATGTTCATTGTCATGTCGGTAGTAATAAATCCAGGCGAAACGCAATTAATGGTTATATTCTTTTTTGCATACTCAATAGCAAGACTTTTTGACATCCCTATTATTCCAGCTTTAGAAGCAGAATAATTTGTTTGTCCTAAATTTCCACTGTGGCCTACTACAGAAGTTATATTAACTACTCTTCCAAATTTATTTTTTAGCATTTTCTTAATACTGTGTTTAGCCAATAAAAAAGTAGAAGTAAGATTTATATCTATTACTTTTTTCCACTCCTCGTCTTTCATTCTTAAAGATAATGTATCCACATTTATACCGGCATTATTTATTAAGATATCTAAACCGCCTAATTCGGAAGAAACCTGTTCAATAAATTCTTCGATTTTTGAATGTTGAGAAATATCAAATTTTTTCGTTTTAATGGAAGGATTTTCTTTCTTAAGAATATTTAATTTTTCATCCTTTGTCCCGGTTCCTAAAACATTTGCTTCTAAAGAAACAAATTTTCTAACAATGGATTTGCCGATTCCTCCGCTTGCCCCTGTTATTAAAACTTTTTTATTTTTTAAATTTATCATTTTAGGTTTTTAATTTCCTCAATTGTATTTATACTTTTAGACGAAACTTTGTCATTTATTCTTTTTACTAGGCCTGATAGCACTTTTCCAGGACCAATTTCAATAAATTCGTTTATTCCATTTTCTATCATATATAATACACTTTCTCTCCATCTTACTTTTGAGACAATCTGCTTTACTAAAAGATTTTTTATTTCTTCTGGGTCTTTTACTTCTTTTGCGGTGACGTTTGCTATAATACTAGTTTGGGGAATTTTAAATGAAGTTTCTTTTATTTTTTTTTCCATTTTTTCAGCAGCAGATTTCATTAGAGAACAGTGGAATGGTGCGCTCACAGGTAATAAGATAGATCTTTTTTTTAAACTTTTTAAAACTTTACTTGCTTCATTTATTGACTTAGTGTGGCCGCTTAAAATAATCTGGCCTTCTGAATTATCATTAGCAATTTCACATACACCCAAGTTTGTATCTAAATTTTTAACGAGTTTTTCTAATTCACTTATTTCTGTACCCATGACAGCTAACATAGATCCCTCGCCTTCAGGTACAGCTTCTTGCATAGATTTGCCTCTTTCATAAAGTAGATATAAAGCATCAGAGAAATTTAACGAGCCAGAAGAAACAAGTGCGCTATACTCTCCCAATGAGTGACCTGAATAATATTTTATATTCTTTAACTCGATACCAAATTCTTTTTTTATCAAATTATAAATTGAGTGACTAATAGTGAGAATGGCTGGTTGAGTATTTTTTGTTAACTTAAGAGTGTTTTCTGGACCATCAAGAATTATTTTTGAAAGTTTAAATTTCAATTTTTCATCGGCTTCATGGAATATTCTTTTTACTAAGTCAAAATTATTAAAAAGATCTTTACCCATACCTACGATTTGAGAGCCTTGGCCAGGAAATATTACTGCTTTCATTTTAATTCTAACAATAGCCTTTATTATTACTATTGTATTAATAAAATTAAAATAGTATAAGTCCCAACTTAAAAAATAAATATCTAAAATGAGTTTTTATGAGCATACATTTGTAGGAAAACAAGACATCTCTGAAAAAGATGTTAATAACGTTATAGATATATGCACAAAAATAATCGAAAAATCTGGTAAGCTTTTAAAAACTGAAAAGTGGGGAATATTAAATCTTTCTCGTAAAATCAAAAATAATAAAAAAGGTATATTTGTTCATTTTAAATTTGAGTCCACCGGTGATGTGGTCAAAGATATTGAAAAAAAACTTTCTGTAGATAACAAAATTATACGTTATTTAACAGTAAGATACGAGAAACTTGATTTACAAAAAAATTATTTTGAGGAAAATAAAAAAGAAAAATGAGACGAGATAAAAAGAAAAAAGGCAAAAAATTTGGAAGTCAAAATAAACTTAGTTTATTTAAAAAGCCAGATATTAGATTTAAAAGAAGTTGTCCTCTATCGGCTAAGGGAGCGCCAGCAATTGATTACAAAAATATAAGGCTTTTAAGAAAGTACGTTTCAGATAACAAAAAAATTATGCCCTCACGTATTACTTCGGTTAGTCAAAATAAACAAAGAAAGCTATCTTTAGCAATTAAAAGAGCACAATTCTTAGGATTAATTTAAATGGAAGTAATACTTTTAGAAAATATTAGAAACTTAGGAAAAATGGGAGAAGTAGTCAAAGTTAAAGATGGCTATGGAAGGAATTTTTTGTTGAAACAGGGTAAAGCCTTAAGAGCTGACGAGGAAAATAAAGTTATTTTCAAAAAAAAGAAGGAAGAAATATCTAAAAAAAATGCTGAGCAAAAAAAAGATGCTAAAAAAATATTCGATAAAATAAAAAATAAGAAGTTGGGCTTCAAAAAAGAAACAAAAGAAAATGGTGACCTTTTTGCTTCTATAAAACCTAAAGAAATATCAAATTTTCTATCCGAAAAATTTAATGAGACTATTCATCCATCACAGATAGATTTAAAAAAAGAAATTAATAAAGCAGGCAGCTACACAATCGTTATTAATCTGCACTCGGAGGTTTCAACTGAATTGCAGGTTCTGGTTGAAAAAAAAGAGACCAAATAAAAATTTTTTCCACAGCCTAAAAAAAAAGTTAATAACTTTTATTTTTAAAAATACCCCCCCCTAAGTTAAAATATTTCGAAAGATGGAAAGTCTTAAAATAAACAAATTTACACAAGAAAAAAAGTTACCGTCTAATATTGATGCTGAACAAGCTTTGATTGGGTCTGTTTTGGTTAATAACGATATTATTGATGAAGTAGCAAATATAATTAATTTTAATGAGTTTTATGATCCAATACACTCTAAAATTTATGACATGATTCAAAAGTTACATAATAAAGGAATGATAGCTAATCCGATAACATTGAAAACACCTTTTGATAAAGATGAAAGTCTTTCAGAGGTTGGTGGTACAGAGTATTTGGTTAAATTAACACGTCTTTCATCATCAATAAAACAATCAATTGATTATGCAAAAATTATTCATGAAAAATTTGTTAAACGAGAACTTGTTAAAATTTCTGAAAGTCTTTCTGAGGATGCTATTGACGAAAAAACAGATAGAAGTGGGGAAGACATAATTCAAGATACTGAAAAACTTTTATTTGACCTTGCTGAAAGAGGAACTTTCAACCAATCTTTTCTAAAATTTGACCAAGCTCTAGACCAAACTATTGAAATGGCAACTAACGCAATGAAAAGTGATCAGGGAATTGTTGGTATTCCAACTGGACTTAAAGATTTAGATGAAAGATTGGGTGGTCTACATAAATCTGATTTAGTAATTATAGCTGGAAGACCATCTATGGGTAAAACTGCTTTGGCAACAAATATTGCTTATCATGCTTCAAAAAAAATTTTAGATAATAGTCAAAAAACCTCTATTGCGTTTTTTTCATTAGAAATGTCATCAGAACAACTTGCTACTAGAATTATATCTGAGCAGTCTAGAATAAAATCAAACGACATAAGAAGAGGAAAGGTTACTGAAGAAGAATTTAATAGACTTATTGAAACCTCAAGAAATATACACCAATTACCATTAGTTATTGACGAAACTCCGGCTATTACTATCGCTACATTATCTAATAGAGCTAGGAGAATAAAAAGGTTGTTTGGATTAAATTTAATAGTAGTTGATTACATTCAACTAATGACGACAGGGTCAAAAAGATATGATGGAAGAGTTCAAGAAATATCAGAAATTACTCAAGGGCTTAAGGCATTGGCAAAAGAACTTAATGTGCCAGTGCTTGCCTTATCTCAACTTTCTAGAGCAGTAGAACAAAGGGATGATAAAAAACCACAGCTCTCAGATTTGAGAGAATCAGGCTCAATTGAACAAGATGCGGATGTTGTGATATTTGTATTTAGAGAAGAATATTACTTGTTAGGAAAAGAGCCTAAAATGGGAACTATAGAGCACGCTGAATGGCAGTCAAAAATGAATGAGATTATTGGTCAGGCGGACTTAATTATTGGTAAACAAAGACATGGTCCAACTGGTGTAATAAAAGTAGAATTTGAAGGAATGTATACTAAATTCAAAGATGCTACTAAAACAGAGCAAAAATAAGTAATTTTAAATTATCCTCATTTAAGCTATATCTGATAAAAGTGATTTTAACTAATTTATACAAAAGCACTGTAATAGAAAAACCAAAATCTATACTTTTAGTTTTAGTTATTTTGCTAATTAGCTTTGGTTATTATTCAAAAAATTTTCAACTCGATGCATCTTCCGATACTCTTTTATTAGAAAACGATCCAGATCTAAAATATTTAAGAGAGGTTAACAAAACATATGGTTCTAAAGACTTTTTAGTTTTAACTTACACTCATAAACCAGAAAGTGCTTACGATTTTAAATCTGAAAATACTATTAAGAATTTAGAGCTTTTAAAAAATTCGTTAGAAAATTTAAAATGGGTAGATAGAGTTATAACTATTATTGATGTGCCTTTGCTGAAAAATAATGATGACCCTTTAGCTGAAAGAATCAAAAATTTTAAGACTTTGTCTAGTAGAGATGTTGATTTAGAAAGAGGATTTAATGAAATAATAAATAGCCCAATATATAAAAACTTTGTAATAAGTGATGATGGCAAAACTAGCGGTATAATTGTTTACATTAAGCAGGACGAAAAACTTATAGAATTAATTAAAACTAAAGATTTTTATTTAGATAAAAAAGAAAAAAATGAACTAAGTGACGAAGGTCTAGATAATTATAAGTTGTTCATTAAAGAATACGACTCGTACCGTAAGATTTATAATAAAAAAAATCACGAAAATATTAATGAAATAAGAAAAATTATTAGTAACCATCCTTCACCTGGGGAAGTTAAAAAAAGCTCTTCTAGCTCATATCCTATAATTCATCTTGGTGGTATTCCAATGATCGCTGACGATATGATGACTTTTATTAAAAATGATATAATAGTTTTTGGTGGTGGTGTATTTTTATTTATAGTGGCAACACTTTGGTTCATTTTTAGAAGTATTATTTGGGTAATCATTCCATTACTGAGTTGTTTTTTTTCTGTTTTGATAATGATTGGTTTCTTAGGTTTGGTTGGGTGGAAAGTTACAGTCATTTCGTCAAATTTTATAGCTCTGATGTTAATTTTAACTATGGCAATGAATATACACATGAGTGTTAGATACTTACAATTTAGGAAAGAAAATCCAAACACTGTAAATACTGAAGCATTGCTTTGGACTTCAAAAAGAATGTTTTTGCCGATACTTTATACGGTACTAACAACAATATGTGCTTTCTTGTCTTTAATTTTTAGCGGTATAAAACCTATAATAGATTTTGGTTGGATGATGACAGTTGGTTTGTTGGTGTCAATGTCTGTAACATTTACCTTGCTTCCGGTAGCATTAAATATTTTAAGTAGTCAAAATTTGAGTTACAGAGAACAGAAAGATTCCATAATTACATCTTTTTTGAGTAAAATAACAAAAAAAAATCCCGTTATTATCTTTTCATCTACAATAATTATAGTTTTTATAAGTGTGCTTGGGATTACCAAGCTTGAAGTGGAAAATAGTTTTATAAACTACTTTGATAAGGAAACTGAAATTTATAGAGGAATGAAGTTAATTGATGATAAGCTCGGAGGCACAACTCCACTTGATATAATTTTAAAATTTCCCAAAACAAAGAAAGAAACTGATGAGGATGATGATTGGGAAGAAGAGGAATCTGATGAAGAAAAATATTGGTTTACAAGAAACAAAATAGACAGAATTACCAAAGTACATGATTATTTGGACAACATAGACTCTATTGGAAAAGTTATTTCTTTTGCGTCAATTGTTAGAGTTGCGGAAGATTTGAATGATGGAAAAAAACTTCAAGCTTTAGAAATGGGAGTATTATACTCGAAAATACCTGACTCGATTAAAAAAGAAATTATAAATCCTTATATTTCTATTAAAAATAATGAGGCAAGGGTTAGTATTAGAGTGCTGGACTCTAAAGATGATTTAAGAAGAAATGAATTAATAAAGCAAATAAATTTAGATTTAGAAAATAAATTGGGATTAAAAAAAGAAGAATTTAAATTATCGGGAGTTCTAATTTTATTTAATAATCTTTTACAAAGTCTTTTCAAATCTCAAATATTAACTTTGGGTATTGTCATGGCGGGAATAACTTTAATGTTTTTAATTTTATTTAGGAATCTAACTTTATCTATCATTGGAGTTGTACCAAACTTTATTGCAGCTTTTTTAATTCTAGGAATAATTGGACACTTAGGTATTCCTTTAGACATGATGACTATAACCATCGCAGCTATAACTATAGGTATCGCAGTAGACAATAGCATACATTATATTTACAGATTTAAAGAGGAGTTTCAAAAAATAAAAGATTATAAAAAAACTTTAGACGAATGCCATAAAACCGTCGGTGTAGCTATTTTAAACACATCTATTACAATTGTTTTTGGCTTTTCAATATTAGTTCTTTCTAATTTTATTCCAACTATTTATTTTGGTATTTTTACAGGGGTAGCAATGTTATTAGCAATGATTTCAGTTTTGACTCTTTTGCCTAGATTGATTCTAACAATGAAACCTTTTGGAAATGAGTGATATTTTAAACTTTATAAAAAATAATATAGTATTATTTGATATATTTTTTTTAATATTTATAATTTATTTTGCAGTCCAATGCTTTAGTAAAGGTTTTTTTCTAAGCCTTGTATCTTTTTCAAAATGGATTGTGGCATTAGTTTTAACAATAATTTTAGTACCAAAGCTTGAGCCATATGTTTCTGATTACATTGATAATAATTTTATCACTGGTATCGGGCTTGGAATGGCAACCTATATTATTAGTTTGTTTATACTGATTCTTATAGGTAGATCTATTGGAAGACTTTTTTCATATACAGGCATGGGATCGGTGGATAAAGTTTTTGGATTTTTCTTTGGTTTGTTTAAAGGATATGTATTTTTTGTGTGTATATTTTCAATAGTAAATTGGTTTCATTCCTATGAAAAATGGGATATTAAATTAGATAAATCATACTTTTTTTCAATAACAGAAAAAGGTAGTAAATTATTGATAGAAGAGTTTCCAAGTAGAAAAAATTTAAACGATACAAAAAAAGAGATTGAACAAATTTAGCATGGAAAAACTTAAGGAAAAATGTGGGGTTTTTGGAATATTTAATGCTCAGGACTCCTCTGCTTTAACGGCATTAGGACTGCATGCTTTACAACACAGGGGTCAGGAAGGATGCGGAATAGTTTCTTATGATGGAAAAAACTTTCATTCTGAGAAAAGACAAGGATTAGTTGGAGACAACTTTACAAATAAAGATGTTTTAAAAAAACTTCCTGGTAATTTTGCTATTGGTCATAATAGATATTCAACAACTGGTGAAACTTCTTTAAGAAACATTCAGCCATTTTTTGCGGACCTTCATGGTGGTGGAATTGCGATAGCCCATAATGGTAATCTAACAAATGCAATTAGTTTAAGAGAAAATTTAGTTAAGGATGGAGCTATTTTTAGAACAACGAGTGATACTGAAACTATAGTTCAGCTAATTGCTAAATCAAAAAGATTAAAAATCGTAGATAAAATTATTGATGCACTTTTTCAAATTCAGGGCGGATATGCTCTCACAATCATAACTAATAAAAAACTTATTGGCGTTAGAGATCCGTTGGGAATAAGGCCGTTAGTTTTAGGAAAAATAAAAAATTCCTACGTTTTAACTTCTGAAACTTGTGCACTAGATATAATTGGAGCTAAATTTATCAGAGAAGTAGAAAATGGTGAAATTGTTATTGTTGAAAATGATAAAATACAAAGTATTAAACCATTTCCAAAAAAGAAAAGTAGACCATGTGTATTTGAATATATTTATTTTGCAAGACCAGATAGTCTTTTAAATGGAAAAAGTGCATATGAGTATAGAAAAAATCTTGGATATCAGCTAGCAAAAGAGACAGAAAATATTGGAGATATAATAGTTCCAGTACCTGACTCTGGTGTGCCGGCGGCATTAGGATTTGCTCAATATAAAAAGATGAACTTTGAACTTGGATTGATCAGAAATCACTATGTTGGTAGGACTTTTATTGAACCAACTCAAAGTATAAGAAGTTTGGGTGTTAAACTTAAACTAAGTGCGAACATGTCTTCGATTAAAGATAAATCTATCATACTTATTGACGACTCTTTAGTAAGAGGTACAACCTGTCACAAAATTGTGAAAATGCTTTATGAGTCTGGTGCAAAGAAAGTTCATGTAAGAATTGCTTGTCCAGAAATAAAATTTCCTGATTTTTACGGTATAGATATGCCTTCGAAAAAAGAACTTTTAGCTGCAAATAAAAATTTGAAAGAAATGGAAATATTTTTAGGCGCAGACTCTTTAAAGTTTTTAACTTTAGATGGGCTTTACATGGCCTTGTGTTCAAAACCAAGAAACAAATTGTATCCGCAATTTACTGATCATTATTTTACAGGCGAATATCCTGTGAAAAGAATTGATCAAAACGAGAATAAAGTAGTTAGCCAATTATCTTTATTAAGCGGAAAATCAACAAATTAATCTAATCAAATATAAGAACTCTCATTTCTTTATCAATTATATAGATTTTTGAGTTAGCAGTGACCGGTTTTGAGTAAAACTCTTTAGCAACTTTTGCATAATTAATTATTTTGCCATTTTTATAATCAACAAAAAAGAAATATCCATTTTGAGTACTAAAAAATAATTGTTCAGATAGTAATAAAAGCGAGGTTACATCACCCATTTTTTTTAAATTGATATCCTTAGTTTTAAATAGTTTTTTTGACCAAATTATTTGACCATTTTTTTTATCAACATTTAGAAGAAAACCATTTCTTGATATTAAAAAAATAGAATTTCCAGAAACAATTGGTCGTATTTTGGTTCCAAAAGGTAAGTCCCATTTTTTTAAGCCTGTGAGTGAGTCTAAACAAATAGTGCTTTTAGATGAGCTTAAATAAACAAAATTATCATCCACTATTATCGGCGATGAATTAAATAAACCAAATTCACCAGAAGAGACTGTATCTTTAATATTATTTAACCAATTTATTTTATAGTTTTCATGATTTAATGCAAATACTTGTCCGGCTGAGGTGACGAAAAATAAATTATTGTTCGAATCTAGGGATAGGGTTTGTTTATTATTTTTTTTTAAAATTACTGGAAAAGTTTCAAAATCTAAAACTTTTTTTCCGTTTGTTTTTTCGAATATATAAAACTTATTATCTTGATTTAATAAAAATATTTTTTCGCTAAATGATTTAATTTCAGAGGTCAATGGAACACCTTGGTTTTTTGCCCAAACAAGCTTGCCTGTATCAATATCTATATTGTAAAAATATCCCAAATTATCCGATATAATTAAATTATTAAGAATTATTTTATAATTAATTTTAATCGGAATATTTCTAAACTTCTTTTTATAAAAATTAAATTTCCATAAGAGTTTTCTTGATTGGGGAGAGTATCTATAAATATTTCCTTTTAAATCGTAAAAAAAAATATCGTCATTAAATACTAATGGTTCTAAATTTATTTTATCTTTTGAAGAATGTTTTTTACCTATTTTTTTACTTTTAAAGACTCTATTTTTATTATTTTTATAATATAAATGATCAATATTATTAGAATTTTTGAAATTTTCCTGTATCCAATTTAAATTTTGTTTACTTTGCGAAATTATTGATAATGATTGACTCTCTATTTCCTCGTCAAAAATTTCATTTTGTTTAAAAATTTTATTGGATTTTTCGTCTTTTTTTGCTTTATCAATAATTTTTTTGTTATGTTCTTTCCAGACACCGGTTTGATTGTCAAAGGAACAATTAAACAAAAATAATATTATTAGAAAATAAGATAATTTAAATTTCATTACTTAAAATTTTTTATCTTATTCTGTATTTCTTTTTTATTAACGTTCGTATCTTCTAAACTTAAAAGCGATGAATAATATTGTTCAGCTTTATTAAATTGTTTTTTTGAATAATAATAATCGCCTATAAAAATCGTTGCTTGTACTTTCCAAGCTGATTTTGAATTAATTATTGGATTGAGTAGATCTAATAATTCATTTTCCTTTGCGTTATCTGAAATAAATATAGCTTTTTTTAATTTTAACAAATCTAAATCGTCTTTTTTTAAATTCCCAATAGAAAGAATTTTATCAAAATAGCTTAGAATTTTTTTTTCATCTTTTTCCATTTCTTGATCAATAATTAAATACAGTGATAAAGTTGAGTATGTGCCATCTCCTTCTTCTATTATTTTATTTAATAATAACAATGCATCATTATTATTTTTTTGAGAAAGTAATATTTTAGCTTCTATGTATTTTTCGGAAAGATCATTTTTTTTTAAATTTTCTTTATATTTGAACCAAGAATAGAATGAAATTAAAACTACTAAAGATATTATTATAGTAATAATAACTTTTATATTAGACTTTAAAATATCAATAAAATTCCTCTTTTCGGTAGTTTTTATTTCCATGAGTTAATAGGCATTTAAATTAGTTGGGAAGTTTTTATTTCTTACATCCTTTTTGAATTTTCTTACAGCGTTTTCTATTATATTTTCTAAATTTGCATATTTTTTTACAAATTTAGGGTAAAAACCACTAAGCCCTAAAAGATCATCTGTTACTAAAATCTGGCCATCACAGAAATTTGAAGACCCAATGCCGATTGTTGGAATTTTAACCGATCTTGTAATTTTTTCAGCTGTTTTTTTTGCAATACACTCTAATACAATTGAAAATGCACCAGCTTTCTCGATCATTTTAGCTTCATTTATTAATTTATTTTGATCATTTGTCTTTTGTCCTTGAATTTTAAAATTTTTTTTAAATTGTGGTGTAAATCCAATGTGTCCCATTACTTGTATGCCTGAGCTTACAAGACTTTTAATTATATTAAAATTTTTTCCATTGCTTTCAATTTTAATTGCATCACATTTTGTTATTTTTATTATTTTTTTTGCATTTTTTTTTGCATCATAAACATTTCTATAAGTGTTATGTGGCATATCAAAAACAAAGGTGCTTTTTTTTATAGATTTTTTTACACTGTTTGCGTGATTAATCATTGTTTTCATATCAATTTGTTGGGTATTTTCCATTCCATAAAAGGCGGTTGCTACTGAGTCACCCAGTAATATAATATCACAATGTTTGTCCAATATTTTAGATAATGATTTTGAATAAGCTGTTAAACAAACAAGTTTTTTTTTTGATTTACTCTTTTTAATCTTTAAAATTTTTTTAAGCATAGGTTTTATTCTAGTTCAATTGTACTAGGCGGCTTTGAAGTTATATCATAGACTACTCTGTTTATTCCAATAACATTATTAATAATTTTGTTTGAGATATTATCAATAAATTTCTTAGGAAATGAAAAATAATCTGCTGTCATTCCATCTGTTGAGGTAACTGCTCTTAGTAAACAGGTATATTCGTATGTTCTAGTGTCACCCATTACTCCAACGGTTTTAACGGGCAGCAAAGCAGCATATGCTTGCCAGATTTTTGAATATAAATTATTTTTTTTTAATTCATTTATAAAAATATAGTCAGCTTCCTGCAAAATTTTAATTTTTCTTGGAGTAATTTTACCTAATATACGTATTGCTAATCCAGGACCGGGAAACGGGTGTCGATAAACTATTTCATTTTTTAAACCTAAAGAAATACCTAATCTTCTAACTTCATCTTTAAATAAGTCTCTCAAGGGCTCAATTAATTTTAGTTTCATTTTCTTCGGTAACCCACCAACATTATGGTGAGATTTAATTTTTGATGTATGACTGCCTGTAGCAGATTTACTTTCAATAACATCCGGGTAAAGAGTTCCTTGTGCTAGATATTCTATTCCTTTTATTTTTCTAGACTCCTTCTCGAATATTTTAATAAATAGTTTCCCGATAATTTTTCTTTTTTTTTCGGGATCACTCACATTTTTCAGCTTATTTAAAAAAAGAGAGGAATGGTTAACTAATTTTATATTAATTTTATATCTCTTTTTAAATAAATTATATATATCCTCAAATTCATTTTTTCTCATCAATCCTGTGTCCACCATTACACATACTAGGTTTTTTTTAAAAACCTTGTTTATAGCAAGAGCTGTAACGCTGCTGTCAACTCCGCCTGATAAAGCACAAATAATTTTTCCTTTATTATTAATTTTTTTAAAATTTTCTATTATTTTTTTTTTGTAATTTGAAGTTTTCCAATTTTTTTTTGTTTTACAAATTTTGAAAACAAAATTTTTAAGGAGTATTGATCCTCGATTAGTATGACTAACCTCAGGATGAAACTGTATTCCAAATATATTTTGGTTTTTATTTTCGATTATAGCAAATTTTGAATTGGAGCTTGAGGCCAATGTAAAAAAATTTTTTGGTATTTGTGTAATACTGTCTTGATGACTCATCCAAACTTCGTTTTTTTTCTTGATATAAAAGTTTTCAGTAATAGTTGAATTTTTTCTTTTTTTAATTTGAGTTCTTCCATATTCTCTTTTTTTTGTATTAGATTTTATTTGACCGCCAAACACTTTCGTTATTAATTGTAATCCATAACAAATTCCAAGTATTGGAATATTTAATGTGAAAATTTCTTTAGGTATTTTGGGAAATTTTTTTCTTGTAACTGTTGATGGTCCACCTGAAAAGATTAAACCGGTAACATTTTGTAAAGCATTTTTTTTAATCAATTCTTTTGGCCCTACTATCTCACTGTAAACTCCAAAATCTCTTATTCGTCTAGCAATTAGCTTTGTTACTTGCGAACCAAAGTCTATTATTAAAATTTTATTCTTTGCATGATCAATTTTCATCTATCCGGGTTGTAAATTTTTTAATTTTGTATTTAACTCTTTTTCTTTTCCACAAAAATTTTTACAAATTTTCATTAAAGTATTAATCAAATTATTTGATTTTGAAAAGTCAGATTGCTTGATTTTTAAAAGTGCAAGTAGATAAATTGCTTCTTCGTTTTTTGGATTAAGTAAAATAACTGTATTTAAATTTTGCTCTTCAAATTTTTCATTATTTTCTAATTTATAAATTTTTGCTAAATAAAGATAAGATTTTTCACTTTTTGGATTAAAAACTATATCTTGTTGGAATTTGAATTTAGATTTATCAAAATTTTTTTTTAAGAAAAGTTTTTTTCCTTCATCAAAATAATTTTTTTTTGCATCAACGTTGCTAGTAATTGAAATGCTAAATAAAAATATAATTAAGATAAATTTTATTTTTTTCATATTTTATAATTATTTCCATCGTTTGTTACGTCTACATTATGGACCATACTTTCATAAAATCCAGCTTTTGTAATTTTTACAAATTTAGATTTTTTTTGAAGATTTTTAATATCTTTTGCTCCAATATATCCCATAGAGGACTTAAGTCCCCCTTTGAGCTGATATAAAATTTTGTTCACTTTCCCTTTGTAAATTACTCTTCCCTCTACACCTTCGGGTACAAATTTTGATCTATCCTTGTAGTTTTTTTGAAAGTATCTCCCTGATGATCCATCCATCATTGCGCCAATAGAACCCATGCCTCGAAAAGACTTGTAAAATTTATTTTTATACTTAAATTTTTTTCCAGGACTCTCTTCGGTACCGGCAAAGACTGATCCCATCATCACGGCGTCTGCTCCGGCAGCAATTGCTTTTGCCGCATCACCTAGAAATTTTACACCCCCATCAGATATTATTTTCACTTTTTTATTTTTGGTAATTCCTTTTTTCACATCAATTACCGCACTTATTTGCGGAACACCTATTCCAGAAACAATTCTGGTTGTGCAAATTGATCCTGGTCCGATTCCAACCTTAATTATATCTGCACCTTCATTTGCGAGTGCTTTAGCCGACTCCGATGTAGCAATATTGCCTGCGCAGATAGGTATTTTTTTTGATATTTTTTTAATTTTTTTAAGTGTTGTTAAAACTTTTTTACTGTGGCCATGAGCGGTATCTATCACCAATAAATCAACTCCGTTTTCCAATAATTTATTTGCCCTTGAAATATCATCATCAGCAGTTCCAATAGCGGCTCCTACAATAAGTTTTTTGTTTTTAACTTTTAAAACTTCATGACATTGCCGTTTTATGCTTAAATTTCTATGAATAATACCAAGACCTCCTTCTTTGGCCATTGCAATTGCCATTTTTGACTCTGTAACGGTATCCATTGCTGAAGATATGAAAGGTATCTTTAAATTAAGGTTTATGGCTAATGAAGTATTTACAGAGGCTTCGCTTGGTAAAATTGATGAAAATTGAGGAACAAGAGTTACATCATCAAAGGTTAAGGATTCTTTTAGTGTTGCCATATACTTTTATATACAATTTTATAAATTTATAAAGCATTTAATCCGACGCAGTGTATATATGTTTCCTTTGATTCACGTCTGCTTGATTTAGGTTTAAAAAAATTTATTTTTTTGAAGTTCTTTTTTGCAACACGTTTAACCTCTTCAAAATCCTCGCCCATAAATAGTTTTGAGATTACCACACCATCTTTTGTTAAAACATTTTTCGAGAAATTAAGAACTTCTAAGCATAATTGGTTAGTTCTTATACAATCTAGACTTTTATTCCCCGTTGTATCGGCTGCCATATCTGACAAAATCACATCAATATGCGAATCAAAGTATTGTGATATTTTAGATTTTAAATTTTCATCTAAAAAATCCCCTTTTATTAAATTTACACCATTTATTTCTTCAACTATTTTTTTGTCAACCCCTAAAATTTTTCCATCTTTATTTTCTTTTTTAACTACTTGGCACCATCCTCCTGGGAATGATCCAAGATCTATTAAATTAATTCGATTTTTTAAAAATTTAAATTTATTGTTTAGTTCAATAAGTTTAAAAGCCGACCTAGATCTGTAACCTGAACTTTTTGCTTTTTTAAAAAAATGGTCCTGATAACTTTTGTTATCCATTTTTGAAATTACAAAATATCTCTTTGATCTTCTTCATCAATTTGGTTTTGAACACTCTTCAATTTAGACTTATAATTATAAATACTGAATGGAATTAATGTTAAATATAATAGGCAGCAAATAGCCATTGTCTCATAAGTAAACTGAATTATAGAAACAAAAAATAGTGCAAGACCTAATAAAAGGAATAATGTCATTTGTCTTTGAACTACAATTTTTTTGAAAGAAAAAGTTGGTATTTTACTAATTAAAAGTATTGATGATAAAACAACTAAGAAAGGACTTAAATTTTTTATCTCAAAGAATGAGCTAAAACTTGATAATTCATACATGACTGGAAAAAGAACAAGACAGCCGCCTGCTGGCGAAGGAATTCCTTGAAAGAAATTCATTTTCCATTCTTCATTATCCTCGAACTTAGTCAAATTAAATCTTGCAAGTCTTAAGACGCAACAAACAGAGAATAACAAAACAATGAGCCAGCCAATTCTACCAAACTGGTTAAGCTCCCAAAAATAAATTACAAAAACTGGAGCTATTCCAAAACTTACAAAATCTGTTAGTGAGTCTAGTTCTTTACCAAATTCAGATGTTCCTTTTATCATTCTCGCAACTCTTCCATCCAACCCATCTAATATTGCTGCGATGACAATAAATAATACAGCTAAATTAAAATTTCCATCCATAGCAAATTTAATTGAGCTAATACCTAAACATACTCCAATAAGTGTGAGAACGCTTGGAAGAATATGTCTCGTCTTATTCACTGAAACCACTTTAAATTTATTTTTTTTTTGCATTTATTCTCTTGCTATTAAACTTTCGCCTGCAATAACATTCTGACCAACTTTTACCATGATTTTTCGTTTATTGAAGTATAAATCAACTCTACTTCCGAATCTAATCATTCCAATTCTATCCCCCTGTTTAATTTCTTGTTTTTTTTCAGTTTGAGTAACAATTCGTCTCGCTATTAAACCAGCTATTTGAACAACTACTATATCCTCCTGTGTTTTAGTGTTTTTAATTTTAAAATAGTTTCTCTCATTTTCTTCGCTAGCTTTATCTAAGGATGCATTTAAAAATTTACCAGGTTTATAAAAAATATCTTCAATTTTACCATTTGTCGGAGATCTGTTCACATGGCAATTAAAAATATTCATAAATATACTTACACGTGTGAAAGTTATATTTTCAAGACCTAATTCTATCGGTCCCTTAATCTCAGAAATTGTAGAAACGACTCCATCTGCTGGACTAACAAGATAATTATCATCGTTGATTATTGTTCTTTCGGGATCTCTAAAAAAGTAATAAACCCATATAGTGATTATAGTAAAAATAAATCCAAAAAAATCAGAAATTGACCATAAAATTAATGTAACAATTACAGATATGGCTAAAAACTTATACCCTTCTTGGTGCAGCTTTGGAAATATTTTTTCAAGCATCATAATTAATTATTTGATAATCATTAGGTAATATGTATAAAAATTTTAAATTATCAAATTAAATTTATATTATGTCTAAAATTAAAGTGAAAAATCCAGTTGTTGAGCTAGATGGTGATGAAATGACCCGAATTATTTGGTCTTTTATAAAAGATAAATTAATAAAACCTTACTTAGATATAGATCTCAAATACTACGATCTTGGAATGGAAAATAGAGATAAAACTAATGATCAAGTAACAATTGATTGCGCTAAAGCAATTCAAAAATATGGTGCTGGAGTAAAGTGTGCAACGATAACCCCCGATGAGGCAAGAGTAAAAGAATTTAATTTAAAAAAAATGTGGAGGTCTCCAAATGGTACTATAAGAAATATTGTAGGTGGAACAATTTTTAGAGAGCCAATAATTTGTAAAAATGTTCCGAGATTAGTTCCTCATTGGACTGAAAGTGTTATTGTTGGGAGACATGCTTTTGGTGATCAATATAGAGCAACAGATTTTAAAGTTCCTGGAAAGGGTAAAATGACTATTAAGTGGGAGTCTGAAGACGGAAAAGAAAAAATTGAACATGAGGTTTTTAATTTTAATGACTCAGGTGTAGCTCTATCAATGTATAATTTGGATAGTTCAATTAAGGATTTTGCAAGAGCATGTCTAAATTATGGTCTGGTTAGAAAATGGCCAGTTTATTTTTCATCCAAAAATACAATTTTGAAAGTTTATGACGGTAGATTTAAAGATATTTTTGAAGATATATATCAGAAAGAATTTAAGAAAAAATTCGATGAGGCCGGAATTACTTACGAACACAGATTAATTGACGACATGGTTGCTTGTGCAATGAAATGGAGTGGTAAATATATTTGGGCTTGTAAGAATTATGATGGAGATGTCCAGTCTGATACGGTGGCCCAAGGCTATGGATCTCTTGGTTTAATGACAAGCGTGCTTAGAACACCAGATGGTAAAATAGCAGAGGCTGAAGCAGCCCACGGCACTGTTACTAGACATTATAGACAACACCAGCAAGGAAAAGAAACGTCCACAAATCCGATTGCATCTATTTTTGCATGGACGAGAGGATTATCGCATAGAGGTCAATTAGATGGTAATGATGAATTAATCAAGTTTTCAGATACATTAGAAAAAATTTGTATAGAGACAGTTGAAAGTGGATCAATGACAAAAGATTTGGCTATTTTGATTAGTAAAGGTCAAAAATATCTTACGACAAATCAATTCTTAAAAGTAATAGATTCTAACCTAAAAAAAAAACTTAACTAATTTTATCATTTAAAATCTTAAAGGCTTCTTCAATCTTTTCTTTATCAGAACCTCCAGCCTGCGCAAAATCTTTTCTGCCTCCACCACCCTTTCCTCCAAGAACATCAGAAGCAAATTTAACAAGTTTAACAGCATCAAATTTTTTAGTTAGCTCTTTAGTTAAACCAACGGCTACTCCAACTTTGCCTTCAAAGGTCGATATGCTGACCACGATACCGTTTTTAATATCTTTTTTTCCTTGATCTATTACACTTCTTAATTCCTTGGGTGGGAAATCTGTTAAAACTTGTTGTCTAAATACGAAATTAGCAAATTTTTTGTCTTTTATAATATTTTTATTTTTATCGTCAATAATCTTTTTAATTTTAATTTTTTCTAATTGTTTATTAAGATTTTTTAAATTTTCTGATAAATCAATATTATCTTTATAATTTGGTTTAATTTTGAATTTAGATAACTCTTTTTTCACTAAATCAACTTGATCCTTAAGATTTTTCTCTTTTAAAGACTTCTCTTTTTTTAAAGATTTTTCGTAGTGATGAAGTTCTTTATTTCTTAATGCTTCCACTCTTCTAACTCCAGATGCTATAGATGATTGACTAATTACTTTGAATTCTCCAACTTCTTTAGTATTTTTAACATGTGTTCCTCCACATAGTTCTGTTGAAAAGAATCCATTATTTTCTTTGCCCATAAAAACAACTCTGACCTCATCACCATATTTTTCACCAAACAAAGCTAAAGCTCCAAGACTAACTGCTTCCTTAGGTGTCATAATTCTAGTTTGTACATCAGTAGCGCCTTTTACCATTTCGTTAACAGTTTTATTTATTTTTATCATCTCATCTTTTTCAATAGGATTGTTGTGACTAAAGTCAAATCTAAGTCTATCTGGACTTACTAATGATCCTTTTTGAGTTACATGTTTGCCAAGAGTTCTTCTTAAAGATTCATGAAGTAAATGAGTTGCGGAATGGTTGGCCCTTGAATTATTTCTTTTTTGTACATTTATTTCAAGGTTTACGCTTTCACCGACTTTAATTGAACCTTTTTCAATTTTACCATAATGGACAAATAAATCGCCCATTTTTTTTTGCGTATCTTTTATATTAATTTTGCATTTAGAATTTGAAATAATCCCTTGATCTCCTACTTGTCCGCCTGACTCACCATAAAAAGGTGTTTGATTTGTTATAACCTCAACTTCATCGCCTTCTTTTGCGCTATTAACGAATTTATTAGCTATTGATATTTTTAAAACTACTCCTTCAGCTTTATCAAACTCGTAGCCTAAAAATTCTGTCGGGTTCAGCTGTTCTCTTACTTTGAACCATTTTTCTTCTACTGACTTATCGCCTGAGCCTTTCCAGCTTGATCTGGCTAATTCTTTACTTTTTTGCATTGCATCGTCAAATGCCAAATTATCAATTTTAATATTTTTATTTTTTAAAATATCAGCAGTAAGGTCTAACGGAAATCCATATGTATCATAAAGTTTAAAAGCTATTTCTCCAGGCAAAATATTATTTTTTACTTTTTCTAAATTCTGAACTAAAATTTTCATTCCTCTATCTAAAAGAGACGAAAATTTTTCTTCTTCATTTTTCAATGTTTCTATAATTAAATCTTTTCCTGTATTTAATTCTGGATAACTTTTTGACATTTCTTTTAGCAAAACATTAAATAATTTAAAGAAAATTGGTTTTTTACTTCCTAAAGTATGTGCGTGTCTCATGCCTCTTCTCATAATTCTTCTAAGAACGTAACCTCTTCCTTCATTAGAGGGCAAAACACCTTCGGATATTAGAAAGCTGCTTGCTCTCAGATGATCAGCAATAACTCTATGACTCGCTATTGTGTCATTATCAATTTTAGTATTAGTAATTTCTGATGATGCTGAAATAAGCTTTTTAAAATGATCTATTTCATAATTATCATGAGTACCTTGTAGAACTGCTGTTATTCTCTCTAAACCCATTCCTGTATCGACTGACGGCTTAGGCAAATCAACTCTTTTGTCCTTAGAAATCTGCTCAAATTGCATAAAAACAAGGTTCCAAATTTCAATAAATCTGTCTCCATCTTGATCTGGACTCCCAGGAGGACCACCTTTTAATTTATCACCGTGATCAAAGAATATTTCAGAACAAGGTCCGCAAGGTCCGGTTTCGCCCATTGACCAAAAATTATCTGATGTTGAAATTTTAACAATTTTACTTTCAGGTAGTCCAGCAATTTTTTTCCATAATTTAAAAGCTTCATCGTCATCTGAATAAACTGTTGCAGACAATCTGTCCTTAGAAATACCAAAATCTTTAGTTAACAATTCCCAAGCATAATAAATAGCTTTTTCTTTAAAATAGTCTCCAAAAGAAAAATTTCCTAGCATCTCAAAAAAGGTATGATGTCTGGGAGTATATCCAACATTTTCTAAATCGTTATGTTTTCCTCCGGCTCTAATGCATTTTTGTGATGTCGTTGCAGTTTTAAATGATTTCCTTTCAATTCCAGTGAATACATTTTTAAATTGAACCATACCTGAATTTGTGAACATTAAAGTTGGGTCATTATTTGGAACAATATTGCTTGATTCAACTATCTCATGATTATTTTCTTTAAAATAACTTAAAAACTTCTTTCTAATATCGCTCATTAGAATATTGCTCATATATCTATTAAATACAGATATTTTATTTGTTGTCTATAACTAGAAATGCACGAAAGGCGTGGGGACGCCTTTCGTGTAGAGATTAGGATGATAAAATCGTTATTTTTCTGTTTCTTTTTCTTTTGGAGCGGGATTTCCTTCAATCTTTTTTGAAATTAGACCAGCTTTTGTTCTTATTGCTATCTCAATTTCTTGTGCAATTTTTGGGTTCTGTTCTAAATAGGTTTTTGCATTTTCCCTTCCTTGCCCTATTTTTTCACCTTTGTAGGCGTACCAGGCTCCAGATTTTTCTACTACATCTGCTTTCGCACCTAGATCTATTAATTCACCTGATTTACTTATTCCTTTTCCATACATTAAATCAAATTCTACCATTTTGA
This sequence comes from Pelagibacteraceae bacterium AG-426-I15, assembly GCA_003213135.1. Taxonomy (GTDB): domain Bacteria; phylum Pseudomonadota; class Alphaproteobacteria; order Pelagibacterales; family Pelagibacteraceae; genus Anoxypelagibacter. Next base: position 12,352 of record QCNT01000002.1, on the reverse strand, counting down.
ACGGAGGGGCTACTTTATTCTTAACAACTTTTACTCTGGTACTATTTCCAATGATTTGGTCTTTTTCTTTAATAGCTCCAATTCTTCTTATATCCATTCTTACAGATGAATAAAATTTTAGTGCGTTACCTCCAGATGTTGTTTCTGGGTTACCGAACATTACACCAATTTTCATTCTAATTTGGTTTATAAATATCACCATAGTGTTTGATTTTGATATTGAGCCGGTTAACTTTCTAAGTGCTTGACTCATTAGTCTTGATTGCAATCCAACATGATGATCGCCCATTTCACCTTCTAATTCAGCTTTTGGTGTCAATGCTGCGACTGAGTCGATTACTAGAACTGATAATGAGCCTGACTTGATTAAAGTATCAGCTATTTCTAATGCTTGTTCACCGGTATCTGGTTGTGATATTAACAGGTCGTCTGTTTTAACGCCTAATTTCTTTGCATAAACTGGGTCAAGAGCGTGTTCAGCATCAACGAAACCACAAATTCCACCAGCTTTTTGACCTTCTGCCACCACTTGTAACGCTAGTGTTGTTTTTCCAGAAGACTCTGGACCATAAATCTCTATCACTCTTCCTTTGGGCAGACCGCCTATTCCAAGAGCTAAATCTAAACTTAAGGAACCTGTTGAAATTGACTCTACGTCCATAGCCTGTTGTTGACCTAAACGCATTACAGAGCCTTTTCCAAAGTTTTGATCTATTTGGCTAATAGCAGCATTTAAAGCCTTATTCTTTTCTTTAAATTCTTGCTGTTTCTTATTGTCTGACTTAACAACTTTTAAATTATTTTTTGTCATTTTTTTCCTTTTTTTTAATTACGAATCAATGATTTAAATGTACACATTTTGTTCTTTTAATCAATCTTAAAATGTTATATAAATTTAATTAATATTGTCTAAATAAAGATCGCCAATAGACGCGAGTAAATTGAACTGCGCTATTGCAAAGTTTTTCTGTGCCCTTGCAAAACTAGTTCTGGCATCAAGTAATAAGGTTCTAGATTGAATAACTTCGAGTATGGTTCTTTCATTGCCGGTATCATATTCTAGTGTAATACCCTCATTTGCAATTTCTGCTGCTTTTAATTGTGACTCGGTGGCATCTAATACTCCTTTTGATGAACTATAAGTTGTCCATGCATTAGCAGTATCTATTTGTACTTGTGAAAAAACATCCTTCAAAATAAGCTCTTTTTCTTTCATTTTAAATCTAGCTTTTTTAACTGTGGAAAAATTCTTGCCGCCTTTAAATAACGGCCATTTAACAGTTGCTTTAACCTCTTCTTGCTCACTCTCATCCACTGTAGAGCTCAAATCCTCATTTTTTTTTATAGAGTATGATATTGATGCTGAAGGGGCTAAATCTCCTCTTGCAACAAAAAGATCTTTTTTTGCTATCTCAAAGTCAATTTGAGCTAAATTAAGTCTTGGATTTATTTGTTCAGCTATAGATGTTGCGGTTTGTAAATTAGTAGGTATTTTTAAAATAGGTAAAAAATTTAAATCGATTTCCTCTGGTGCTCTTGATCCAATAATTTTTTGAAAGTTTTTTTTTCCAGATACAAGTTCATTGCTAGCAGTGATTAATTTGGCTTGCGCACCTGCTAAGGATGATTCTGATTGAGCAAAATCAGTAAGACTAATTTCGCCTCTTTCTAACCTAGATCTATCACTTTCAACCTGTCTTTCAAAAAGCTCAACATTTGATTGGTTAAATTCAAAATTTTTAAAATTATATCCTAGATTATAGTAGGCCTCAGCAGCATTTAATAAAATTTCCTGTTCAAGCTTGTTTAGTTCTAACTTGGCATATTCTAATTTTAATTTTGATCTCCTTAAATTATTATAATTACCAAATCCACCAAAAATTTTCTGTTCAACTAAAACAGATCTTGTCTCTGGTGTAGCGCTTGAGTCTAATAGTGATGTACCTTGAGTATTAGTTCTATTAGTATTTTTTTGTGTTGCTTTGTCACCTGATAAAGTTATTGATGGGAGAAAATCTCCTCTTGAAATATTAACATCTTGTCTTGATGCGTTTAAACTTGCTCTTTCTGCATTAAGCTTTGTATTATTTTTAAATGCATCTGATAAAGTTTTGATTAAATCTTGAGCGCTAAGATTATTGGTTAATAAACAAAAAATAAATACAATTACAAATTTTTTCATTTTACGAAAAATTTCATTTTTTTTGATCTATGGCTTCCATCTAAAAAAACTGTTAAGTCAGATATTTTTGAAAAATTATTCATCATATGTTTTGTTATTCTTTCATAAAACATTATAAATTCTCTTACTTTAGATTTTGACATAGTCTTTTTATTTTTTGATGTCAATTTTAATTTCTGTTCCTGAAGTAAACGCCATTTTAATATATAATTAAAATTGGGCGCTTTCAAATATACTAATTTATCAATTGTATTAAAGAGGAATTTATATTGATTTTTTAGATATCTATTTACTTTTTTTCTCCAAACGAGATCTGCGTCAAGTTTTCTTTCAATTACATTGCATGGCTTTTTAAGTTCCATTTGACTTTGGCTTCTTGCTCCAACGCACCAGCCTTCAAAAATAATTATATTTGGAGGAGTTTTAATTTTTTGCCATTTACTCTTTTTTTTTTCTCTATCATCTAGTGACTTATCAAACCTAGGAATTAAAACGGTTTTAAAATTTTTTTGTTGTAATTTTCTTAAAGTTTTATTTATAAATACAAGATCATGAGTCCCGGGTACTCCTCTTGTTAAAAATAAAGGATGTACTTTTTTTGACATCTTGATTCTTTCTGCCTTTGTTTTATAAAAATCATCGATTGAGAAAACGCATAGATTAAGGCCATACTTTTTTTTTAGAATCAGTTTTAAAACTCCAGTAATAGTACTTTTACCTGCTCCTTGCCCACCTGAAAGACCAATAATTTTAGTTTTATAATCTTTAATATAAATTGAATAGATCCATTCTGAGAGTGGTAAATAAAATTTATTAAGCTTTCCTAATTTATCGACAATAGTTTTTCCTCCCGCTTCTTGTCTTTTAATAAATTTTAAATAATCATTTTTTATCATGGGGATGGTTTTGACCATCTGCAACTGGAACATCTTTCAGATCAAATGGGTTTATTCCTTCTACGCATGCTATATTTATTCCATATATTTTTGGATCACTTCTTGGTCTATTATGAGTATGAATACCGCAGATAGAACAAAAATAGTGTTTTGCATTTTTTGAATGAAATTGATAAAGTTTTAATATCTGCTCTCCTTTAACAATTTTAAAATCACCTGGTCCAGCTATACCAATAACATAACCCTTTCTTTTACATATTGAGCAATTACATCTCGTTATTTTTTTAAAACCTTCGTTAGGTATTCTAACCTCTCCCTCAACACCCCCGCAGTGACAGGTTAATTTTTTTGTTATCATCAGGCCTCCTTTTAACTAATTTCTTATAAAGATATCCACACAAAATACATACTATTTATTAAATGTTCACGTTTTGATTCACTTTTGATTCATGTTCAGACTCATTTTACAACCTCCCAGGGTGTACAGTTTTAATATTTGCAATGTTTTGTTCGCAGTTTTCTAGTTTTTCTGCACTCTCAAGTTTTGATGCAAAGAAAACCAAGGTAGTAAAAATTATAAGAATTGATTCAAAAAATATTCTATATGGATCTGACGTAAATAAAAATATTAAAATAAAAAATAAAGTCGATCTTAATAATACTTGGTATTTAAAAACCGCCAAAATAGAAAAAGAATGTACAATTAATTTAATAAAAGACATTTTTGATGGCTGCACATATCTCTTTCCTCTAATACATGGAATATTAACAAGTTTGTCTATAAATTTTTTAACTGTTCCAGAAAAGTTTCCCCAAAGATTTTTTTTTGATGATATGATTGCAATATCTTTTTTTGTCAAGCAAGAGTAATGGCCAAAATTCATATTTTTTCCTGTAAAAATTAAAGTAATTAATTTATGTAAATGGTAAAAAAAAGCAAAAACAAATCCTTCTGATCTTTTAATTCTTTTTGCGACGACAGAAATATTTTTTTCATAAAGCGCTTTTTCCACTAAGAGCTTAATTTCCTCTGGGCGATCTTCCCCGTCGCCGTCCATTAATATTATATAATCAAAATTACCATTTTTGGAAAAATACTTTATTCCAGTTGCGTTACTTCTGGTGTGACCTTGGTTAACTTTTATATTCATTATTTGAATAGATTTAATATTTTTAAAGGATCCTTCTAACTTGGGCATTTTATCAGTAGATCCATCGTTAACTATTAGCACAGAAAATATACCTTTTAGGTTAGAGACCTCTTTGTCTATATTTTGTAAAAGTTTAAAAACAGAAGACCAATCATTATAGCATGGCATCAAAATCTGAAATTTTTTCATTTATTTCCAATCATACATATATATCTCGAGTATATAACAAAAGAAGTCCCTGAACATGATTTTGTAAACTTGCTTGCCTTATCTTCAATATAAACAACGCCATCAGCGGTATTAAAATTTTTATCTACAAAATCTAAATAACCTCGAATATATTTAGGTCTTGAGTCCAAATGGTAAGATAAATTTCCTGCCCACCATGCTTGTCCTACAACATATTTAATCTCATTATTAAAATTCTCATTCCAATTATTTTGAACTAATGATGAAATTTCTCTAGCAGGATAGTCTATTCTTTGATCTTTTTTAATAAATGAATTTAAGAAATATAACGAGGGAGACAGAAGAAAAAAAACAATGAAAAAAATATAAAATGTTTTTATTTTTTCTAAGTTGATATTTTTTTGGAGAATATAAACTGCAAAAATGCCAAAGAATAAATAGAAAGGTGTCATCCACATCGTTCTAATATTTATACCAAAAATTAAAGATGTTAAAAAAACTAATGAAAATGGAAAAATATTAATAGCAAATAAAAAGGCCATTTTTCTGTCATTTAAATTAAATTTAACTTTGAATTTTGAAATGATAATTAAAAGCATCAAGAAAAAAGGGATCAATAATCCGAATTGTTTTATCAAAAAAATTAAAGGATATTTTAAGTGATTTATTAAACCAGAATCTCCCATATAAAAATCGCCTGAACTTCTATGAAGACCATAAACAATAGTAATGAAGTTGTTTTCATACAACCAAACAAAATGTGGGAATAAAACTAATAGAGTAATAGGTCCTGCAATAAAATAATTTGAAAACTTAATTTTTTTTCCTTTTTTAATTAAATAAATAAAAACCAGTTTTATTGCTATAACCAAATAGATAAAAAGATATTTTGATAAAATTCCTAAACCGACAAATAAACCTAAAAATAAATAGTCTATTGCCTTGTCATATTTGATGCATCTCCAAGTGAAATAAACACTTAATGCCCAGAATGGTAATTGGCTTATATTTACGTTAAATTCAGGCGTTGTAAAATTATAAAAATAAATACTCTCTAAAATTAACAATGAGATCAAACAGTAAGTATCATTTTTCAAAAACTCTTTTGAGAATATCCAAATAATCACAAATGTTGAAACTACAAATATCTGACTTAAAAAATAATAGGCCCAATCCTGATTGCCAAATATTTGATAAATCAACTCTGCCGCAAAGGCACTAAGAGGGGGATGTTTGTCAAAACCCCAATCTAAATTGCTTCCCCATGCTAGAGCTTCAATTGTGTCCCTGGGTAAATTACTATTAGATAATGATGGAATTAAAGTCCAAATCAACAGATGACTAATCAAAAAATAAAAAAGTATTTTTTTTGAACTATTTTTGGACATAAATTCACTAACCCTGAATGTAAATTATATTGACACAATTATAAACGTTTATATACTTCGATTTTTTAAATATGCCAAAAAAGGTAGTTAAAAAATATACTCCCAATAAAAAAGAAAAATATATGTGCATAAAGCACAAAAAATACTTTTCTGAAAGACTTTCAAGCTGGAGAAAAGAAATTGTAAAATCAAATAATGAAAATGTAATATTAAATAACCTTGATGACAATGTTTCATCAGCTGATATTGTTGATCAAGCATCATCTCAGACTGAAAAGACTGTAGAGTTGCGAGCATCCAATAGAAGAAGAAAGCTTATAAGCAAAATAGATCATGCGTTAAAAAAAATTAAAGATGGTACGTATGGTTATTGTGAAGAAACTGGTGAGCCTATCGGATTACCTAGATTGATAGCGAGACCTATTGCTACTCTCTGTATTGAGGCCCAAGAGAGACATGAGAAAAAAGAAAAAATCTATATAGATAATTAAGGTGGTGGAATTTTTTCATCTCTTTTTAAAAGATCGTAGCCTTTAATTACTGCTTCTCTATTTGAAATCGTTTTATACCATCTGGTTAAATTTTTAAAATTTTTTAGACCAATGTCGTGCCAATCGTGTCGTGCAATCCATGGAAAAGTAGCAATATCTGCGATTGAATAATCTTTAGCTAAAAATTCATTTTTCTCTAATCTTTCATCTAAATCTTTATAAATTGACTTCGCTATTTTGAAATACCTGTCTTCCCCCCAATCACTTTTGCCAGGGTTATAGTGATGGAATTGGTGGTGTTGTCCCAACAATGGTCCAACATAAGCCATCTGTCCCATCAACCATTGATTTATTAAATTTCTATTTTTTTCTGGATAAAATTTTTTACTTTTATCACCCAAATACATCAATATAGCTCCCGACTCGAACATTGAGACATTATTATCGTGATCTATAATAACTGGGATTTTGCTAAAAGGACTTAAGGATCTAAATTTTGGTTCGAATTGTTCACCTTTGTTTATATAAACTTTCGTAATTTTATAATCGAATTTAATCTCCTCTAACATAATAGAAATTTTTTTTCCATTTGGTGTATTTGCCGTTAATAGCTCAATCACTTTTTTAGACCCAAACGTTCATGTATTTGCTTGGATGATGTCGTAAATTCAAATCTATACTTTTCATTTGGTCGAGCTCTCTTAAAACATTCGACAGAGGCTAAGGCCCCCTCATGAAACCCAGATAAAATAAGTTTCAGCTTTCCTGGATAACTGCAAATATCCCCTATAGCAAATATACCTTTTTTGTTTGTTTGAAAATTATTAGTATTTACGTTTATAACTTTCTTATCCATATTAAGCCCCCATTCAGCAATCGGGCCTAATTTCATAATTAATCCAAAAAAGCTTAAAATGTAATCTGTATCTATTTTCATTTTTTTGTCATCGTCACTTTTAATAATTATAGATTTTATATTTTTGTCACCTTCAATGCTGTCTATTTGATATTTGGTCTTAATAGATACTTTTCCTAATTTTTCTAATTTTTTTAATTCTGACAAGGTGTGAGGGGCGCCTCTAAACTCATCCCTTCTATGAATTATTGTGACTTTGGAAATTTTTGATAATTCTAGTGCCCAATCCAATGCCGAGTCTCCTCCTCCAAAAATTGAAATCTTCTTATTTTTAAACTTTGTTTTATCAGAAACAGAATAGAAAAGGCTTTTCCCTTCATATTTTTCAGATCCTTTTATTGATAATTTTCTAGGTTCGAACGATCCCACTCCGCCAGCTATAACTACATTTTTTGATTTAAAAGTTTTTCCTTTGTTTGTTTTTAAGATCCAAAAATCCTCTTCTTGCTTTACTTCTTCTACTCTCTCATTTAAATGAAAGTTGCTTTTAAAGGGTTTGATTTGCTCAATTAATTTATCGGTGAGTTCTTTTCCTGTACACGAAGGTATCCCCGGAATATCATAAATCGGTTTATCAGGATAAAGTTCTATACATTGACCTCCCGCTTTATCTAAGTTGTCAATAACTTCTGTTTTTAAACCTTTAATACCAAGTTGATGAATAACAAATAAACCAACTGGTCCCGCTCCTATTATCACTGCGTCTGTATTAATCATTTAAAAATCAACTTGTTTTTCCGGTGTAGTCACAATTAGCCCGTCTAAATCATCTGTCACCTCTATTTGGCAACTTAACCGACTTTTGCTATTTGGTTTTATTGCATGTTGGTTTATCATGCCTTGTTCGTCTTCTGTTTTTTTTGGTAATTTTTCAAACCAACTATCGTCGACAAATACGTGGCAAGTAGCACAAGCCATTGCTCCACCGCAATCTGCTAAAATACCTGGAATACCTTGGCCATCCGCTGCCTCCATTAGAGATGTACCAGTTGATGCATCAATAGTTTTTTTGTTTCCTTTGTAATCTATAAAAGTTATCTTTGGCATCTAATTTTGTTTTTCCGGTGTTGTAACAGTCAAACCGTCTAAATTTTCTGTTACTGTAATTTGACAGCTCAATCTACTATTTTTTTGGGGTTGAAACGCCATATCAATCATATCTTGTTCTGCATCCTCTGCTTTGGGTAATTTATTTAACCATTCTTCTTTGACATAAACATGGCAGGTAGCGCAGGACATTCCGCCTCCACAATCTGCGTCAATTCCTGTTACATTGTTTTGAATTGCGCCCTCCATTACTGTAAGACCAATTTCAACCTCTATAGTTTTTTGATTTCCTGAAGAGTCGATATAAGTGATTTTGGGCATTTAATTAATATAGGGCGTAAAAAAAATAGGGCAAGTCGTAAAACTCGCCCTATTTTAAATAATTAGCTACTTATACTATCTTTTTGATAGAGAAGTATTCTGCATAGCAGCAGCCCAGATAACTAGACCAAATGCTAATTTGTTAACGAAGTCAGCTAAGTTATAGATGATGTTCAACGTGTTAGAGTCAATTCCACCAGCTAGGTAACCAAATACGTAACCTAATGGGTAAATTGCCCAACCAATTGTAACTATCATTCTCATAGCGCCGAAACACGTAGCAACAGCTCTGTTACCACCCTTCGCAGCAGCTCTTCCAGCTTCACCAGAAAAGATTTCAAATAGAATGTATATCCAACCTGCCATTCCAATTATGAAACCGACAAATTCTTGGATGTAACCGGCTTCACCTAAATATCCACCGACTAACATTACTATTGAAGCTATTAGTAGTCTCCAAAACATTGAAGTTGGAACTTTTCTAACAGCAGCTAAGATTAAATAGAATTCAACAATCTGCATAGGAACGGTAATTAACCAGTCAATATATCTGTATACTGTTGGTGTTTCACCTGTACTTACCCAGATGTCTCTCATGTAAACGTAGTGAACAAATGCTACGAACTGAATTAATCCAGCTACAGTTACAGATGTTCTCCACGATGCAGCAACTGTATTTCTTTCTAAGAAGAAGAATACAGCACCCGCTAACATACCCATAGATACTAACCAAAACGTAATTCCTACGAAATCGTCAGTAGCTAAAATGGCAGTAGCAGCATTAGCAGAGCTCGTAATACCTATAAAGGCAAGAGCAGCTAGCGCTATCATGCTTAGTTTTTTCATGAAAACCTCCCTTTCGTTTAGTTTTCTTTTGTTTAAATTTAAACACTCAAGACAAGTTATCTCCCTCACCTTGAATATCCGCGACGGTACCGAAAAAAAAAGTTAATTTGAAGCTTTTTCTTTAATAAAAAGTGTTGATTTTATTGACTTTTTAGTTTTTTTTTGGGGATAATAGTGTTTAAATCGGGTTAAAAGGGAGTATCTGAATTGTCTAAAAATTACAAAAAAACCTATGATTCGTCTATTCAAAATAGAGAGAGTTTTTGGAAAACAGTATCTAAAGATATTTTTTGGTACAAAAAACCCTCGAAGATTCTAAATTCTTCAAATCCCCCTTTTTATAAATGGTTTGAAGATGGCGTTACGAATACATGTTACAACGCTATAGATGTACATGTTGACAATGGTCGAGGCGATAAAACCGCTATTATTTATGATAGCCCTATCACAGGTACAAAATACAAATTGTCTTACAAGGACTTAAAAGAAAAAGTCTCAATTTTTGCCGGAGCACTGAAAAATCAGGGGATTAAAAAAGGAGATAGAGTTATAATTTATATGCCCATGATACCTCAGGCGGTTATTGCTATGTTAGCATGTGGAAGAATCGGAGCAATTCATTCAGTTGTATTTGGTGGTTTTGCAGCTAACGAATTAGCAAGTAGAATTGATGACTCAAAAGCAAAAATAATTATTTCTGCTTCATGTGGGTATGAACCTGGAAGAACTGTTCATTACAAACCGCTTTTAAATAAAGCTATTGAGATAGCAAATCACAAACCAAAAAAATGTATTATTTGGCAAAGAGAAAAAGATAAAGCCGAGCTTGATCCTGAGAGAGATATTGATTGGATAGAAGTTTTAAAAGGAGCTAAACCTGCGGAATGTGAAAAAATGAATGCAAATGATTATGCTTACATACTTTACACGTCTGGAACAACAGGAACTCCTAAAGGAATAGTTAGAGACATTGGAGGACACATAGTGGCTTTAAAATGGACTATGAAAAATATTTATAACATAGATCAAGATGATGTTTGGTGGTCTGCAAGCGATATTGGATGGATAGTTGGTCACTCGTATATTGTTTATGCTCCCCTATTTTACGGTTGTACAACTATTTTATTTGAAGGAAAGCCGGTGGGTACTCCTGACGCAGGTATTTTTTGGAAAATAATATCAGAATATAAGGTAAAGTCTTTGTTTACGGCTCCTACAGCTATAAGAGCAATCAAAAAAGAGGATCCTGATGGAAAATTCTTTAAAAAATATGATTTATCAAAATTTGATACCTTGTTTTTGGCTGGAGAACGTGCCGATCCAGATACAATCAAATGGTTTGAAAAACTTTCTAAAGCACCTGTGATAGATCACTGGTGGCAAACAGAAACAAGTTGGGCTATAAGTGCTAACTGTGCGGGAATAGAAAAATTTCCAATTAAATACGGTTCTGCATTTAAACCAGTTCCCGGTTATGATCTAAAAGTTCTTAATAGTGATGGTAAAGAAAACAAGCCAGGTCAGATGGGTGACATTGTTGTAAAACTGCCGTTACCTCCAGGAACTTTTCCAACTTTATGGAATGCAGATCAAAGATATAAAAAAGTTTATATGTCAACATATGAGGGTTATTACCAAACATATGATGCGGGACATATAGATGAAGATGGTTATGTTTGGATTATGTCTAGAACAGATGACATTATTAATGTAGCTGGTCATAGATTGTCTACAGGAGCCATTGAAGAAGTTTTAGCAGAACATAAAAATGTTGCAGAGTGTGCTGTCATAGGAATAGCCGATAAATTAAAAGGTCAACTACCAATTGGATTAATAGCTTTAAAAGCAGGCGTTGATAGAGATAACAAAGAAATAACTAAAGAATGTGTGGCACTTGTAAGAGAAAAAGTTGGGCCTGTTGCTGCTTTCAAATTGGCCATTGTTGTTAAAAGATTGCCCAAAACAAGATCGGGAAAAGTTTTAAGAGGTACTGTTAGAAAGATTGCAGATGGAGAAACATACAAAGTACCACCAACAATCGATGATCCGGCAATATTGGATGAGATTAAAAAAGATCTTAAAGATAATAATATTTTAAAAAGCTAAGAGGCTATAAATTTAATTAAGTAGTAAAGAATTCCAGTAATTATTGTTGCGTAAACAAAGCCCTTTCCAAACAGTTTAAGTCTAATTTTATCATTTTTAAATTGTGATTGTAGGTATATATAAATTATCGTGTATATACCGACTATAGCTATACTTAATAAAATATCTGTTGGGTTCATTAATAAATAAATTAGATCTCGCTTATTTTAGCAATCATACCAACTTCATAATGTCCCGGCACGTTGCAAGCTGCTTCTATTTTAGCTTTGTTACTAAATTTCCATACTAATTGACCTTTTTCACCAGGTGAAAGCAAAACACTATTTGAATGGTGGTGTCCCATTGATGGATTTTTTTTAGCCATCTGTTTCATTTTTTCTTTATCAACTTTATCTGATAATAAAATTTCATTTTCAACTAACATCATCATTTCAGGCTGATGTTTTATATGCATTTCTTTTGTTGCAATATTAAACTCGTGCACTAGTTCCCCAACATTTAAAACTATAAATTTAATTGTTTCGTCTTTTTTTACTTTTATTTCTGAAGGTTCATAATAATTATCGTGCATCTTAATAGTGATAGTCCTTGTTACCTCGGAAGGTTTTCCTTTTTCGCCGATCATTTTCATTGGGCCCGCTAAAGGCAAACCACTAAATTTCTAAAAACCCATATTCGACCAATTGTCTTTTTTATTAAATCTCTTAAGTTCGTCCTTAGAGGTTGGACGTAATAGATAGAAGACAAGGTAGAAAACAATAATTAAATTGACAGTAATTTCCATAAATAACAATAACTAAAAATTAACCTTTTAACTCT
>QCNT01000001.1:240000-336766 GCA_003213135.1 Pelagibacteraceae bacterium AG-426-I15 | reverse complement strand
GCAAAGATAGTTTTAAAAAGTTTGTTAGGGAAAAAATTTAATATAGTGGGTGGAGTAACCCAACTAGGTTTAATGTCGTGTAATTTAGAAAATTGGAATAATAATGAAATAAGAAAAAATCCTTTTTTCTGCCCAGATAAAAAATCTGTTAAGCTTTGGGAAAAATATCTTTCTGCTGTGAGAAAATCTGGTTCGTCATGTGGTGCTGTCATCGAATTAAGAGCTAATGGAGTTCCTGCAGGACTTGGGGCTCCTATTTATTCTAAACTTGATGCAGATATAGCTTCTGGATTGATGAGTATTAATGCTGTCAAGGGAGTAAATATTGGTTCGGGTATGAGTTCCGCATATTTATCTGGTGAGGAAAATTCTGACGAAATGAGATCTGGACAAGGAAAAGTAAAATTTAAAAGCAATAATGCAGGAGGTATACTTGGGGGTATTTCTTCTGGACAGGAGATTGTAGCCTCTTTTGCTGTTAAACCGACATCTTCAATAATCAACAGTAGAGAGACAATAGATAAAAAAGGTAAGAATACAAAAATTTCTGTTAGAGGTCGTCATGATCCATGTGTTGGTATTAGAGCTGTTCCTATAGGTGAAGCAATGCTGTCCTGTATATTGCTAGATCATTTCCTGATGAATAGAGCTCAGTGCGGTTAAGAAAGATTTTTATTTTTTGCAATAACCACATTAGAATTTAAAACATTTTCAACTTTTTGAACAATATTTTCAAAGTCAAGTCCGGCTGTTTTATACATTTTTTCTGGAGTATCTTGGTCTAGAAATTTATCTGGTAAAATCATTGATCTAAATTTTAAGCCTTTATCGAAAAACTCTCTATCTGATAACAATTTTGTAACATGAGAAGAAAATCCACCTATTGAACCTTCTTCAATAGTAATTATGGCTTCGTGATTTGAGGCTAATTCAATTATATGTTTTTCATCTAAAGGTTTGGCAAATCTTGCATCTAGGATACTGGATGTAATCCCTTTCTTTTTTAGAATTTCAGATGCTTTTTTACAATCATAAAGTCTAGCTCCAAAATTTAGAATAGCGACGTGTTTTCCCTCTGAAACAATTTTACCTTTTCCAATTTCTAAAACATCTTTAATATCAGGTAATTTTATACCTAAACCCGTTCCTCTTGGATATCTAAAGGCCGAAGGTTTATCATTTATATTTACCGAAGTATTGATCATTCTTACTAATTCAGCTTCATCACTAGCTGCCATGACTATAAAATTCGGTAATGTAGATAAATAGGTTATATCAAAAGATCCAGCATGAGTTGGTCCATCTGAGCCAACTAAGCCTGCTCTATCAATTGCAAATCTTACAGGCAATGATTGGATAGCAACATCATGGACTACTTGATCATAAGCCCTTTGTAAAAAAGTAGAGTAAATTGCTGCAAACGGTTTGTATCCTTCTGTGGCCAATCCTGCAGCAAAAGTAACTCCATGTTGTTCGGCAATACCAACATCGAACATTCTTTCAGGAAATTTTTTTTCAAATAAGTCTAAACCAGTTCCTGAAGGCATAGCCCCAGTGATAGCAACTATTTTAGTGTCATTTTGTGCATGTTTGATTAAAGTATTTGCAAAAACTTTAGTGTAAGATGGTGCTTTCGATGTTCCTTTTGATTGCTCACCGGTAAGCACATTAAATTTTGAAACTCCATGGTATTTGTCTCCAGACTGTTCTGCTGGTTTATAACCTTTACCTTTTTGAGTAACTGCGTGTATCAAAACAGGTCCTTCATGTTTTGAATTTTTAACATTTTCAAGGATTGTTACTAAATTATTTACATCATGACCGTCGATTGGGCCAATATAATAGAATCCTAGTTCGTTAAAAAGTGTTCCGCCAGTAACAAAACTACGTAGAACATCTTCTGCTCTTCCTGCTTTTTTTGAAAATCTCTTTGAAAAAGCAGACAATATTAATTTTATTGTTTCTCTAAAACTGAAGTAAATTTTACCAGATAATAGTCTTGCAAGATATTTGCTCATTGCGCCTACTGGCCTAGCTATCGACATGTCGTTATCATTTAGAATTACAATAAGTCTTGACTTCATGGCTCCCGCATTATTCATTGCCTCGTACGCCATTCCCGCGCTCATAGCTCCGTCTCCGATTACAGCTACCACATTATTATTATCATTAGATAATTTTTTTGCCGTTGCCATTCCTAAAGTTGCGGAAATTGAGGTCGAACTATGTGCTGCTCCAAATGGATCGTATTCACTTTCTGCTCTTTTCGTAAAACCAGATAACCCTCCACCTTTCCGAAGTGTTCTTATTCTATCTTTTCTTCCAGTAATTATTTTGTGCGGATAACATTGATGTCCAACATCCCAGACCAATTTATCTTTTGGAGTATTAAATACATAATGCAAAGCAATAGTTAGCTCTATAACTCCGAGACCTGCCCCAAGATGTCCGCCTGTCTCTGAAACAACTTCAATTACCTCGTTTCTGAGTTCCTTGGAAACCTGTTCTAATTGATTTTTTTTAAGTAATCTCAAATCAGCAGGATAATTAATATTGTCTAATAGTTTTTTGCTCATTAATAACTTCTGTCTAATATAAAATTTATGGTCCTAATTAATTGATTTGACCTAAATCCATATTTTTTTAATTTACCTATTATCATTTTTTTCCTTATCAAAGCAAATTCTAATGTTTTTTTATACCCCATTAATTTTATAAGTGTTGATTTGCCCTTTTTTTGATCTTTCTTTACAGGTTTACCCACATTTTTTTTAATACCTTTTTGATCAAGAAGATCATCCGCTATTTGAAATATGAGGCCAAGTTCTTCACCCATTGATCCCATTTCCCTTATTCTCTGTTTGCTGGCGCCAGAGATAATAGCTGGAGCAAGGAAACAAAATTTAAATAATTTGCCAGTTTTTTTCTTTTGCATGTCGATAATTTTTGACATACTTTTTTTTCTCTTTTCATAACTTAAATCTAAAAACTGACCACCCGCTATTCCTGTATGTCCTGCATATTCAGCTAATATTTTGGAAAGCAAATTTTTTTTATTTTTTTCTATTTTATAATTAGGATCCATGATGATTTCAAACGCCAGAGTTAACAAAGAATTTCCCGCAAGGATCGCTGTTGACTCACCAAATTTTTTATGTGTAGAAGCTTTTCCTCTTCGAAAACTGTCATTGTCCATACATGGAAGATCATCGTGTATTAAAGAATATGAATGAATAAACTCAACTGCTGCACAAATATTTACAACTTTTTGTCGCTTTAATCTGAAAATTTTAGCTACATTAAAAATAATTGTCGACCTAATTTTCTTTCCACCAGTTAAGGTCCCATATTTCATTGGGATTATAAGGCCAGATTTTTTTTGTTTTGAAAAAATTTTTCTTAAAAAATTATCAACTATTTTGATATTATTTTTAATTTCTTCTGACATTTGGAATATCTAAAATTACTTTTTCTTTAGTGTAAAGCGTATCTTTTTAATTCTTTCCTTAAAAAGTCCGTCAATATGGTCATTTAAGTTTATAAGTCTTTGATAATCCTTTTTTGAGGCACTTAAATCTATATTGTCTTTTTCTAATCTGCCAAGAATCTCCAATATTTCAGTTTTTGCATCGTTTATTGATTTACTTTTAATATCAGTTGGAATATTTTTCGTTTTCATAAAAAATATAATAATCTTAATATGAAAAATATCTATAAAAATTCACAACAGAATATCAAAAAAGCAAAAAGACTTTTAAAGAAAAACAAGGTTATTGCGGTACCCACTGAGACTGTTTATGGTTTAGCTGGAAATGCATATTCGAGTTCCTCAATTAAAAAAATTTATAAACTCAAAAAAAGACCAAAAATAAATCCATTAATTATTCATTATTATGATATTAAATCTGCCAAAAGGGATGTGTACATCAATAAAGATTTCTTAAAACTTTATAAAAAATTTTCCCCGGGTCCTATTACATTTATATTAAAAAAAAAAAAGAAATCTAAAGTTTCTTATTTAGCGAATGCTAATTTGAAAACTATAGCCATTAGATTTCCTAGGAATAAAATAATACGAAGTTTATTAAAAATACTAGAATTTCCTCTGGCAATTCCGAGTGCAAATATTTCATCAGCTTTAAGCCCTGTTAGTAGTCAAGATGTTTTAGATGAGTTTGGTAATAAAATAAAATTTATTTTAGATGATGGACAAACAAATATTGGTTTGGAGTCTACAGTAATAAGCTTGTATGATAAAATTCAAATAATAAGACCAGGATTGATTAATTTAAAACAAATCAAACAAGTTTTAAAAAAGCAAATATCTTCTTTAAAAAAAACAAATAGAATTGTATCGCCAGGAATTTTAAAAAAACATTATTCGCCAGGCATACCAATTGAACTTAACAGTAAAAAAAAGGATTATAACGCCGCATTCATAGTTTTAGGAAAAAAGTATAAGAAAGATAAAGATGTTTTTAATTTAAGTAAAAATAATAATTTAAATGAGGCGGCAAGAAAGTTATATAAAACCTTGAGAAAAATAAAAAATTTAGGTTACAAAAAAATAAATGTAGTAAAGATTCCAAATATTAAAATTGGTATAGCTATTAATGATAGATTAAAAAAAGCGGCAAATTAGAAATGTTTATACAAATTAAAAATCTTTCAAAAAAATATAAAAATACACTTGCGGTTAATAATATTAATTTTTCTATTGAAAAAAATAGAACTTTAGGACTTCTTGGTCCAAACGGTTGTGGTAAAACTACTTCTATAGGAATGATGTTGGGTTTAATAAAACCAACTAGTGGGGAAATACTAATAGATAATAAAAATATTGAGTCTTTTAAAAGAGATGAAATATTAAGTCGAATTAATTTTGCTTCTCCGTATATTGAATTGCCAAAAAAATTAACAGTTAGACAGAATCTTGAAGTATATGGAAGGCTTTATGGCATAAAAGACTTGAAAAGTAGAATAGAAGAAATATCAGAGGATTTAGATATCAAAAATTTTTTTAATAGAAAGACTGGAGAACTGTCTTCGGGACAAAAAAATAGAGTTTCTTTAGCAAAATCTTTAATAAACAAACCTGAGATTTTGTTTTTAGATGAGCCTACTGCTAGTCTTGATCCAGATATTGGTGATTTCGTTAGAACCTATATCCAAAAATATAGATTAAAAAATCAAGTTACAGTTCTACTTGCTTCGCACAATATGAATGAAGTCGAAAGATTGTGTGACAGTATAATAATGATGAAAAATGGAGAAATTATTGATAGAGGCACTTGCGAAGAAATTATTAAAAAACATGGAAGAAATAATCTCGAAGAAACTTTTCTTAAATTAGCCAGAGGTAAAAATGAATCTAGGTAAAATTTATGCTTTAGCACTGAGGCATTTATATTTGATAAGTAATTCCCTTCCAAGGATCATAGATTTAATTTATTGGCCCACAGTTCAGATTTTTCTTTGGGGGTTTATTTCTAAATTTTTTACTTTAAATTCTGATTATTATAGTAACACCGTTGGAATTATCTTAACTGCAGCAATTTTATATGATTTTTTATTTAGGGTTAGCATAAGTTTCAATATGATGTTTTTAGAGGAAATTTGGAGTAGAAATTTTACAAATTTATTTATAGCGCCAATTAGATTGAGTGAGATGATTGCGTCTCTTACTTTTACTGCAATATTGAGAGCACTGATTGGGATGGTTCCAGCTGCAATAATAGCAATACCTCTTTTTGGTGTTTCTGTTTTTGAGCTTGGTTTGCCATTATTATTTTTATTGTTATCTTTGTATCTTTTTGGAGTAACTTTGGGTCTTTTGGTTACATCGGGATTATTAAGATTTGGTCCGTCATTTGAAAATATTGCTTGGGCAAGTTTATTTTTTCTAGCGCCATTAGGTTGTATTTATTATCCATTGGAGATATTGCCAATATCACTACAATTTATAGCAAAAGGTCTTCCTCTGGTTCACATATTTGAAGAAATGAGAAATATTCTATTAAATGATGCAGTGAATTATTTCGACATATTTAAAGCAATATCTATATCTATACTTTATTTTGTTTTAGGTGTTATAATTTTCTATGCTTCTTTTTATGGCGCAAAAGTTAGAGGAACTTTAATTAATATGGGTGAATAAATATGCACAAAAATATAAGCAAAATTAAAGAATTCGAAAAACCACCTAAAGTTTTAAAAAAACTTTTTAGTGAAAACGAAATAAAAGAGTTTTTGGATTTGTATAATAATTTACCCACCACAGTTCATAATAAGAAACAAAATGTAATAAAGAAAAGATGGCTTCAAGGTTATAATAAAAAATTAGAGGATATATTTTGTGAAAGATTAAAAAATGAAATAGGTGATTTTAAGATGGATAATCTTAAAGATGAAAATGGAAAAGATATTTATGGACTTATCCAAGAGAGTTATAACCCTATTGGTCTTCATGTTGATGCGGGTTTTAATTTTGACAATCTTATATACAGGCAAACTTTAATACCGCTTTCTTCAGTGGGTAGTACAGTTATATTTAAAAATAGATTTTATGGTGGATCTACAAATTTTACGCTTGACCCAAAAGAACTGGGTAAAAAGAATTTATCTTATGGACAAAATAATAGATCATCTGATCATATAGGTATGTTTGGAAAAAAACCATTTGATAAAGAAGCTCATGAAAAATATTTAAAACATGAAAAAATAGAAAATTTATCTGGGCTTGAAATAGAGTTTGTTTATGAATGGGAATTGGGATCAATGTTAATTTTTGATAGGACGAATTTACATTGTTCTTCAAGTATAATCGAAGGAAAGAAAATAGGTCTAACTACCTTTACAAAAAAATAAATTTTTAATGTTTTTAAAAAAAATCAGAACAAGTATTACAAAGTTAATTATACCATTCGTATTTAATTTTTTTCAATTTCTTAAAACTAACTCTAGATTGATAAATTTTTTATTGGAAAAAAAACATAGAGCAAATAATTATTATAATTTTGAAAAAAAAATTGAAACTCTTCTTAATAAAAAAAAAATGATAGCTTTAGACGTAGGTTCACAGGGAGGCTTCAATTCTGATGCTTTTTTTTTAAATAAATATACAAAATTTTTTAAACCAATTTTAGTCGATCCTATTCAAGATGGGTCTAAGAATGAAAAGCACCAATTTATAAATAAAGGTCTTTGGAGTTATAAAACAAATAAAAAATTATATTTTTTAGGAAAAAGACCCGGTAGTTCGTCAATGTATATGCCAAATAAAGATTCTTTGAAAATTTATGGATTTAAAGAAAAAGATTTTCATCTTTTTGATGTTACCAAAACTGAAAGTATTGAATGTGATACAATTGGCGCAAGTTTAAAATCACTCAACATTAATTTTCTGGATTATTTAAAACTAGATACTCAGGGCTCAGAGTTAGAAATTTTAAAAGGTTTAGAAAGTTATAAACCTTTATTAATTAAATGTGAGGTTCAAATTTATCCCATGTACAAAAATATGCCAAGTTGGACAGAATTATTAAATTATTTGAATGGGCTAAATTATTTACTAGTGGACTGGAGGACTATAGGGCCTCATGTGACTAGATCTCCTGTGGAAATGGATATGATTTTTATACCCAATTTCTCAAACGAAAGTGGTAAGAAAATAATTTTAAATAGACAGAATGAATTTATTAGCCTTATGTTAATATCTGGTCAAATTAGTTTATTAAAAAAAATATCTGAAATAATTGGGCTTAAATATTCTGAAAATTATTTAAATATTAAAGATAGATATTTTGATTAGGATTTATGAAAATTTTTGACTGCTTTCAATATTTTAATGAGGATCATATTGTCGACTTAAGGCTAAACATTTTAAATCAATATGTAAATACTTTTGTAATAGTAGAGTCTACTGTTAATCACCAGGGCAAATCTAAAAAGTTAAATTTTGATATTAATAAATATAAAAAATATAAAGATAAAATTAATTATATTGTTGTAGATGATACTCCTGACAGCTTAAAAAAGCCCCATAGAGGTGGGGAGTCTTTAGTTGAGCAGCATCAAAGGAATTCCATAATTAAAGGCTTAAAAAATGCAGATGATAATGATTTTATAATTTTATCTGATGTAGATGAAATACCCAATCTGAATAAATTAAAAGAATTTGATAAAAATAATTATGCAGTTTTTTCACAAAAAATGTTTATGTATAAAATTAATCTCCTAAATTTAAATGAAAATAATTGGCATGGATCAAAAATTTGTTTAAAAAAAAATTTAAAATCACCTCAGTGGTTAAGAAATTTAAAATTTAAAAAATATCCTTTTTGGAGAATCGACAAAATTAAAAATATTCAGATTATTGAAGACGGCGGGTGGCATTTTGCATATCTTCAAAGCCCCGAAAATATATCTAATAAAATTAAATCTTTTGCTCATGGAGAATTTAATAAAAAAAATATAGTCGATGAGGAAAAAATAAAATCCAAAATTGAAAAAGGACAGGACATTTTTGAAAGGGGTTATAATTTGAGAAAAGTAAAAATTGATAATAGTTTTCCTGAATTTATTTTAAAAAATAAAGAAAAATTAAATGAATGGATTGCTTAAATTATGGTGCGCCCGGAAGGAGTTGAACCCTCAACCTTCTGATCCGAAGTCAGACGCTCTATCCAGTTGAGCTACGAGCGCATAAAATAAGTTTTAAATTATTAAATGAATAAAACAATAACATTTTTAGTTAAAGATTTAGAGAAAAATATCAGAATTGATAAGTTTCTTACTGAAAAATTAAAGGATCTTACAAGATCCCAGATTAAAAAGGTCATTACCTCTAAAGGAGTTAAAATTAATAAAAAGATAATTTCATCAGCTTCTGAGAAAGTTAAAGAAGGCAATCAAATCGAGATCATTATAAAGTTAAATAAGAGCATTCATATCAAACCAAAAAAAATTAAAATTGATATAGTTTACGAAGATAAAGAAATAATTATTGTTGATAAACCAAGCGGTTTAACAGTTCATCCTGGAGCAGGTAATAAAGATAATACTTTGGTAAACGGTCTAATGTATTTATATAAACAAAATTTATCAAATTTAAATGGACCCTTTAGGCCAGGTATAGTTCATAGGATTGATAAAGAAACAAGTGGTTTGCTTTTGGTGGCAAAAAATAATTTTTCTCATGTAAAATTATCAGAGCAATTTAATAATCACAGTATAAAAAGAAAATATTTAGCCTTAGTTTGGGGCGTTATAAGACCTCTTGAAGGAAAAATATCAACACTCTTAACTAGAAATAAAAGAAATAGACAACTTATGTCTGTTAGTTCTGTAACTGGAAAAAAAGCTATTACTAATTATAAAACATTAAAAGTTTTTAATTATAAAAATATTCCAAAAATAAGTTTAATAGAATGTATTTTAGAGACCGGCAGGACCCATCAAATAAGAGTACACATGTCTTATAAAGGTAATCCATTGATTGGAGATAAAAAGTACGGAAAAAAAAGATTGCAGTTCAAAAAAATTGATAAAAATTTTAATAAAATTCTTGTTAATTTGAATAGACAGGCATTACACGCAATGAGTTTAGGATTTATTCATCCAACTAGAAAAAAATTATTAAATTTTGAGTCAAAAATGCCACATGACATAAAAAAAATGTTGGATTTTCTTAATAATTTTGGTAATTAAAAATACTTAAATTAAGAATATATATATAATTTATGAGTACAAAAACTTTTTCACCGAAATTGCCATCCCTTGCAGGTGAAGGTGGGCTATCCCTTTACCTAGCTCAAATCAAAAAATTTCCAATTCTAGATGCAGAAGAGGAATATATGTTGGCAAAAAATTGGAAGGATAGAGGTAATTTAAAGTCTGCACACAAACTTGTTACTAGTCATTTAAGATTGGTTGCAAAAATAGCTATGGGTTACCGTGGCTACGGATTACCAATGTCAGAAATAATTTCTGAGGGTAACGTGGGTTTGATGCAAGCTGTAAAAAAATTTAATCCTGACAAAGGTTTCAGATTGGCTACTTATGCGATGTGGTGGATCAAAGCATCAATACAAGAATATGTTTTAAGATCTTGGAGTCTAGTAAAAATGGGAACAACAGCTGCACAAAAAAAACTTTTCTTTAATTTAAAAAAAATGAAACAACAAATAGCGCCTCGTGAAGAAGGTGATTTGAAAAAAGAACAAGTAGAAATAATATCAGACAAGCTTAATGTGAAGCCTGAAGAAGTTATTTCTATGAATCGAAGAATGATGTCTCAAGAAAAATCTTTAAATGACCCAATTAAATCCGATGAAAAAAGTGAGTGGCAAGATTGGATCGTAGATCAAAATTTAGATCAGGAGCTTTATGTTGCCCAACAACAAGAATTAGGTGAAAAAAAATCATTATTGTATCAATCAATAAAAATTTTAAATGACAGAGAAAGAGAGATAATTGAGGCACGAAAGCTTTTGGATAAGCCTAAAACTTTAGATGAACTAAGTAAAAAATATAGTATAAGTAGAGAAAGAATTAGACAAATAGAAACTAAAGCCTTTGAAAAACTTCAAAAGGCTATGCTTAACTCCAGCAAATCTAAAAATCTTCTTCCCGCAAAATAAACTTAGTTTTAAAAAGGGCTCTCAATAAGAATTGTATCTTCTCTTTCTGGACTGGTAGAAACACTAGAAACTTTTGCCTCAATAAATTTTTCAAGTTCAATTATATAATTTTTAGCATTTTCAGGTAGTGATTCAAATTTTTTAATACCTTTTGTTGGTGCTCTCCACCCTTTAAATACTTTATATATTGGTTTTACTTTGAGCTGATCATCTACCGCGGCTGGCAAATAATCAATTTTTTTGCCATTTAATTCGTAAGCAACACACATTTTAATTTCATCTAGCTCGTCTAGCACATCAAGCTTTGTTAATGCTATTCCGTCTATACCAGAAATTTTTATCGTTTGTCTAACAAGTACTCCATCAAACCAGCCGCATCTTCTTTTTCTGCTAGTTACAGTTCCAAACTCTTTCCCTCTATTTCCTAATAATTCTCCAGTTTTATCTTTTAACTCAGTTGGAAAAGGTCCCTCGCCGACTCTTGTAGTATAAGCTTTTGTTATGCCTAAAACATAATTTATTGAATTTAGACCACAGCCTGTTCCAGTTGCTGCGGATGAAGCGACGGTATTAGAAGATGTAACAAACGGATATGTACCATGATCAACATCAAGCAAAATACCTTGTGCTCCTTCAAATAATATCTTTTTACCTTTTGACTTAAAATCATCCAATTTTTTCCAAACTGGTTGTGAAAATTTCAATATTTCTGGTGCTATTTTTAATAAATCTTTTTTTAATTTATCTTTCATAAATAGTTTCTTGCCTAAACCTTTTCTAATAGCATTGTGATGTAATAAGACTGCTTCTAGTCTATGGTCTAAATTTCTCTCAGACACTAGATCCATCACCCTAATTGACCTCCTTCCAACTTTATCTTCATACGCGGGACCTATGCCTCTTCTTGTTGTGCCAATTTTTGCTTTACCTGCAGCATCTTCTCTAATTTCATCCATCTCTTTATGAAAAGGAAGAATAAGATTTGCAGACTCTGATAAAATTAAATTATTTTTATTTACCTCAATACCTTTTGATTTAATTTCTTTGATTTCATCTAATAATGCCCAAGGGTCAACTACAACACCGTTGCCAATTACTGAAACTTTATCTTTTCTAACGATTCCCGAAGGCAACAACCTAAGTTTATAAGTTACACCATCAATTACTAGTGTATGACCTGCATTGTGTCCGCCTTGAAACCGAACAACAACATCTGCTTCACTGGAGAGCCAATCTACAATTTTGCCCTTGCCTTCGTCACCCCATTGCGAACCTACGACTACTACATTTTTCATTATTTATATTTCCTGTCTATTTTTATTGAGCTCAAATGATTAATTGGTCCATGACCTTTTCCATATTTAAGATTAGATCTAATCGATTGATTAACATATTTAATCCCAAGCTCACAGGATTTATTTAAGTTTTTTCCACATGCGAAGAAAGTTGCAATTGCACTTGATAAGGTACAGCCTGTTCCGTGAGTGTTTTTAGTTTTAATTCTTTTGCTGTTAAAAATTTTTAATTCTTTTTTGTTTAAAAATACATCTTTCATATTCTTTGTATTTCTATGACCTCCTTTAATCAAAATATTTTTAACACCAGATTGAAGCAAAATATTGGCTGCATGAATCATGTCGTCAAGACTTTTGATTTTAATTTTAGTTAAAACTTCTGCTTCTGGAATATTTGGTGTTATAAGAAAAACTTTTTTGATGAGTTTATCTTTTAAAGTTTTTATTGCTCTATCATTAATTAATTTGAATCCACCTTTTGCAACCATAACTGGATCTAAAATTATTTTTTTAGTTCGAATTTTTTTAAGAGATTTAATCACAGAATTAATTACATCCGGTGAATGAAGCATTCCAATTTTAATAGCATCAGGTTTAATATCTTTCGAGGTGAATAAAATTTGTTTTTTTATTTCTTTAGGCGGTATGGGAATAACTGAATTAACTCCAGTAGTATTCTGAGCTGTAATGGCAGTTACAGCTGTCATTGCGTAGCCGCCTAATGCTGTAACTGTTTTAATATCTGCTTGAATTCCTGCTCCACCAGATGAGTCTGATCCTGCAATTATTAAAATTTTTGATTTAGGTTTCAATTTATTTAATAGATTTTTTGATTATTTTTATGCATTTTAAAATTAAACTTTTATCATATGACTCAGCCATTATCCTAATTTTTGGTTCTGTTCCAGATTTTCTAACTAAAAGTCTACCTTTTTGACTCATTAGTTTGTTTGCTTTCTTTATTGCATTTTTAACTTTTGATTTGCTAATAATATTTTTATCATTAACCACTACGTTCTCTAAAATTTGGGGTAATGGTTTAAAAACTTTTAAGAGTTGACTGGCCTTTTTACCTTTTCTTAGAGAAAACAATACTTCTAAAGCCACTAGAAGACCATCGCCGGTTGTTGCAAATTTTCCTAGAATGATATGTCCGGACTGCTCACCCCCTAAATTATAATTTAGTTTTTTCATTTTTTCTTTAACATATCTATCCCCCACTTTAGATCTAGAAAATTTTATTTTTTCATTATTTAAAAATCTTTCTAAACCATAATTGGACATTAATGTTCCTATAACTCCTCCCTTCAATATTTTTTTAGATTTCCAACGACGAGCTAACATTGCAATAATTTGGTCTCCATCTATTATTTTGCCTTTTTCATCACACATAATGACCCTGTCAGCATCTCCATCGAATGAGATACCAATATTAGCTTTATATTTTTTTACAGCATTTTTAATTTTTGAAGGGTAAGTTGATCCACATTTTTCATTTATGTTTAATCCATTAGGTTTTACTCCGATAGAAATAACTTTTGCTCCAAGAGTTTTTAGCAATTTAGGTGCAGCTTTATAACAAGCACCATTCGCACAATCTAAAACTATTTTTGTACCTTTGAGATGAAAATTACTTGGAAAATTATTTTTTAGTATACCAATATACTTGTCATTTCCATCCTCGAGACGTTTTACTCTTCCAAGCAATTGTGGGTTTGTTAACTGTTTCGTATTTTTGGCGTCTATTAATATTTCAATTTTTTTTTCAATTTTATCAGATAACTTTGTACCGTCAGGTCCAAACAATTTTAAACCATTGTCATAATAAGGATTATGCGAAGCCGTAATCATTATACCCATATTTGCTCCCATTAATTTTGTTAACATTGCAAGTCCATTGGTTGGTAAAGGGCCTAATGTGAAAACATTCATTCCACCGGATACAAGTCCTGATACAAGTGCTGGTTCCAAAGTATACCCTGATAGTCTTGTATCTTTTGCTATGATTGCAATTTGTTTTGTTTTTTTTTGATTTTTAAAATATGTACCGGATGCTAATCCAAATTTAAAAAACTTTTCCCCAGTAATGTTTCCTTGATTAACAGTTCCTCTTATGCCATCTGTACCAAAATACTTATTTTTCATTTATTTTCTCAAAAACCATGACTCCCTGTTTTACTTCTCGAACGTTGTGCACTCTAAAAATTTGCACACCTTGAGCCAATAAAAAAAGAATTGAGGCTAGAGTGCCGCCTATTCTATCTTTACTGTCATACTCTCCAGATATTTGATTAATAAATCTTTTTCTAGATGTTCCAATCAAAATAGGAAAGCCAAGACTATGAAACAAAGATATTTTGGAAATTAAAGTCAAATTATGTTTCAAAGTTTTACCAAAACCAATTCCAGGGTCTAGTATAATTTTTTTATCTTTTGATACGTTCAAAATCTCTCTTTCAAAGAAGTCATAAATATCTAATAAAACATTTTGGTATCTTGGGTTTTTTTGCATAGTATTTGGAGTTCCTTGCATATGATGTAAGATTTTTGAAACATTAAAGTTTTTTAATTTTGGAAGCGCATAAGGATCATGGCTAAAACCCGATACATCATTAATTATATCTGCTCCACATTTTATACTCTTAATCATTACGTCAGATTTTCTAGTATCAATTGATAAGCAAACCTTTTTATATTTTTTTTTGAAATTTCTCAAAATATATTCGACTCTTTTCCATTCAAGTTTTGGATCAATTGTCATAGATCCTGGTCGTGTGGACTCCCCTCCTATGTCAATAATTTTTGCTCCAGAATTAATCATATTAGAGATTTGTTTAAATGCTTTATTTTTCGTATTAAATCTTCCGCCGTCTGAAAAACTATCAGGAGTTAAATTAAGCACACCCATAATTGAGGTTTCGTTAAAATTAACATTTTTGAGAAAGTTTTTCCTTTTTGAAATAATTTTTTTCAAATCTTGTTGAATAATTTTTTTAATATTTTTATTTAGTTTGCGTATATCTTTAATGTGAATTAAACTATTTCTTACTTTGTTTTTTTCTCTTAAAAAAATTTCAATTCTATCAAATGCTATGTTTTTTTTACCATTTAACGGAAAAGCTTTTTTTAATTTAATGAGACTATTTGCGGCTCTTCCATGATAAAAATTACACGGCCTTGTGTAATACTTTCTCATGATTTATTGATATTATAATGCTGGTTTTGGTTTTAAACCAATAGAATCTATAGCTGATGACGCTTTATCTTCAGATTCTTCGTCTTTCTTGGAGAGTTTAGCGGGTTGTATATTTTTTAAAATTAAATCTCTTATTTCATCTCCAGTCAAAGTTTCATAAACAAGTAAGGCTTTGGCGATTTTGTGTAGATCATCTATTTTTTCGGTTAAAACATTTTTTGCTCTCTCATAGCTAGTATCTATAATTTTTTTAACTTCAATATCTACTTTTTTCGCAGTTTCTTCTGACATATTTTGCTGTCTAGCAATTTGCCTTCCAAGAAATACCTCGTCTTCGTTTTCACCATAAGCAACTGTCCCTAAGTCTTTGCTCATACCATATCTTGTCACCATGTTTTTTGCCATTTTAGTTGCCATATCAATATCTGAGGATGCTCCTGAGGTTATTTTTTCATAACCAAAAATTAATTCTTCAGCAATTCTTCCTCCCATTGCAACGGCTATATCAGAATACATTTTTTCTCTTGTAACAGATAATTGATCTCTTTCTGGTAGTCTCATGACCATACCCAGAGCTCTTCCCCTTGGTATAATTGTGGCTTTGTGAATTGGGTCAGATGCTTTTTCATTAAGTGCAACAATTGCGTGTCCACCTTCATGATATGCGGTAAGTTTTTTTTCTTCTTCACTCATAACCATAGATCTTCTTTCGGCACCCATCATTACTTTGTCTTTTGCTTCTTCTACATCAGACATTGTTACAACTCTTTTATTTTTTCTAGCTGCTAACAATGCAGACTCATTAACTAAGTTGGCTAAATCTGCTCCTGAAAACCCAGGGGTTCCTCTTGCAATTGTTCTAAGCTTAACATCGGGACCAGTATTTATCTTTCTAATATGAACTTTTAAAATAGCTTCCCTTCCAAGAATATCTGGATTTGGTACTACAACTTGTCTGTCAAACCTTCCTGGTCTTAAAAGAGCGGGATCTAAAACATCGGGTCTGTTAGTTGCTGCAATTAAAATTATTCCTTCATTAGTATCAAAACCATCCATCTCGACTAATAATTGGTTTAAAGTTTGTTCTCTTTCATCATTACCGCCTCCTAAACCTGCTCCTCTACTCCTTCCGACGGCATCTATTTCGTCTATAAAAATTATACATGGTGCGTGTTTTTTTCCTTGTTCGAACATGTCTCTTACTCTTGAAGCTCCAACACCCACAAACATTTCAACAAAATCAGATCCTGAAATTGTAAAAAAAGGAACATCTGCTTCACCAGCTATTGCTTTAGCTAACAAAGTTTTTCCTGTTCCAGGGGGGCCAATGAGTAATGCGCCTTTTGGAATTTTTCCACCCAGTCTTCTAAATTTTTTAGGGTCTTTTAAAAAATCAACAATCTCCTCTACTTCTTCTTTTGCCTCTTCAATACCAGCTACATCATTAAATGTAACTTTTCCTTGAGCTTCAGTTAAAAGTTTAGCTTTTGATTTTCCAAAACCCATAGCTCCGCCTCTTCCTCCTTGCATTTGACGCATGAAGAAAATCCATACTCCAATAAGTAACAACATTGGAACCCAAGACAAAAGCACCCCGATCAGTGAGGGCATTTTATCTTCAACTGGCGAAGCAACTATACTTACACCTCTTTCGGAAAGCTTGCCTACAAGCTCAGGATAATTTGGAGAATATGTTTTAAATTTTGATCCGTCGGATAATGTTCCGTTAATATTATTTCCTGAAATTTCTACTTGAACAACTCTACCTGAGTCCACTTCTTCAAGGAATTTGGAGAAAGCTATTTGTTCGTCTTGTGCTCTAACTCCCCTAGGATCTTGAAAAAGGTTAAACAGCCCGACAGACAAGAGGACTATCAAACCCCACATTATTAAATTTCTAAAGTTCATAATATATAAATAGGTATTATTATAATTTAAACAAGTATATTGAAATCAAAAGATTTGTTATAAATGCGGCAATTTCTACACTATTTAGCAATTAGTTATTAAAATTATAATATTTGTTAAAATTCTCTTGAAACATATAGGAAATTATTTCTTTTTTCAAAAAGACAGCCCCCTAAAGTACATTTCTTTAATTTTTTGCCTTCAATTCGATTAATCAAATTTACTACTTTATATGATCTTGGAGGGTAATAAGTATTAGCTCTTTTTTTTACAATATTATTGATTATTCTAAATTTAATTTCCTTTGGTTCTTTTTTAAAATCCTCAAGATTTAAAACCGTTTCTTTTTTTTTATATTTAACGATTTTTTTCATAGATTTAATTACATAAAAATTTATTGCATCTTTAGTTAATGCAATATTTTTAATTGAATGTGCAATTTTAATTGGGTCAATACCATTTCTTAGAAGGTTTTTCTTAAGTCTTCTAATATTAGTTCTTAAAAATTTTTTATTTGTATTGCTAGGATCTTTAAATGTTTTTTTAAAAATTTTTATTGCAATATAATTAAGTTCTTCTTTGTTTATATCCAAAAATGGTCTTAATAAGTTAATATTATACCTCAATTTTGTTTTTTCCAGCATTGATGATAAACCCTCGACCCCGCTTCCTCTGGACAACCTAATAAAAAAAGTCTCAACCTGATCGTCTAGATGATGCGCGGTTAGCAAATGTTTGACACCTTCTTTTTTACAGAAATTCGATAAAAGATCATATCTTATCTCTCTAGCATTTTTTTGAATATTCTTGTTGATTCTTTTTTTGTTTTTCAAAACAACTAATTTTATGGAATTTTTTTTTAGTAAATTTTTAACTTGTTTAGCTTCTACGTTGGAATTTCTTCTGAGATTATGGTCTACAAGTGCAAAAAATACTTTATATTTCTTTTCACTAAGTAATATTTTACAAAGACCAGTTAAAGCTAAGCTATCTGGGCCCCCGGATACTGCTACTGTAAATGATTTGCAATTTCTATATTTTGATAAAACTTTTTTTAATTTTGAATATAGCTTTAAAATTTTTTTATTTTTTAGAAGAGTTTTATTAAGCTTTTGTGCATTTAAACTTTTTCTTTTCATACTCAGCTTTTTGTAGCACAGACGGACTAGCTTTTGGATATTCTTTTTTAACTCCTTGAATCATGAGGCAACCTTGTTCTTTTTCACCCATTTTAACCAAAGTGCTTCCCAGCTTTAATAAGTTTATAGGAGCTTTTTTACTTTTAGGATAGTTTTGATAACCATCTAAATACGCTGCGGCAGCATCTTGGTATAACTGTCTTACTCTAAAAGTTTCTCCATACCAGTATTGGGCGCTTCCAGCTAATTCATTTTTTTTATTTTTATCAATAAATTCTCTTAGGGCGAATTCTGCAGTTTCATAGTCACCAACTTTTATAAAACTTACTGCAAAATCATATTGTTCTTTTGGTGGTTTGTTGGGTAACAAAGATTTTTTTGGCTTTTGCTCTGTTACGACTAGCCCAGCGGACTCCACTGACTGCGTTTTCTGAACTTCACTTGTTGTATTTAAATCCGTATTCGATATTCTTCCAAGATCTTGTGGTAAATCTGTGCCAGGTAATCTTTTTTGTTTTTTTGTAGATTGTTGTGGCGCATCCCCTGAACTTATGCTTTCTAAATCACTAAATCTCATTTGATTATCGGATTGAATTTTTGTAATTCTATTTGACAATCTATCTATCTTAAAATTGATTTCCTCATACTTGTTAGTCAACTCTTGGAATTGTTCCTCTATTTCATTTAATTTTAATAAATGACGTGTCAGTACATCCTCGTTTATACTTCCAGGAGAAATTTTAGCTGGTTTCATCTCTGAAGTTTTGTAAAAAGCTCTCTCTAGTGTTTTTAAATCAGCACTAATCTTTTGAAGCTCTCCTCTTACGTCTGTTAATTCTTCTTCTTCAGCTTTGATATGGTTAGGATTGTACAATATAAAAAAAATTACACAAAAAACTGAGATGAGTATTTTTATACTAAATTTTTTTTCTAAAATCATTGATTACACTTATTTATAAAAAAAATGGCAAAAAAAAGACCCCGTTATTTTTCAATGATAACGGGGTCTTTATATTTTAAAAATTAGTTTGCTTTTACTGAAACCGATCTTCTATTTTGAGACCAGGCTAAAGGATTCGATGCAGGATTAACTGGTTTCTCTTTACCATAGCTAATTACGCTAATTCGTTTTCCTGAAATTCCGTAAGTCATCAAATAATCTTTCGCAGCATTAGCTCTTCTTTCTCCTAATGCTAAGTTGTACTCTCTTGTGCCTCGCTCGTCGGCGTGCCCTTCAACTGTTACTGAGATATCTTTGTTTTTTCTAAGCCACGTAGCTTGTTTTCTTAAAGTATCTCTTGCAGCAGTAGTTAAACTTGATTTGTTTGTAGCAAAAAAAACTCTGTCCGGAACTCCCTTTGCTAAATACTCAATAGTTTCAGTTCCGGTATATACGTCCCCCGATAGATCGCCCTTCTTTGTAGTAGAGCAAGCTGACAGAACTAAAGCACCAAACAAAACTATTAAAAGGTTTCTAAGCGCTAAATTAAATTTCATTTTCAATCTCCTAAATATATTTAAGGTTGGTGTAATATTTCAAATTTATTCAGATGTTGCAAGCACAAATTGTGCTGAAAAAACAACTACTTTGACAATAACGAGGACCAAGATGGGTCTGAAGCATCTGTTTCAGTTTTTACCCTTCTTTCATTGTAACCTGTAATATCAATAGACCAAAGTTTCGCTGAAAAGCCCTTTCCTGTTTTGTCAGATTTAGTCTCTCTGTAAAATATCAAAACTCTTCCATTTGGTGACCATGAAGGAGCCTCTTGATAAAAATTTTCAGTTAACAACCTTTCTCCAGAACCGTCGGACCTCATTACGCCAATATAAAATCTTCCTTTTCTAACTTTTGTAAAAGCTATCAAGTCACCTCTGGGTGACCAAACAGGAGTGCCGTATATACCCTTCCCGTGAGTTATTCTTTTAACACCAGTTCCGTCACTTCTCATAACGTAAATTTGTTGTAGTCCACTCCTATCAGAATTAAAAGCAACATATTTACCGTCTGGTGAGTATGAGGGTGATGTATCTATGGAGGGATGTTTTGTTATTTGCTCTACAATTCTAGTTTCAATATCCATTGAATATATATCCGAATTACCATCTTTAGCGAAACTCATAATAATTTTTTTTCCATCTGGGGAAAATCTTGGTGCAAAAGTCATGCCTGGAAAATTACCAACAATTTCTTGTATTCCTGTTTCTATATCTAATAAATATACCCTGGGCAAATTTTTAAAATAAGACATGTATGTTACTAATTGATTTGTTGGATTAAATCTCGGTGTAAGAACAAGTTCGTTTCCTAAAGTCAAATACTTAATGTTGTAACCATCTTGATCCATTAATGCCAATTTTTTAACTCTTTGATCTTTTGGTCCTGTCTCTGAAACATAAATTATTCTTGTATCAAAATATCCGCCTTCTCCTGTTAGTCTCTCATAAATCTTGTCGGATATTATATGGGCTACTCTTCTCCAGTTATTTGGTGTGGTTGTAAACGAAAGTGCCAACATCTCTTTAGCTGCTGTAAGATCCCATAATCTAAACTCTACTTTTAATTTATCATCTTTAATTAAAAGTTTGCCTGTTACCAAAGCTTGAGCTTTTATTAGTCTCCAGTCTTCAAATCGTGGTTTTAAGTGTGCAATATCTGGTTTTTGAACAAATGCATCTTTATTTAGGGGGTTAAATAAACCAGTAGATTTAATATTTTGCTCTATGATTTTAGATATTTCGGAACCTAATTTATTTACTTCAAATAAAGAAAATTTTTCTGATTTTCCATCAACGTGTAAAGGTGATATTGCTACTGGCAAAGGATCTAGGTTACCCCTAGTAATATCAACTTTTATTAAAGCCTGAGCTTTGGAAAAGCTTAATATGATATATAAAAATAAAATGATTATTTTTTTCATCAAGTTTAACCTTTTAACATTTCTGTAGGATCAAAGTTTAACTGTAAATCTTTCCATCTATCATATCCAGTTGGTGGTACTTTAAGTGGTTGACAGATTCTTACGGCCCTTAAGGCACTTTCAGCGAGAATTTTATAGAAACTTTGTCCAGGTGTGTTCATTCTTGCGTGATCCAAAATTTCAGATTTAAGTATAGTTCCATCTGGTTTTAATTTAAGTTTTATTCTAACAAGCAAATTTTTATCATAGGGTAAACCTAATGGGACGCTCCAACAACCAAAAATTTGGGCTCTTAATGCATCTTCTTCAGATAATGACAATGCCTGAGCAAAAGAATTTTTAACACTACTTTGTGTTAATTTATCTGTTTTTTTCTGTGTATTTGCTTGCTCTTCTTTCGCTTTATCAATTAAGGCTGCTATTTCGTTTGTATCGAATAATTCTTTTTTTTCAAATTCTGATGATTGTCTAATTTCAGGTTTAATTTCCTCAGGATTCTGTTTTTTTTTAACCATTTCTTTTTTTTGTTTTTTATCCTCTGGCATTGGAATTCTATCTGGTTTTTCCTTGGCTTTAGCAGATGGGGGGGCTTGTTCAGAAACTATTCTTTTTTCCTCTTCTTTAGCCTTGTCAATTATTTCTCGCGCTTTAGGAGCAAAAGGTATGTAGGTTTTGTCTTTAATTTCAATAAACTCAACTGAAACAATCGGTGGTAAATCAATTGGTTCTCTTAACATAAATGGCAGAGATAAAGCTGTTAGAAAAATTACTAGGGCATGGAATAAAAACGAAAAAAATAAATTTTTGGTCATAAAACATTAATTTTTATAAGGCTCGGATATTAAAGCAACTTTTGAAAATCCTGCACCAGATAGTCTACCCATTACTTCTAAAACTCTGCCATAATTTATTGTTTTGTCTCCTCTTACATAAATCCTGGTATCGGTTCTATTTTTCGATATGGCTAAAATTTTGGGAACAATTGACTCAAAGCCAACCTTGTGCTCCTGGATAAATACCTCTCCCTTAGAATTTATACTTACAGTTAATGGCTCTTGATCGTCGGGTAAAGAGTCTGCTGCTGATTCTGGTAAATCAACTTGTACACCTACAGTTAACAAAGGTGCTGTTACCATAAAGATTATTAACAGAACCAACATTACATCTACAAAAGGTGTTACATTAATTTCGCTCATTGGTTCTTTTTTTGAACGATTAATTATGAATCCCATAAATTAGACTATTGATAAAAATCTTTTGCAAAAATTATCTACACGTGAAAAATATCTTTGGCTATCGCTATTAAATTTATTGTAGGAAATAACTGCTGGGATAGCTGCCAATAAACCCAGTGCTGTTGCAAACAATGCTTCTGCAATACCAGGCGCAACAATTGCTAAACTTGTATTTCGTGAAATTGCAATTGATTGGAAAGAATTCATTATGCCCCATACAGTTCCAAATAATCCAATAAAAGGAGCTGTTGATCCGACCGTTGCAAGATAGGTGAAATTCTTTTCTATAATTTTTAATTGCTTATCTATAGAGACCTCTACGACTCTTTCCACTCTAGCACTCTGAACGCTTGATGACTTTGATCTGGTTTTAATTAATTCTGCCATTGCAGATTTAAATATAACTGTTAATGGATCGTCAGTTTTCATTGGAAGATTTTTGTAAAAAGCCTCAGCAGATTTAGCTTTCCAAAACTTATCTTCGAACAATTGTGTGCTTTTATCTATTTTTCTAAAAAGCCTTGCCTTTTCAAAAATTAATGCCCAGGAAAAGATTGAACTAGCAATTAAAATTATTATTACACTTTTAACAACAAAATCTGCTCGTAAAAATAATTGCCATAATGAAAAATCTGTGGCACCTCCTAGACCTACTACTTGTGAAGCTATATCTTGTTCCATCCAAATTAATTACTCGTAGAATGTGTCATCAATTTGGCGTTTTAATTTTTTAATATTAGTTTATTTACTCAGCAAACTGAGCTTTGCACTCTCTAAAGTATCTGGCAATCAAAATAGCATCTGCTTTATTTACGTCTTTCTTTTTACGCAAACGATCGGATATTGAGGGATACATTTCAATGGCTTTTGTACGGCTTGCATCTTTTGATGAATTGATAAGATCAAAGTGTTTCTTCCATTTCGCAGGTCTTACGTAAAAAATTGGAAGATTTAATGAAGCGCAAATACCTTTAATTGCTCCAAATGTCTGACCAAAATTAAACATGCTTGTAACTCCCTGGCCAGGCATTGCGCTTACCTGTTCAACAATAACAAAAGTATCTTTATCTGGCAAAATGTGGCTTTTAATTATTTTAACTAATTGGGCGCTATTAAGTTGATTTTTATTTTTTTTTCCTTCAGGCATGATAGGCATATCAAACATATCAAAGATTTTTATATCATCTAAAATTGCTAGAGCTCCACTTAATCCTGGGTCTATTCCAATAATTCTCATTAGATTAACCTATAATAAATTACAGTTATGAAAGACATTTTGTATATCATCATTTTCTTGCAAAAGTTCAAGCATACTCTCAAATTCTGAAGCCTCTTTCTTTTTTAAA
Organism: Pelagibacteraceae bacterium AG-426-I15; assembly: GCA_003213135.1. Lineage (GTDB taxonomy): Bacteria > Pseudomonadota > Alphaproteobacteria > Pelagibacterales > Pelagibacteraceae > Anoxypelagibacter. The sequence goes on along the minus strand of QCNT01000001.1, from coordinate 313,086 downwards.
CTTATAAGATTTTTTGGTCTCCATTCTATACCTGAATAAAATAATTTTTTGACTATTTTTTCAGCCTCATTTTTTACTTTGTAGAAATCCTCTTTTTTAGTAATAATTTCTTGAAATTCTTTTTGACTATAACAATCTTTTGCACCAACTGTAGCCGCAAAATCTAAAGCCTTTTCCTCCGATATTTTTTCATTAGAAATTTGTATTATGCCACAATTATCAAAAAAATGAGTTGTTGAACCTGAGCTTCCTAAATTTCCCCCAAACTTTTGTAGGGTTGTTCTTATAGCGCCTGCTGTTCTGTTTTTGTTGTCGGTCAATGTTTCGATTATTATAGCAATATTTTTTGGTCCAAAACCCTCATATCTTAAATTTTCAAAATTATGATCTTTGCTAATGTCTGATTTACTTATTGCTCTATTAATATTGTCTTTAGGCATATTAGCATTCTTAGCAGACTCAATTGCTGCTCTTAATCTATGATTTGTAACAGGATCTTTTGAGCCTAATTTAGCAGCTACAGTTATCTCTCTAGATATTTTAGAAAAAATCTTAGATCTTAAATTATCTTGTCTACCTTTCTTGTGCTTTATTCCTGCCCAATGTGAGTGACCGGCCATATCTAACTTCTCTCTTGTAATAATCCGCCTGTAATTATTGGCTTAACATTATTAGCTAATCCTGTTTTGTCATCAGCTTCTACCATCAACCCGCTTATAGTTCCTAATCCTGTCGCAGGATAATGTTTTATAGCCGAAGGATCTTTCAAAAACCTTTTTAAAGAATTTTCTTTATTCATTCCAATAATTGAATTGTAATCACCACACATTCCTAAATCAGTTTGATATGCTGTTCCTTTTTCCATAATTCTATGGTCAGAAGTTGGAACGTGAGTATGTGTTCCAAAAACCAATGTTGCTTTTCCATCGAATAAATATGCCATAGCCATTTTTTCACTTGTTATCTCTGCATGTATATCTACTATTATAAAATCTACATCTCTTTTTAATTTTACTTTATCTAAAAATTTTTTTGCTGCTGTAAAAACATCTTCAGTTTTTTTCATGAAAACATTGCCCATTAAATTTATTACTGCTATTTTTTTTTTATTATTTGAATTAAAAATACCGTAACCAATACCTGGTGATGGTTGTATTAGATTTTCTGGTCTTAACAATCTTTTTTCATTCTTTATAAAACTCATGGTCTCTTTTTCATCCCAAATATGGTTTCCTGATGTGATTACATCCGCACCAGCGTTAAAAAATTCCTCTGTATTTTTTTTTGTAATACCAACTCCTTTGTCCCCTGCATTTTCACCGTTTAAAACAACAAAGTCTATTTTTTTTTCTTTTATAATTTTTGGTAAATATTTTTTGATTGCGTTAACTCCGGAGGGACCAAATACATCGCCTAAAACTAATATTTTCATTAATGTTACAAAAATCCTTTCTCCGTTAGTATACGGTCAATTTTAACATCTGATTTTATGGTTGGGATTTTTTTATATTTTTGAAAATAAAATGCAAGTCCAATTGTTAGAGTTTTATTTTTTTTTACACTCGATTTTGAAAGAAATTTATCATAATATCCCTTGCCGTATCCTAATCTATTTCCAAATTTATCAAATGATAATAAAGGGAGAACTATAATTTCTGGAATTATGGCTTTTGACTTACCAACCGGCTCTAAAAAACCATATTTGTTAACTCTAAGAGGATCGTAAAAACTCCAGCGTACAAATTTCATACTTCCATTTGGTAAAAGTTTTGGGAGATATGTAGATATATTTTTTTTTGTTTTCAATAACTCAAACAAGCTAAGAGTATCTACTTCATAATTAGAAGGGTAGTATAATGATATGCTTTTTATTTTTTTTGATTTAAGTATTTTAACGATTGGCTTAAAGAAATTTTTTTCTACAGGAAAATATTTTTTTTTTCTTAACAATAAGTATTTCTTTCTTAATTTTTCTTTTGATGGCATTTACTGAACTTCAGATCTAGACTCAGTATTTTTGATTATTTCCTCAATAGATTTTGTGGTTTTTTCAAGCATGTTCTCATAAAGATTTTGGCTTTCATCAACCATTTTTTTTAATTTATCTAAATCAGAATTTAGCTTAAATATCTCATTATCTTTTACCTCTTTGTAATCTATAGCTAAAGATTTCATTTCCTTAAATTTTGAGGATAACTTTTCAAAATTATCTTTTTGAGAAACAACCCTTTTTTTCAAGTCAAAATATTCATCAATAACCTGGATCGCCGTTATAAGAAGTAACTTGCTCTCACCTAAATTTCCTAATTGCGATTTCAGCTGTGAATATCTCTTATCTAAAAAAATAGTTAGTTTTTTTAAATCTTCCTCTTGCCCGTCATCACACGATAAAAGGTAATCTTTGTTATTGAATCGTATATTTACGTTTGCCACTTATCTATCTCCTCTACTAACGAATCAGTTTCCTGGCTCAATTCATTAATATCTTGATTGAGTTCATCTTGAAGTTTCTTGTTTTTCATTGTTTCTTTTTCTAATTCTTTTAATTTCTTTTTTAGATTGCTGTGTTCATCAATTAACTGATTATATTTATTTTCTGCTTCTTTTTTTTCTATTTCTAATTGATTTTTTTCATCGTAAAGATCATTAATTTTACCAAGGTAATTACTCGGGGTTTCACTTAAAATTTTTAATTTATTTAAGGCTGTTTCAAGCTTTTTTTCTTTGTTGTATAAGTTTTCCATCTTGCTTTTTGTTATAACATATTATTGATATCATTAATTAGAGTCTATATAGGTAATTAACAAGTGGATCCAAAATTAAAAGATTTATCTAATGCTATAAGATTTTTATCAATTGATGCTGTCCAGAAAGCAAATTCTGGACACCCGGGTATGCCTATGGGTATGGCTGACGTTGCCACGGTATTATTTAAATACTACCTGCGGTTTAATCCAAAAAATCCAAGCTGGTTAAACAGAGACAGGTTCGTGCTGTCAGCGGGACATGGATCCATGCTCCTTTATTCTTTGTTGTATCTTACTGGCTATAAAAAAATTAAATTGGATGACATAAAAAACTTTCGACAATTAAATTCTATTTGTGCAGGTCATCCTGAATATGAAAAAGACTCTGGTATTGAAACAACAACTGGACCTTTGGGACAAGGCTTGGCTAATTCTGTTGGTATGGCAATAGCTGAGGAAGTTCTTAAAAAAAGATTTGGATCTGATTTAATAAATAACAAAACTTTTGTTATGGCAAGTGATGGCGATTTAATGGAGGGTATTAGCCATGAAGCAATGAGTTTGGCTGGTCACTTAAATTTAAAAAATTTAATTGTTTTCTTCGATAATAATAAAATATCAATTGACGGACCAACTTCTTTAAGTGTTTCTGATAATTATAAAAAAAGATTTGAAAGCTATGGATGGTCTTTTCAAGAAATAAACGGTCATAATTACAAGCAAATTTCAAATTCAATTAAAAAAGCAATAAAATCAAAAAAACCGTCCATAATTTCATGTAAAACTATAATAGGTTTTGGGTCTCCTAACAAATCTGGAAAAGCATCATCACATGGTTCTCCGTTGGGGGATGAAGAAATAAAATTAGTTAGAAATAAACTAAAATGGAAATACGATCCTTTTGAAATTCCTGAAACTATTATGAACTCTTGGAAAGAAATTGGAGACAAGGGTAAAAATATTGAGGATGATTGGAATAAAGTCTTAAGTAAAAAAAATAGTAAAATAAAAGAAGAGTGCGAAAGATTAATTAAGGGGGAATTGCCTTTAGATTTAGATAAAATATTTGGCGATGAAAAAATAAAATATTTTAAATCAAAACCGAAAATGGCTACCAGACAGTGCTCGTCTTCAGTCATAAACAGTATATCAAATACTTTGACGGAATTAATCGGGGGTTCGGCAGATCTCAGTGGCTCTAACAATACTAAAACAGAAAACTCGAAAGTTATTACTTCAAAAAATTTTTCAGGAAATTATATTCATTATGGCGTTAGAGAACATGCGATGGCAGGCATAATGAATGGTATTGCTTTATATGGTGGTCTCATTCCTTTTGGTGGAACTTTTTTAATTTTTTCAGATTATTTAAAACCTTCAATGCGATTATCTGCATTAATGAAATTAAGAGTAATTTATATTTTTTCACATGATTCTATTGGTTTAGGTGAGGATGGGCCAACACATCAACCTGTGGAACATCTAGAACATTTAAGAGCAATTCCAAATTTAAATGTGTTTAGGCCTGCAGATATAAATGAAACTATTGAATGTTGGGAAATAGCTTTAAAAAGTAAAAATAATCCGAGTGCTATTGCTTTGTCTAGACAGAAGCTGCCTTATGTCAGTGAGCATAATGCTGGTGAAAATATGTCTTCGAAAGGAGGATATATTTTAAAAAAAACTTCAGACAATGTAGATGTATCGTTAATTGCATCTGGATCTGAAGTTGAAATTGCTCTGGAGGCTCAAGAAAAACTTTTAAGCGAAGGTATTAATTCAAAAGTTATTTCGGTTCCTTGTTATGACATTTTCCAAAATCAACAAGAAAGCTATAAAGAGGAAATACTTGGAAATGATACTTTTAAAATTTCGATTGAAGCTTCTAGTAAATCTGCTTGGAAAAATTTAGTTGGTAAAGATGGTGTTACACTTGGGCTTTCTACATATGGAAAAAGTGCTCCTTATAAAGATATTTATAATTTATTAAATTTAACAAGTGATGAAATAGTTAAAATTGTAAAATCAAAGGTAAGTAAATAATTGGACAAATGTCTGATTTAAAAATTTTTTCTGACAATATTCCAATTAATGGTAAACGTATTATTGTTAGATTAGATTTAAATGTACCGCTTAATGAATCAGGGGTTGAAGATGATACAAGAATTAAACTTGTTGAACCCTTCATAAATAAGCTTTTAGAAAAAAAGGCTAAAGTTATATTATTATCACATCTTGGAAGGCCAAAAGGACAAGTGGTTTCAAAATTATCTTTGAAGCCGGTATTTAATTTTTTAGAAAAAAAATTGAAAGCAAAAATTTATTTTTATAAAGGAAATATTGATAATAAGGCAGAAGAGGCATCGAATAAATTAAATCCTGGTGAAGTTTTGCTGTTCGAAAATATCCGTTTTTTTAAAGAAGAAGAAAGTAATGATGAGCTTTTTGCAAAAAAACTTTCAAATCTTGGTGACATTTATATAAATGAAGCATTTTCTTGCTCTCATAGAAAACAAGCATCGATAAACAAAATTACCGAATTTATTGATAGTTATGGAGGACCGGCCCTAGAGAGAGAGGTTAAATCAATCGAGTTAATTATTAAAAATAAAAAAACACCTGTAACATGCATTATTGGTGGATCTAAAGTTTCTACAAAAATAAATATATTATCAAGCTTATCAAAAACATCAGATACACTTGTAATTGTGGGGGCAATGGCTAATAACTTTCTAAAACTTGAAGGTAAAAATGTTGGTTCCTCTCTTATTGAAGAAGGCTCCGGAATTGCAGTAAAAAATATTAAGAATTTTGCAGAAATTAATAAATGCAAAATTATTATACCAATAGATTGCTATGTCTCATCTAATATTGATGGAAAACCAACTTATAAAACTTTAGAAGAGATTGATTCTAAAGATATGATTTTAGATATTGGGGACAAAACAATTGGCTTAATAAACGAAGTAATCGATAGCTCTAATACAGTTTTTTGGAATGGACCAGCTGGTTATTATGAAAATGAATATTTTGCAACTGGAACTACATTAATCGGAAAAAAAATTGCAGAAAATACCAGTTTGAAATCTCTGATATCAATTGTTGGTGGCGGAGACACTATTGCGGCAATTAAAAATACTAGATTAGAAAAGGTTTTCACACATTTATCAACAGCCGGGGGAGCATTTCTAGAATCTCTTGAAGGAAAAGAGCTCCCTGGTATAAAAGTATTAAAAAAAAAATAAATTTATGAGTATTGAAAAAATAGCAAAGCAAATGGTGGAGAAAGGTAAAGGAATACTTGCGGCTGATGAAAGTACGGGCACAATGGAAAAGAGATTAAAGAGTGTGAATGTTGAATGTACGGAAAAAAACAGACTTAACTTTAGAGAAACTTTGTTCTCGTCAAGTTCAATGAAAACATCAATTAGTGGTGTTATATTATTTGAGGAGACTCTAAAACAAACTTCAAATAGTGGAATACCAATTCCTGAATTAATAAAAAAAAGTGGGTCTATTCCAGGAATAAAAGTCGATAAAGGCGCAAAACTTTTGTCTGGATCAGATCAAGAAAAAGTAACTGAAGGTTTAGATGGTTTGAGAGGAAGAATGGAAGAGTATTATAAGTTGGGCGCAAGATTTGCTAAGTGGCGGGCTGTATACTCAATTTCCTCTAAACATCCGAGTGAACAATGTATAAAATCTAATGCTCATGCTTTAGCTAGATATGCAGCGATAGTTCAGGAAGCTAATATGGTTCCAATTGTTGAACCTGAAGTTTTAATGGATGGAGATCATACAATCGATAAATGTTATGATATTACTAGCAGGGTTTTAAATGAGTGTTACAAGGAACTTGAAATTCACAACGTTAATTTGAAAGGAACAGTTCTTAAACCAAATATGGTTATCCATGGATCAAATTGCAAACAGAAAGCTAAAACAGAAGAGATAGCTAAAAAAACTTTAGAGTGTTTGAAAAAAAATATGCCCAAAGAAGTGCCTGGTGTTGCTTTTCTTTCCGGTGGTCAGAGCGAAATAGAGGCAACAAAAAACTTAAACGAAATTAATAAAATAAATGATACCTCTTTTAATTTCACTTTCTCTTATGGTCGAGCTTTACAGCAGTCAGCTCTTAAAACTTGGGCAAAATCAATGACTGACATAAAAAAAGTTCAAAAAGTTTTTGATCATAGAGCTACAATGAATGGCGCTTCTACAGAAGCAAAGTGGAATGAAAAGTTAGAGCAAAGTTTTGTAGCCTAAAATTGAGTAGATTTATATATTTAATATCGCCAAATAAAATAAGCCCTAAATTCTATAAAGATTTAGAAGATGTGCTCTCCACAAGAAAAGTAAAATACTTTCAATTGAGACTTAAAAAATATTCTGTATCTGAAATAGTAAAAATCGGAAAAAAAATTAAATATATTACAAAAAAACATAAGGTTAAGCTGATAATTAATGACTCTCCTTTAATAGCAAAAAAAATTAACGCTGATGGTTGTCATTTAGGTCAATCTGATAAACCAATCGAAAAAGCAAGAAGAATACTAAAAAAAAATAAAATCTTAGGCGTTACATGCCATGGTTCAAAAGAATTAATTTTGAATGCCTTAATAAAAAAACCTAACTACATAGCCCTAGGGTCTTTTTTCAAATCTAAACTCAAACCAAAAGCAAAGAAAGTAAAAAAAAATTTGGTAGGATGGTGCAAACAAAAAACTAAATTGCCTATTGTGGCAATCGGAGGAATTAATGGTAGAAATTATAAATCTCTAATTAAACTTGGAGTTAATTATCTTGCAATATCTAGTTTTATTTGGAATAACCCACGCTTAAAACCAAAAAAAGCTATTAAACAATTTAATTGAAATAAAATGAAAATACAGGGAAATGAAATTAAACCAGGGATGATAATTGAATTTAATAATGATCACTGGACTGTTCTTAAAGCACAGCATGTCAAACCTGGAAAAGGTGGGGCCTTTAATCAAGTTGAATTAAAAAGTTTATCAAAAGGAACCAAACTTAATCAAAGATTTAGATCTAGCGAGAATGTCGAAAGAGCTCAGCTAGAAGAAAAAAAATTTAATTTTCTATATTCGAGTGATAATGAGAGCTTTTTTATGGAGCCAAAAACTTTTGAGCAAATCTCTTTAAAAACGAATTTATTAGGAGAGAAATCAAAACTTCTTACAGAAAATCTTGAAGTAACTATTTCTTATCTTGAGGATAAGCCTATGTCTGTTGAGTTACCTAATAATGTAGAATGTATTGTTGAAAATACTGAAGGAGTCGTAAAAGGTCAAACCGCAGCATCTTCATATAAGACTGCAAAATTAAAAAATGGGATTGATGTTATGGTTCCTCCATTTATAGAAGATGGAGATAAAATTATTTTAGATACAAGAAGTTTAGAATACGTCAAAAAAATAAATCAATGAAAATTAATTCTCCTCAGTTTAATATGATGTACAGGGCTTGCATGAAAGCTTCAAAAACACTTATTAGAGATTTTGGGGAAATTGAAAAACTACAGGTTTCTGAAAAGGGTCCAGGAGATTTTGTAACTGCATCAGATAAACGCGTAGAAAAAATACTAATAGAAGAATTAAAAAAGACAGATTATTCATTTCTCACTGAGGAAAGTGGCACAATTGAAGGAAAGATTAAGGAAAAGAGGTGGATTATTGATCCTATAGATGGAACCTTTAATTTTTTAAATGGATTACCCCATTTTGCTATATCGATAGCTTACGAGGAAAAATCAGAAATAGTTTCAGGTATAATATTTGATCCAATAAAGAACGAGATGTATTTTGCAGAAAAAGGAAATGGAGCTTTTTTAAATAATTCTAGAATAAGAGTTTCAAACAAATCAGATTTTAAAAATGCGTGTATGGTCACGGGCGGACCTAAATTTGCAAGTGAAAAAAGAGAGAGTATTTTAAATGAGTACAAAAAAATCTCTATGGAGGTAAGGGGTAGTATAAGAAAAACTGGAAGTGCAGCATTAGATCTTGCTTATATAGCGGCTGGAAGATATGACGCCTACTGGCAGAGAGAATTGAATTATTGGGATATAGCTGCTGGAATTATTATAGTAAAAGAGTCTGGTGGTTATATAGAAAGCTTAAATGGTAAAAGTTTAAGTAATACAAAAGTGGATATTGTTGCTTCTAATTCTAAGATACACCATAAATTAGTGAATTTTCTTTAAAAAATTATTGAGCAATTTCAAATATTGATATATTAATTTTCACATGAAAAAAAAAATTCACCCTAAATACCATAAAATTAAAGTGGTCATGACCGATGGGTCAAGTTTTGAAACCAGGTCAACATGGGGCAAAGAAGGAGATACGTTAAAGCTTGATATTGATCCGATATCCCATTCAGCATGGACTGGGGGAAGCCAAAAAATTTTAGATAAAGGAAGAGTAAGTAAGTATAATAAAAAATTTAGTAATTTAAGAAAAGCTAAGAATTAATTTTATGTCTGATGCACCTTTTATGCCAAAAGCTACGGCTGTTTGGTTAGTCGAAAATACTACATTAAGTTTTAAACAAATTGCAAACTTTTGTAATCTGCACGAGTTAGAGATCAAAGGCATTGCTGACGGAGATGTTGCTAAAGGAATTAAAGCATATAATCCGATTTTAGCTGGACAAGTAACCCGTGAAGAGGTCGATTTATGTTCAAAAGATCATGGTAGACCACTTCAGCTGAATAAAAAAAAGGAAGATATAGTTGTATCTGAAGGAAGAAAAAAAACAAAATATACCCCTATCTCCAAAAGAAAAGACAGACCTGACTCAGTATTATGGCTTTTAAAAAACTTTCCACAGCTTTCTGATGGACAAATTGCAAAATTAGTTGGAAGTACAAAAGGAACTGTATCATTAATAAGAAACAGAACTTTCTGGAATTTTTCAAACCTTACGCCGAGAGATCCTGTGATTTTAGGTTTGTGTACTCAGTCAAGTTTTGAAAAGGCAATTGGTAAAGCAAATAGAAGGAAAGAGCGAGAGAAAAAATTAAAAGCCAAAGAAGAAAAATTAAAAGAAAAAGAAAAAGAGGAAAATAAACAACAAGAAAATACAAATGAAAATTAATAAAAATCCGACAGTTGGAATAATTATGGGTAGCAAGTCTGATTGGAAAGGTGTTATGGAACATTGTAGTGAGATGCTGAAAGAATTTGGAATTAATAATGATGTAAGGGTAATATCTGCTCACAGAACTCCAAAAAGGCTTGAGAGATTCATAGCTGAGGCTGAAAAAAAAGATTACGAGGTAATTATTGCTGCGGCTGGAGGAGCGGCGCATTTAGCAGGTGTTACTGCTGCTTTAACAACTATACCTGTTCTTGGAGTGCCAATGCCGAGTGTAACAAATGGTGTGGACAGCCTTTATTCTACTGTTCAGATGCCGGCTGGTGTTCCAGTTGCAACTTTGGCTATTGGAAAAGCAGGCGCTAAAAATTCTGCATTATTTGCTGTTGCTATTTTAAGTCGTAAATATCCAAATATTAGACAAAAATTGAAAAAATATAGATCTGAATTCGAAAGCAACATTCCAAAAAGACCTTATTAAATCCAATATAGACAATTCCAATATAGCGTGCTAACTACTGCGTCAGTTTTAATTTTAAAGGAGGACTTATTAAAATAGACGTAAAAGATAATAATGTAGAACAAGCTATAAGAGTTCTTAAAAGAAAACTTCAAAAAGAAGGTTTTTTTAGAATTATGAAAATGAAAAGTAATTATGAAAAACCATCGGAAAAGAAGAAAAGAATTAGACTGGAAAATATCAAAAGACTTAAAAAATTTCAGCGTTTAAGAAATAGATATTAATCAAAAATACATACAGGAGTTTATATTATGCCTTGGGGCAGAGTGAAATGGTTTGACGCAAAAAAAGGATACGGATTTTTAACATTAGAAGATGGTGAAAAAGATGTTTTTTTACATGTTACAGACCTGGAGAAATCCAAGTTTCGTAAAATAAGAGAAAACCAGAAAATTCAATTTGAAATAAAAGAGGAAAAAGGTAAGCTTAAAGCAGTTAACCTTAAAAGCGCAAAGTAATTATCGCGGGGTGGAGCAGTCTGGTAGCTCGTCAGGCTCATAACCTGAAGGTCGAAGGTTCAAATCCTTCCCCCGCAACCAACTAATCAATACTTAAGATTACTTATTGGCTAATTCTTTATAAATATTATTTACCCTATAAACTTCTTTAGCCAAATTAAAGTAACCTTCATACTGAATTTCATTTGGAGTAACGTCAAAGTGATAGTGGCCGGCATCTTTATTATTATTATAAGAATGAAAATGGGTATGCTCACCTGACTCTCTTAAATTTAGTTTCCCCCCCGATGGATCTCCAGTCCATAAAACTGAATAACACTGAAGCTTTGAACCAACTGGTTCATAAAACTGTAAAAAATCTTTTGTACATTTCATTAACCTTGTATCGTAATAATCAGTTTTAATGTCTTTATAATCAGGTTGAACATGACTTTTTATTTTTCCTTTTAATACTCTGAATATACCAGCTAAGGATACATGTTTGTTCTGACTGATTTTTAAATTTTTACTTAATGCTGATCTCATTGATTGGGGTAAAGAGCCCTGCTTCCCAATTCTGATATTGATTTTAATCATGATTACTTTGCCTTTTTTACCATCAGAAAAATAAATATTTGAGAGACCCCCATGCTTTCGGGCTGTATATTTTTCAACTATGCATTTTTTATCTTTATCTACCCTTGCAACAATAGATTTAGAATCTGATGTGATTAAATTTTCGTTAATTGTAAGCTCGCCACAATGTCCATTCATGCATGACATTGCGCTTGAACCTGCCCCTAGAGCATATGATTTTTCTGAACCAATTTTTTTTGATATTTCTTCATAATCAAATTCGGTACCTATGAATTTTGGATCATGCATGTAGGGTTCCCCTCCAACATCAATGATTTTTTCGTTTCCAGAGATGCCTTCTGCAGGACAGCCCCAGTCTTTTAAATTTGGGCAATCTACTACTTCAACGTTTACCTTTTGATAATTTTCTTTTAAACCAATATTTAAAGCCTCAGCAACTTTTTGCAAGGGAGGTATGTCAAACTTTTCACTTTCAAATTTTAGCTTCATGTGATTACTTATAGGTTATGAGCACATTAGCAGAAAAATTAGTAGATGCATGGATAAAAAGAGATTTGATACAGATTAAATCTGAAGAACTTCCAAAAAATAGGGAAGACTCACATTTAATTCAAAAACAGTTTCATTCTGTATTAAAGAAAAAAACAGTCGGCTGGAAAATTGGATTGGTATCGAAGAATTTACAAGACGGTGCAAAAGTCGAAGGTCCTATGATTGGAAAAATTATAGATGAAACAGTTTTAATGAACCCGTCAAAAATTGAATATAGTAAAGTACCTGATTGTATTCTTGAATGTGAATTTTGTTTAAAATTTTTAGAGGATACAAAAATGGTACCTGGCGCTGAAAATAAAAAAGGTAACTATGAGGCTTATATAGCTTTAGAACTTGTATCTACAAGAGTTCATTCAGATTCGAAAAAAGATTTAGATCCAGTTGGAATGATGAATTTAAATATTGCAGATAATGGTGGAGCTGGAGCAATAGTTGTTGGAGACAAAATACAAAATCTCGATAAAATTAACTTGGATTCAATTCAAGTTGAAATTAATTTAAATGGAAAAGTAACAGAACCTTTCTTTAAAGGAGAAAAACGAGCTGGTCCAAAACTAGCAATTAAATGTATAATTGATGAGTTTAAAGATGATCCTGTAACTTTTAAAAAGGGTGATTGGTTTATGACTGGTTCAGTTATACAACCTTTTAAAGTGAGTAAAGGTGATAAGCTTAAAGTCGACTTTAGATCATTAGGAAAAATAAATTTAGATTTTATTTAATTTTAACTTTTTTACCTGTTTTTGCACTGTTAATAATTGCTGCGAAAATTTTAAGTGATGCTAGTCCATCTTCTCCGGTAATTTTAGGTTTTGCCTTTTTATTAACAACATCACATAAATGATTAATCTGGTTTGTAAGCGTATACCTACTTTCTCTAGTACTTTCATCTTTATGAAATATTTTCTTCCACCAGCTTCTCTCACTTTTATTATACCACTCTTTATAATTTGGAAATTGTATTGAGCTTTTTGTACCGCCAATGTAGTAGGCAGATTGATTAGTTATTGGATAAGCAGGATTTTCGCCTGCTGTTAATTCATAACTCCACGGTGATACGATTGTATCAGAAACACTCAGAGTGCCTAATGCCCCTGATTTAAAAACAAAATTTACAACTGCAGTATCTTCAACATCATATTTTCTGATTTTATTTGAAGATGATGCCTGCACATACTCAATAGGTCCTAACAAATAACAAATTAAATCGATATCATGAACAAGATTAATACCCAGAGGACCCCCGCCCTTTTTTACTCTCCATTTCTCTTTAAACCATTCTTTATTTTTATATAACCAGCACATCACATTAACTGATACGATTTTTCCCAACTTACCTTTGGTAATTTTATTCTTAACTTTTGTCGAAATCACATTGTGTCTTCTATGATAACCAATAAGCAAATGAGTTTTATTTTTCTTTGAAGATGAAATAATTTTCTTTGCTTTTTGAATGTTGCTAGAGATTGGTTTTTCTAATAGAACCGGAATTTTGGCATTTAAAAAACTAATAGTATGCTTTTCATGAAACTGATTTGGTGTTGCAACAATTACAGCGTCAGGTTTATTATTTTTAATTAATGCTGATGAGTTTTTGTAAAATGGAACGTTAAATTTTTTGGCGTGCGCTCTTGACCTTTCGTTTATATCCACTATCGAATGCAAAACTGCTTTTTTAGAATTTTTAATAGCTATTAAGTGTTGGCTGCCCATTAATCCAATACCAACCACGGCTATTTTGGTTTTATTTTTCATTAAAATATTTTATTTGATATATCAACTTGTCCAGGATGGATACAAGCTTTTCCAGCAAACCCTATGCTCTTGGCTAAATTACATGACTTCTCAAAACCTATTAAATCTTTGAAATTAAGATATGAAGTATCAATAGGGTCTTTTGAATGTGAGACTATAAGTTTTCTATAATTAAGAATTTCATTTTCATCATCAGATACTTTAAGATTAATAGACTTAGCTAAATCATGTGATCCAAAAGAGATAACTTTTATTCTTTCTTTAAACTCAGAAATTTCCTTAAGGTTTTCAATTCCCTTTTCACTTTCTATAATCGGAATTATATCTGTTTTAAGCTTTTCGTTTAATTTTAAAATTTTATCAATATTTAAAAGTTGTTCTCTGCTTTCGGTAAAAGGAAGAAAAATACCAATAAATTCCTCTTTAACTACAAAGTCTAAATCTTCAATATTGTTAATCCTGATATAAGTTTTTTTTTTATCTACTTTACAATTTTTAATAATTTTCCTTGCATTTTGTTTTTCATTATCAGGAACTGTAGATTCTAAATCAATTACAACTAGATCAGCGTCTAAAGTATATGCTTTTTTTATTTTTTTTTCCTCATGACCAGGAACAAATAAAACTGATCTATATTTCATATTTACTTAACCTTTTATAGTCTAAGTCAATACCTAAGCCAGGACCTGAGGGTAATTTATATTTTCCATTCATAGCTTTTTTAAAATTTGGGTAAAACTCTTGGTCAATATCAAGGTAAAATCTCTCTATATATGTTTCTTTTTTCATCAAGGATGCTAGTTGAAGAGTGGCAAGAAAACCTGGTCCAAAGTAAGCGGTATGAGGCATTACAGAAATATTATTTTTTTCTGCAAGTTGTATAATTTTATACATCTCGTAAATACCACCAACTTTAATTACAGACGGCTGAATATATGTTGCAGCTTTTTGCTTGATCATTGACTTAAACTCGAATTCTGTACATGCATTCTCTCCACATGCTATTGGTATTCCAAGCTCTTTATTTAATTTAGCAAGAGCTTCATAATCTTCTGGTGGATATATAGGTTCCTCTAACCAAGTAAGCTTCATATTTTTTAAAAAATCTTTTTTGGCCATAGTTTCTTCATATGTCCACGGACAATTAGTATCTAACATTAAAGGAAGATTGCCTGTTCCTTTTCTTCCAGCTTCAATACAATTATTTTCTATTTCATGTAATTTAATTGCTTGATAGCCATCGTCTAATGATTGTTTACACTTTTGCTCAATAATTTTTGGATCTCCATATCTAAAAAGACTAGAATAGGCTTTAAATAAATCTTTATTTTTTTTTCCTAATAATTCGTGGATTGGCTTATTTTTTTCTTTTCCTAAAGCATCCCATAATGCAATTTCAACACCAGATATTGCAAACATTGTTATTCCGTATCTACCAAATAAGTGTAATGACTTTTGAAGAGTTAAAAGAAGCTCTGGAATATTACTTATATCTTTTCCAATAAGTAAGGGTGCCACCATATCTTCAATTGCAACTTTAACAGCTTTCCAACTTGTATATCCAAAAGCCTCACCCCAACCGGTAATACCATTATCAGTTTCAATTTTTACTAAGTTAAATTCAAGACTTTTCCATTCTTTGCCATGAAAAATTACTTTTTTACCACCGTGACTAAATGGCATACTCAAAGTGATTGCTTTGATTGATTTTACTTTCATTAACGAAATTTTTTAAAATTTGGTTTTCTTTTCTCTAAAAAAGCCTTAGCACCCTCAGACTGTTCTCCAGTTTTAAAATAGCCTGGAGCTTCTTCATCAACCATACTTTTTTGAGTTATTTTTAAAATTTCATCAAATTGTTTTCGAAAACTAGCTTTTAATATCTTCAAACATGTCGGTGCTCCTTTTAATATTTCATCCCCATATTTTTTAACTTCCTCATCTAATTTTTCTCTTTTTACAACAGAGTTGACTAATCCCCAATTCATCATCTCTTTTGCGGAATATCGTTTGCACGTCATCCACATTTCCCTTGCACGTTTATGACCTAAAATATTCGCAGAATGAGCAACGATAGCACCTCCTGCTGGCGATCCAACTCTTGGCCCGTTCTGTCCAAATATAGAATTTTCACTTGCTATAGTTAGATCACAAAAGTAAGCCATATGATTTCCACCACCAATCGCATAACCATCCACTTTTGCTATTATTGGTTTACTACACTTTGTTAAGTGGATATGAAATTCATATTCATGGTCTTGAAATTCTTTTGAACTTTCCCAGTTCATATCTCCTCCTGCACAAAAAGCTCTATCCCCAGCGCCAGATAAAATAATTACGCCAACATTTTTATCTTTTTCAGCACTATCTAAAGCAGTTTTCAATTCTTGAAGAGTGACGGGTGTGAACGCGTTTAATACTTTTGGTCTATTTATAGTTACATAAGCATAATCACTTTTAACTTCATATATTATATCTTTAAATTGCATGTTGTTTTATTTCCTCTACTGACTCTGGATTTAATAAAGTTGAAATATCGCCAGGGTCCTCATTTGTTAAACACGATTTTATTACTCTCCTCATTATTTTCATATTTCTTGTTTTAGGTAAATCCTTAACAAATATTATTCTATCAGGCTTAAATGATTTTCCTAAATCTTTTATAATTAAATCACTAAATAAGTTTTCTTTAGGGTTTTTTTCACTTTCGAGAGGAACTATAGATAAAATTATCTTTGACCCTTTGCTCTCATCTGGAATTCCAACAGCCGCAACCTCTTTAGCTTTACCACTTTTGACAATTACACTTTCTAACTCCGATGGCCCAATTCTTTTACCAGAAACCTTGATTGTATCATCTGATCTACCGTGTAAATACCAGTGACCGTCTTTATCCTTACTAGCTAAATCACCGTGAACCCATAAGTCATTTTTTATAACCTTCCAATAATTCTGTATGTATCTTTCATCATCATTCCATAAACTTTTAGTTAATCCTATTGATGATTTTCTCATTACCAATTCTCCCATTTGATCAGCAGATACTTTTTCGCCTTTTGAATCCACAATATCTGCACTCATTCCAGGAATGGGTGCATTAAAAGAACCAACTTTAAAGGGTCTATGCAAGCAACAGTGCAGTATAGATCCAGATACCTCGGTTCCACCAGCTGAATTCATAATAGGTACTTTTGATTTACCAATAAATTCGAATAACCACTTCCATGGTTTTTCCGTCCATGGTTCCCCGCCTGTACAAACAATTCTTAATGAATCTAAATTTAAATTTTTAAAAAGTATTTCATCTTTTGTCATTTGATTTCTAATTAATGCAGGAGATAACTCGGTCCAAGATACTTTATATTTTTCAATTAATTTCCAAAATCTTAATTCATCCGGAAAATCTGGAACACCTTCTGCAATTATCATTTTAGCACCGTGTGATGATGCAATAGTTGCTGATTTCGATCCAACCATCCAACCCATATCTGCCATACATAAATGAACGTCGGTCTGTTTAAAGTCAGCTAATATTCCTTCATCAAATGCCATTTTTGCAACAAGGCCTATGTGGGTATAAACACATCCTTTTGGTTTTCCTGTGGTACCAGAAGTAAAATGTATAATAGCTGGATCTTCAGTATTCATCTCCTCCGTTTTTAATTTATCTGATACATTTTCAAAGTTACTCCAATTAAATATTTTTTTACCTTTGTCATTTCCTAAAAGGAATATTTTTTCTAATGAATTAACTTGGTTCAGCTCATCTTTTATTTGATCAAACATTCTTATTTCTTTTGCTTTTCTAAAAGTTTTATCTACTGTGAAAATACCTTTTGCCTTTGAAATATTTAATCTTTCAATTACAGCTTTAGAGCCGTAACCAGAGAAGAGAGGCAAAACGATACAACCTATTTTTAAAATAGCAAAGTAAGCAATATAGGTTTCAATAAATTGAGGCATATAGAGTGCTATTACATCACCTTTTTTGAAACCATTATTTTTTAATGCATTTCCAACCTTTGAGATTCTTTTATCAAATTCTTCATAAGTAATTGAGTCTTTTTCTCCGTCTTCCCTTTCGGAAAAAATAAAAGTTTGCTTAAAAAATTCTTTATCTTTGTGGCGATCAATGCAATTAAGTACGATATTTGTTTTGCCATCTACACACCATTTAGTCCATGGTATACCTTTACTTTCATCCATAATTTTCGAATATGGTTTAAAAAATTTTAAATCAGCAAATTTAATTACATTATCCCATAACCATCCAGGATCGGACGAGCTTTTTTTTTCAAGATCTTCATAATCTTTTGTTTTTGAAAAATTTAAAAACTTGGTAAGTTTAGAATTTTCAATTAAGTCTTTAGATGGTTGCCAAATGATTTCTTTGGACACAGGTCTATATATACATTCCTTCTTTGATTTTAATAATATTGTACATTAAGTCGTTTAATGGTGTTTTAATCCCGTGTTTTTTTCCAATTCTTGATACAGCACCGCTAATAAAATCTATCTCAGTTTTTCTGTGCTTTAATACATCAAAAGCCATAGAAGATTTATTGGTTTGTCTTGAGTCTACAATTCTATTGAACATTTCAAGACAATCTTTTTCACTTACATCAACACCATCTGCTTTAGCTACTTCTCTTGTTTCTAAGATTATTTCTTTACCTAGATTTCGAGACATATTTTGATTTTTGTTAGATATGTAAAGATCAGTATGGTGAAGATCGAATATTGCTGAAAGAGGACCTATGGCTGTAAGTGCAAATAATTTCATCCATTTTCTTTTTTTAATATTCTCTTCTGCAATAGTTTCTAACCCATGTGCAGTAAATACTTCAGCAAGATTTTTGACTCTTTCGCTATGACCACCTTCATATTCTCCAATCCAAGATGGTAAGCTCGCGTGGTTTTGAATAATTCCAGGTCCTTGAATACTGGATGCTTGAGTAGTTGATCCACCCAAAACTTTATCTTTGCCAGCTATGTTTTGCATAATTTCCTCGTGGCCTATTCCGTTTTGAAAAGACATAAGCATGGTTTTGTCTCCAATAATATTCTTCGAGTTTGTAAGCGCCTGTTCTAAAGCTGTTGCTTTACACATTATAATTATAGCATCAACCGGTTGTAGTTTTTTTGGGTCTGTTGTTGCCTCAATTTTAACCGTTCTATCGCCGCCGTGGCCCATCATTTTTAGACCCTTGCTATTTATTTCATCTACGTGTTCTTTCCATACATCAATAAGTACTACGCTTAAACCTTTTTCGGCTAATAAACCGCCGAAGAGACAACCCATAGCTCCTGCGCCAAGTACAGCAACTTTTGTATTTTTATTACTCATTAAGCTTTCATTTTAACTTGAACACCAAAAAAACCAGTTGGCTTTATTAGTAAAACTACGATCATTAAGAGGAATGCGTAAGCATCTTTGTGACTTCCTGATATAAAAAATGCACAGGCTGTTTCAAAAAGCCCAACGGTAAAACCACCAATGATAGCACCTGGTAAACTTCCAAAACCTCCTACTACTGCAGCCGCAAAAGCTTTTAATAAAATTATATATCCCATATAAATAACTACCTGGTAAGTTGGGCCAACTAAAGTACCAGCTATTCCTGCTAAAGCACACGCGATCCCAAATATAATTGAAATGTATAAAGGAACATTTATTCCAACAAGGTTTGATACTACTTTTGAATAAGCAACGGCTCTTACCCCTAACCCCATTTTAGTTTTATTTAAAAATAAATATAAAGCACCAGCAACAATAAAACCTGTTACTAACATCCAGAGGTAAGTCATTGGTAGCGTCACTCCTCCAAGTGTTATAGGCAAACCTAAATCAGCATGGAATGGGTGTGCTGTTGGATCCCAAATTACATAAGCTACGTTTTGTAAAATAACTGACAAACCAAAACCACATATTATTATACCCATACCAGCAACTGTATAACCACCACCTTTTTTAGTTAGTGGTCTTAAAAATATTCGCTCAATCAATATTCCAAATAAACCCATAGTTACAAATGCTAAAAAAAGACCAATTACGTATCCTACCCAACCGTATGCCTCAGGAAATATTTTATAAATTATCTCTCCATCTATGAGAAAATTATAGACGGTTAAGCCAGTGAAAGCGCCAAGCATAAAAAATTCACCATGTGAAAAATTTACTACATCTAAACCAGTATAAATTAAAGAAATTCCTACAGCGACTAATCCATAAATTATTCCAACTGTAATACCTATTATCAAAACACCTTTTAGAGACTCAAGGTTCATATCCGGACTTATGCTTATGAATATTAAAAAAATTAATGTAAAAGTAAGCATTAAAGCATTTTCAATTTTTGAAGTTAATCTAAGCTTTTTAAACATTAGCCGTAGTACCTCCCCCGCCTAAATAAGAATCTTTCACCGACTCGTCGTACATTAATTTTTTTGAGTCTCCTTCAACATTAATAGCTCCATCCTTTATAACGTATCCATAGTCTGCAAGTAAAAGAGCCATTCTTACGTTTTGTTCAACTACTAATACCGTAAGTCCATCTTTTCTAATTTTGTTAATATTTTTAAATATATCCATTACTATCTGGGGCGCTAAAGCGGCACTAGGTTCATCCAACATTATCATTTTAGGGTTAGACATTAATCCTCTACCGATACAAAGCATTTGCAATTCTCCACCTGATAGGGTGGCTGCAAGTTGATTTTTTCTCTCATTTAATCTTGGAAAATAATTAAAAACTTTTTCTAGGTTATTTTTTAAATCAATATTTGATTTTAATACAAATCCACCCAATCTTAAGTTCTCTAAAACAGTCATGGCTGGGAAAACATCTTTTCCTTGTGTTACTTGGACTAAACCTTTTTCAACAATTTTATGGGGAGCAAGATTTTGTATTTCCTCACCATCAAAACTTATTGTTCCTTTCCAAGCTCTTATTATTCCTGAACAGGCTTTAAGAATAGTAGATTTACCAGTTCCATTGCCACCAAGTAATGCAACTATGGATTGATTTTTTACCTCCATATTTGAACCGTTTAAAATTTGGACACTACCGTATCCAGAAACTAAATTATTTATTTTAAGCATGCTGTTGTTTTTAAGCCTTTAATATGTTTTCCTGCATTTAATTAAATTAATTCCTAGTCGTCAATTAAAAACGCCGAGGAATTTAAAAAACAATTAGGGGGAAATAATGAAAAAAATAAAAATTATTTTTTCAAGTCTAGTGTTCACTGCTAGTTTGTTAATGTCTACAATAGCGCAAGCTGAAAACATCAAAATTGGTGTTTCTTTCAGAATGCTATCTGACGTTGGCTACAAGCATGGAATGCTGATTGAAGACACAGTCAAAATGTGGAACTCTCAGGGTGGAATTAATGGTAAAAAAATTGATTTAACTCTTTACAATGATGAGTGTAAGTCTGAAAAAGGTGTAGCAAATGCAACGAAGCTTGCTTACCAAGACAAAGTCCACGTTATAATTGGATCTAGCTGTAGTTCTGTTACATTACCTATGGTACCTGTAATAACTAAAGCTGGCGTTCCACAAATTATACCTCACTCAACAAGTTCAAAAATAACGATGACGGGTAGTGAATACATATTCAGAGTACCTGTTTCATCTAGATTTTATAAAATCGTGCAAGGAAAGTTTACTGCTGAACAACAAGGGAAAAAGATAGCTTATATCTATGTTCCTGACCAAGCGAGTATGGTCTTTGCAAAAGAAATGATGAAGTATATGAAAGATGAATATGGAGTTGATCCTGTTTATCAAGTTCAAGCTGGTGAAAAAGAAACTGACTTTAGATCGTTTCTTATGAAAGCTAAAGCAGCTAACCCAGATGTAATTGTTTTATCAGGATTAGTTGATGAAACTGTTCGTATGCTTGTACAATCTTACGAGGTAGGAATACCAAAAAGTGTTCATAGAGTTGCAAATTCTGTAGCATCAAAAGTAGAAGTACCAACAAACGCTGGTAAAGCAGCTGTTGGTGTTGTTTACTCTGCTGCATTTGCGGCATCTGATACACGACCAATAGCTAAAAAATTTGTGAAGATGGTTAAAAGTAAATACGGTGTAACACCGGGCCATGATTTTTCACAAATGCAAGATCTATTAGACATGCTAAAACCAGCTTTAGAACAAGTTAACTTTACTGGTAACTTAGCTGCTGACAGAAACGCTGTTAGAGATTCGATAGCTAACATTAAAAACTTCACTGGATTAGCTTCTGGGCCGATAAGTTTTTGTGCAGCAGGATCTCCGGAGTGTAGAGATGGTAACAAAACGCCTGTTATGATCAAATACACTAGAGGTGGTAAAAACTGGAAGACAGCAGTAGCTGGTACAGTTACTTTTAAACCTAGCGACGGTCTGTAATAAATCAAAATTTATGAGCGGTGATTAAAAACCACCGCTCATTTTTAGTTTCAAGAGTAAAAATAATGGAAAAATTTAAAGATATTATTAGACAGTATCCTTTTTTAGGTTTCATTATTGCTTTTTTTATTTTGATGGCAATACCATCTATTTTTTTTACTGATCTTTATCAATCTCATTTATCAAGTCTGATTTTTATAAACATCATTGTTGCAGCTGGTTTGAATATTGTTAAAGGTTATTGCGGACAAGTTACCGTTGGACATGTAGGTTTATATGCTGTTGGTTCTTATACTGCTGGATGTATGTTTATGTATCTAGGTGCATCGCTATGGATAACTTTGCCTGTTGCTATTTTAGTAACTGGTTTATTTGGTGTTGCTTTTGCAATTCCATCTTTTAGACTTGAGGGACCATATTTAGCACTTGCAACTTTAGGAGGCGGTGAAGCTATAAGACTATTTATTGAGAACGGTGAATTTTTTGGTTCGACTTATGGTATTTCAAGTATATCTCAACCTGAACTATTTGGGATTACTTTTGATACACCTGATAAGTATTATTATATTTCAATGCCCGTAATGTTAATTGCAATATACTTCTCTTTTAGTGTTTTAAGATCATCAATCGGACGAGCCTTCATGGCAGTTAGAGAAGATCCTATTTCTGCAGCTGCATCAGGAATTAATGTAAAAAAACATAAAATGTTAGCTTTTATTTTAAGCGCTATGTTTGCTGGCGCTGCAGGAGCTGTTTATGCTCATTTACCACCGGGTTACATCCATCCAAATAATTACACTGTTATTGAAATGGTAACTTTCCTTGCTATGGTTGTATTTGGTGGTTTAGGACACATATGGGGTGGAATAATTGGAGCAGTAATAATTACTATTGTTTATGACTTAACGAGACCACTTTATGAGTATCAACTATTTATATTTGGTTTAACTATAGTTTTAACAATTTTATTTATGCCAAAAGGTATTGGCGGTTTCATTGATAAGTATTTTATAGATCGAAGATTTAAAAAAAAACAGGCGGTTGCTGATAAATAATGCTTCTAAAAACTAAAAAATTAATGAAGGCATTTGGCGGTTTAAAAGCTATCAACAAAGTTGATTTTGAATTGCCTAAAAATGAAATTAGAGGAATAATTGGACCAAATGGATCGGGCAAAAGTACTTTTTTTAACTTAGTATCTGGTGTTTATGATCCTGACCCAGGTAGTTATATAGAATTTGATGGGCACGATATAACAGAGGAACCTCCACATAAAGTAGGTGAGCTTGGATTAGCAAGGACTTTCCAATTATTAAGGTTGTACCAAGATATGTCTGTAATAAACAATGTGATGTCCGGTTATCACACTTTAGTACCTTATAGATTTATAGATGCAGTCGTTGGAAGAAAAAAAATATGGGATCAAGAGAAGGTAATTAAAGAAGAAATGATGGACCTTTTATCGTTCGTTGGATTAGCAGATTATGCCGAGATGAACGCTAGTGAATTATCTGGAGGTCAAAGAAGACTTCTTGTTTTAGCTAGAGCTATTGCAGGAAAACCAAAGTTATTAATGTTAGATGAACCTGCTGCAGGTCTATCACCAGTGAACGTTGATAATTTGATGAAGATATTAATGCGGTTAAAAGAAAAATACGGCTTAACACTAATTATAATTGAGCACATATTAAAAGTGGTTATGGATACCTGTAGTAAAGTTACTGTTCTTGATCATGGTGAAAAGATAGCAGAGGGTACCCCTTCTCAGATCAAGGATGATAACGCTGTAATTGAGGCTTATCTAGGTAAAAAAATGGATGACGAAGAAATGAGAAAAGCACTTGCAGTTTAATACAAGCGGTATATGATTTTAGTTAATAAATTAACATTCTAATACTGTGAAAAACAAAATAAATAAAGAGCTAAAAGCCAAAGGTTTCATAAGAATAAGAAACGTCCTTAATTTTCAAAAAGATATCAAGCCAGTACTCAATGATTTAGAAGCAAAAGCTGATAAACTAATAGAAAAATACTTTACAACAAAGGAAGCGAAAAGATTATTTAAATTAAAGTTTCAGGATAAATACTTTGCATTGACTAAAAAATCTGGGTTAACTTTTGAAAAGATTTTTAATAATAGACCCCCACAAAACTTTAAAAAACATGAAAATGTTGAATATTTTAATCCTGAATCAATATTCAATCTAATTAAATCGGATAAAATTTTAAATGTAGTTGAGAAAATTATTGGTAAAGAAATTTTTTCAAATCCAGTTCAAACTTTTAGGGTGAAAAAACCAAATATAAATTCAGGTAAAAATTTTATGGATGGTTTAATTGGTAGAACACCATGGCACCAAGATGAAGGAACTATAAATAAAAAAGCAAGATTCAAAACTGACTTGGTGACAGTCTGGATACCATTTACAAAAACTAATGCTAAGAACGGCTGTATGTTGGCTGTACCTAAAAGTAATAAACTAGGTTTGTTAAATCACCACCACGGATCAAAAGGTCAGGTGGAAATAAAAAATTCAGAACTTATCCATAAATATAGCAAAATGGTTCCACTTGAAGCTGATGTTGGCGATATAATTATTTTAGATAAAAGATTGATTCACTGTTCTCTTCCAAATGTTTCGAAAAATATTAGGATAAGTATGGACATTAGATTTCATAAAGCTGGTCAAAGTTCAGGTAGAGAGCCACTACCAAGTTTTTATGTAAGAAGTGCCAAAAAAGAAAAAATCAAAGTTAAAACTTACCAGCAATGGGTTGCTCTTTGGAACAAAGCTTACATGAAATCATTAAACAAGGGTTATACATTTAAATATTATTTACCTGTTTATAAACATTCCAAGCAAGATTATTCTAAGAAATTAAATTAATTAATGAAATCAGTTACGGAAAGGGTCTACCTTACAGACTTCATTCTTGCATGCTTTGCTTATTGCCTATTTGTAGGAAGTGATTCAATTGTTAAATATTTAGGTTCAGATTATTCAATTGTTCAAATTATTTTTGTAAATTCTTGGTTCGCTTTAATTCCTATTGTTTTATACACGCAAACTTTAAATGGTTGGAGAAAATTAAAAAAAGCTAATTTTACAGTTCACTTTTTTAGAGCTTTAACAATGGCTTTAGCATTATTTTTCGGTTACACCGGTTTTTACCGATTACCAATGGTTACGATGTACAGCATTGTATTCTTGATACCTTTAATGATTACAATTGGATCAGTTTTCTTTTTAGGTGAAGTGGTAAGATGGAAAAGGTTTACAGCAATATTGATTGGTTTTATTGGAGCAATAATTTCCATTAATCCTTTTGGTACAGAGTATGATAATTATATTTTTTTAGCACTTTTCTGCCCAATATTTGCTTCAGCAAGTTATTTAATAGTTAGAAAGTACGGCATTAAAGAAAATTTATTTTCATTTTTAATTTACGGTAAAGCATTGATGATTATTTTTACTGGAATTTTTGCCTTATTTATTTTTAAACCAGTCTCTTTAGACCACTTAATGTTGAATGGAGCAGCAGGGTTAATGAGGGGAATTGCAACAATTTTTGTGGTAAATGCGGCAAGACATTTACCGGGAGCTATTTTTGGCTCAATTCTTTATGTGCAAATATTTGGTGGGGTTTTGGTGGGTTATTTTATTTTCTCTGAAATTCCAACATTAAATAATTATATCGGAAATATAATAATAATAGGCGCAGGTTTATATATTGTGTTTAGAGAAATGCAGCTTAAGAAAAATATTGTTACTTCAACAGCTAGACACCCGACTATCCCTATTAAAAAAGATTAAAGTTTCTTTTTAAAATTTTCTAGAATTTCTTCACTAACATTTACTGAATTTTCAGGCCCAGGAAACTTCCCCTCTAAACTATCTTTAATAAATGCTTTTAAGGCTTTAACTCTTTCGATTTCAATTTCATCTTTCATCTTTTTTAAATTTGTATAAGCTTTTGCATGTCTAGGGGACTTTTCTTGCTCACCACAGATATCATTCATGAAGAGATACATAACATCGGCTTTTTTTCCAGATCCAAGAGATACAGTAACAATACTTGTCCTTTTAGATATTTCCCCCATAATATTTTCAGGAATAACTTCACATTCGGCTGAAAAGGCACCAGCATCTTCTAAACGTTTAAATTTTTTATATAATTCGTATGCTTCATCAGCAGTTTTACCTACAGCTCTTAATCCACCAATCCATGTTGATTTTCTAGGAACTAAACCTAAATGACCCATAACTGGAACATCTTCTTTTGCAAGCATAGTAACAACATCCATACTTCTAGCAGTCATAACCGCATCAGCACCATTCTCTAAAGCTTTAAAGGCACCACGTAACACATCTTCGGCTGTAGGATAATTATGTAGTTCAAGTGCTGCTGTATAAAAAAGAGATTTAGATCCTCCCCGAACCTTCTTAACATTTGAAGCACTTCCTATTATCATGTCAAAACCAGCTTCTTCAGCTGCTTTTGCCTCTAATGAATTATTTGCAGTTACTTGTGTAAGAATTTTTTTTCCTTTAGCTTTTATAATATCATCTACAGTGACAGTTCTTTTTGCAGGATTAGCCGCCCAAGTATAAATATTTTTCATTTTTATATTTAACCAAATTATTCTATATTTTTCAATTTTGACTATATTTTTTTGAGAAAACCTAAATTCTAAACTGTGATTTTCTACTATCTTTTAAGAATGCTATCACAGTATCTTTGGTTAGTCGGTCAAATGACTTTCCAAAATTAGATACTTTTTCAATTATTTTAGGTGGCATGGTGATGATTTGGCAACCTAATTGTTTGGCTTGAATATAGTTATATGGCTCTCTTACGCTTGCCCAAAGTATTTCAACCTTATTTTTTTTATTGGTCATTTGTACAGCTTTTTTAATAATAGGTACTGGATCTTTCCCAACATCAGCCATACGACCAGAAAAAATTGAAATGATTGAATTGGTTTTGTTATCAAGACATTTATTAATCTTCTTAACCTGAGCGATTGTATAAACAGCAGTTATGTTAAGTTTAATTCTTCTTTTGTTTAATTTTCTTATTAGTTGACCGGTGAACTTGCCTTTACTGTTTACTACAGGAATTTTAACGTAAATATTTTTCCCCCAAGAGTTTATTTTCAAAGCTTGTTTTTCCATATCTTTAAAATTGTCTGCAAAAACTTCTAAAGAAATTGGTTTCTTTTTACATATTTTAAGTAAAATTTTTGAATATTTTTCATAACTTTTGGCACCAGCTTTTCTCATTAAACTTGGATTAGTAGTAAAACCATTAACAATTGATTTTTTATTGAATTTGTTAATTGTCTTGCTGTCGGCAATATCACAAAAAATTTTAGTTTTAGGCATTTTTAAATATTCTTAACTATATCTTCTGTCATTTTTTTTGCATCAGCAAATAACATCATTGTATTTTCTCTATAGAATAGTTCGTTATCGACACCTGCATATCCTGGGGATAAACTTCTTTTAACAAATAAAACTGACTTACATTTTTCCACATCTAATACAGGCATTCCAAAAATTGGGCTTTGCGGATCAGTTTTTGCAACTGGATTTGTTACATCATTAGCACCTATGACAAAAGCAACATCTGTATTTGCAAAGTCATTATTAATATCGTCTAATTCAAATACTTCATCATATGGCACGTTAGCCTCTGCTAATAAAACATTCATGTGTCCAGGCATTCTTCCAGCTACAGGGTGAACAGCATAAGAAACTTTAATATCGTTTTTCTTTAAAGTATCTACCATCTCCCTTAATGCATGTTGAGCTTGTGCAACTGCCATACCATACCCTGGAACAATAATTACTGAGGAAGCATTTTTTAAAAGAAATGCTGCGTCTTCTGCATTACCACTTTTAACTGGCTTTTGATCTTTTTTCTTATCTTTGCTAACGCTTGCATCTCCCCCAAATCCACCAAGTATCACACTAAAGAATGATCTATTCATTCCCTTACACATTATATATGAAAGAATTGCACCAGATGATCCTACAAGTGCTCCTGTTATTATTAATGCAGTATTTTCTAAAGTAAAACCAATACCAGCTGCCGCCCAACCTGAGTAAGAATTTAACATTGAAATTACCACAGGCATATCTGCTCCACCAATTGGAATAATTAAAAGAACGCCAATTAAAAAAGATATTGCGATCATGCTCCAAAAGAAGCTTTCTGACTGTGAGCTACATAAAAAATAAATTAATACAAAAATTGATATTCCAATTAATAAATTAACAATGTGTTGGCCAGGAAAAGTAATAGGCGATCCTGACATTATTCCTCTTAGTTTTAAAAAAGCTATTATTGAACCAGAAAAGGTAATTGCACCTACTGCTGCACCAATTGACATCTCAATTAAGCTTGCCAGTTTTATATCGCCTGGGATACCAAGGTTAAAAGCTTCTGGATTTTTAAATGCAGATATAGCTACAAAAACTGCAGCTAAACCAACAAGACTATGAAAACCAGCTACTAACTCTGGCATAGCAGTCATTGGAATTTTAAAAGCGATAAATGCTCCGATTGCTCCACCAATAAGTAAAAATATAAACACATAAATTGTTGAAGTAGAAAAGTTACCTACTGTTAGAAAAGTAACAGTTATAGCAATTATCATTCCTAGGATTCCAAAAAGGTTTCCCTGCCTAGATGTTTCAGGCGAAGAAAGACCTCTGAGTGCAAGAATGAAAAGTATTCCAGAAATTAAATAAAATATTGCTGATAGGTTTGCTGATATCATTATTTATTCTTCTTCTTTTTCTTATACATTTGAAGCATTCTTTGAGTTACTAAGAATCCACCGAAAATATTTACTGCAGCTAAAACTATAGCTAAAAATCCAAAGATATTTGATGTTTCAAAAATGTTTTCTGATGAACCTGCTAATGCAGCTATAATTGCTCCAACAATAATCACTGAGGATATCGCATTAGTCACAGACATTAGAGGAGTGTGAAGTGAGGGCGTAACACTCCAGACAACATAATAACCTACGAAGATTGCTAAAATAAAAATACTAAATCTAAATATAAACGGGTCTATTTCCATAATAATTCTACTCCTTTAACAAAGTATTTTTAATAATTTCATCTTCAAGATTAATAACAAATTGTTTTTTTTCTCTACTGTAAAGATTTCTAACAAAACTAAATA
Source organism: Pelagibacteraceae bacterium AG-426-I15 (assembly GCA_003213135.1). Taxonomy (GTDB): domain Bacteria; phylum Pseudomonadota; class Alphaproteobacteria; order Pelagibacterales; family Pelagibacteraceae; genus Anoxypelagibacter. The sequence continues at coordinate 283,757 of QCNT01000001.1, read as the reverse complement.
AATTTTTTGCATATAAATTTGACGCTGTTAAAGGTAATTTATTCATAACATTAGATATTCCAATTATTTTTGTACCATTTTTATTAACAATCTTATCTACTTCAGAGTAAGCTGCGTTTCCACCTTGGGCAACGGCTAAGTCAAAAATAACAGATCCAGATTTCATCTTATCTATCATTTTTTCTGTTATAATTCTTGGTGCAGGTCTTCCGGGTATTAAAGCTGTACAAATAATAATATCATTTTTTGAAGCTGCATTTTCCAACATTTCCGCTTGTTTCTTTTTAAAATCCTCACTTGCTTCTTTAGCATAACCACCTTTTGTTTCTAAATTTTCAGAACCCTCCACAGTCAAAAATTTTCCACCTAAACTTTCAACCTGTTCTTTTGCAGTCAGTCTTACATCTGTGGCTGAAACAATTGCTCCCAACCTTTTTGCAGTTGCAATTGCTTGTAGACCGGCAACTCCAGCACCAACTACTAAAACTTTAGCTGCTGGAACCGTGCCTGCTGCAGTCATCATCATTGGAACTGCTTTCTGATATTCATAGATCGACTCTATAACTGCTCTGTAACCAGCAAGATTAGCTTGAGAAGATAATACGTCCATAGATTGGGCTCTTGTAATTCTAGGAAGTAAATTTAATGCAAAAATTTTAATTTTATTATTTAAAAATTTTTTTTCTATTTCTGGGTTATAGTTTGAGACAATTAAATGTGTATTTTCTTTAATGATACTTAACTCTTTTTCTGTAGGAAAATTAACTTTACAAAGTAAATTTGACCTAGATAAGACTTCTTCAGAACTATTTAGAATTTCTGCGCCAGTATCTTTATAATTTTTATCAGTATAACCAAGACTATCCCCATATCCTTTTTCTAAAAAAATATTTAAACCAAGATTTTTAAAACTTTTAGATGTATCAGGTGTAATTGATATTCTTTTTTCTGGATTTTTTTCTTTTGTTGACCCTACGTTCATTAAGAAAATTTAGCCTTGTCTAGCTTTAAATTTAGGTTTTTTTTTATTAATTATATAAATTTTTCCACGTCTCTTAACCATTTTTGAGTTAAGATCTCTTTTTTTTAGGGATTTAAGTGAACTAGAGATTTTCATAATTATTTAAGCCTGGCAACGACCTACTCTCCCATATCTTAAGACAAAGTACCATCGGCGCTGAAGGGCTTGACTTCCGAGTTCGGAATGGGATCGGGTATTACCCCTTCGCAATAATCACCAGGCACGAATTTATATTATTTTTTTTCCACATTGTAAATACTATTTAGTGGCTAATCTTCTTGGGTTTGGTGGGCGTGATAAGAATCGAACTTATGACCTCTACGATGTCAACGTAGCGTTCTACCATTGAACTACACGCCCATTTTAAATATTGCATCTAACTGATTTAAAAAATTTTCCTTGGTTGGGTATTTGTTTGTTTTCATTTCGCTTAAAATTTGCTCATAATTTTTATCTATAAACTTTATTTTATTAAATAAATCTTTTGCATTTCTATCAACCACAAACACGCCTTTATAATTTTGGCGGACATGCTGTATTTCTTTGAAAACAATAACAGGCCTTTGTCTTATTAAACTTTCAATTAGTACCTGAGGTTGCCCTTCGGTAAAAGATGGCAATATAAAAATATCATGTGCATCATATTGTTTAATTAAATCCTCTTTTTTTGATATAGGATTTATAAATTTTATTCTTTCATTAATCTCAGTTGGTTTTTTTCCTTGTCCTATTAAAGTAAGTAGAATTTTCTTATCTTGAAATTTAATTTTATTAAAAATATCAATTAAAGAATAAATACCTTTTTCAATTTTTAATCTTCCTACATAAAGTAATTTTATTTGATTTCTATTGGACTTTTTAATATTTTTAGTCCAATCTTCGTCAATTTGAGATGGGTTTACAATTTGAAATTTTTTTTTCTTTACTATTATATTATTTACTACAATTAGATTACAAAATTTTACCATGATATTTTCGATTATTTTATAAATAATTGAAATTTTTTTTCCAAAAATTGCAGATATCTCTTTCTTGCCATCACTTCTTAAATAAAGAAAAATTTCTCTTTTAAATAATATAAGAAATAAAAAAGATGCAAAGGTATACGGTGTTACAGCAATTATTAAACAAATAGAATTTTTTTTTGAAGCTATATTAATAATATTCTTAATAAACGAAAAAATATTAGAGCATGCAAATACATTATTATTTTTAATTCTATGAATAGGATTTATATTTGATTTTCTTAAAATTAATTTAACATTAAATTTTTTACTTAAAAGATCATTTATAGAACTTATTTCTATATTTTCGCAATAATAGGTTTCAGATTTTTCTAAACATTTTTCATTGTTTATTATTATTAAATCTTTTCTCATAAATTAAGTGTAAAAAAATTTATATATAATTTATTATTTTTTCTAAAAATTTAAGACCATTCTTTCCACTTTTTTCCGGATGGAACTGGCAGCCTAAAATATTTTCATGACATAAAATTGATGGAACATTTACATCGAAATATTTTGCATAGGCTAATGTATCTTCTTTTTCTTTAGTAATAGCTAAATAAGAATGTATAAAATAATAACTCTTATTTAGAATTTCATTATTAATTTTTGCCTTATCTTTTCCTTTCTCGTTTAATACAATTTCATTCCAGCTGATATGTGGTACTTTTATATTTTTAATTTTACTTAATTTTGTAATTGACACAACTTCACCTTCAATAAAATTAAGACCATCATGCTCTCCCATTTCAAAACTTTTGGTTAAAAATACCTGCATACCTAAACATATTCCAAATATTGGTTTTTTTTTAATTTGGACATACTCTTTCAAAGTATCTATTAAGTTTTTTTTCTTTAAAAGATTCATTGCATTTTCAAAAGCACCAACCCCTGGTAATATTACAAAATCAGAGCCTAATATTTTTTTTTCATTACTAGTTATTTCACTGTTGTAACCAACCTCTTGCAAACCTCTTCTTAAACTTAAGATATTGCCACAGTCATAATCTACAATTATTATTTTTTTCATTTTATTTATTTATAATTTTTTTTAAAAAAGCTTTAATTTTTAACTTATACAGAAATATTTTTTGTTTGTTTAAATTAAAACCGCTTTCTTTTAAACGTTTTTCATTCTCCTGGATCCATTGACTTAATTCATTAATATAAACTTCACTTCTTTTTAATGAGTAACTATTATTGTGAATCCTATAGAAATCTAATGGTTCTTGTATGCTTCCAATCTTGTATGTTTGGCTAATTTTGATAAAAAAGTCAAAGTCTCCAATAACATTATACTTTTTATGGAAGTTAATTTCTTCAAATATTTTTTTTTCCAAAATAACTGAGGTTATCCCTAAGTAGTAATTATTAAGTAATTTTTGAGTAATATAACCTGATGGTAAAAGTTCATTATACATTAGGTATTCTTTTTTTTTTATTTCATCTTTAATGAAGTAATTTGAATAAAGTATTTTAAATTCCTTTTTTTCATTTAAAAAACTTAATTGTTTTTTCAATTTATCTTTAGTCCAAAGATCATCGGTATCTAAAAAACTAATATATTTGCCACTAGCTTTCTCTATTGCTAAATTTCTTGCTTCATAGAGATTGGTAAAATTATCAGATAAATAATATTTAATTCTTTTATCATTAAATTTTTTTAAAATTTTCTTACTATTGTCTGTTGATAAATTGTCCCAAAAAATTAACTCCCAATTTTCATAAGATTGGGCGAACAAACTTTTTAAACTTTCCTCTAAAAAAGTCTCCCCATTGTGACAATTCATAATTACACTAATAAGCGTTTTTTCTCTCATTTTTATAAAATCTAATAGTTTTTTTTAAACCACTAAAAAAATTCGTTTTTGCCTTCCATTTAAGAATTCTTCTAGCATTTTTTAAATCTGGATAGGTTTTCAAATTTTCATCTTTTCTTAATTTTACCTTTCCATAAATAGGATGACCTCCCTTTAAATAATTATTTATAAATTTAATTATTTTTCTGATTTTCTTAGGTTTGCCCGTGCCAATATTTATAATTTTTCCTAAAGATTGTTTTCGTTTTAAGGCTTGTATAATTGCAGAAATTAAATCTTCAATATAAATAAAGTCTCTAAATTGTTTGCCGTCAGAACAAGGAAATTTAGATTTTTTTAAACAATTTGTTATTACAATTGGTATAAATCTGTTTACGTCTTGATGTGGACCGTATGCTTGATAAAGTCTTAAAATTGTAGCTGGAAAATTTTTTTCTCGAAAAAGCTTAACTAAATATAATGAGGCAGATAATTTTGCTTTTGAATATACTGTAAGTGGAAAACATTTTTTGTTTTCTTTTTGAGGTGACTTTAAATTACCGTATTCCCCGCTGCTTCCCATTTGTAAAAAAGTCTCAGGATAATTTTTAATAAAAATCTCAGCTAAATTTTTACAACCCAAATAGTGACTATTATAAGTTTTTTTAAATTTAGAGTGATCAACATATCCGCCAAGATTTACTACATAATTAAAATATTTATTTTTGATTTTTTTTTGTAATTTTTTTTTGTTTCCAATATCGCATATTAAATATTTTATTCCCGATAAACTCCTTTTTTTTTGAGGACGTTTTGATGAAATTGATGTAATTTTCCAATTATACTTTTTAGCTCTTTTAGCTAAATGATAACCAATAAAACCAGTGCCGCCAACGATAAGGATAGATATATTTTTTTTCAAAATACTTTTTTTAAAATTTGTCTTACTTTGTCTAAATCTCTTTTAGTGTCGATACACTGCCAAAACCTCTTATGTTTATAAGCAACTAATTGTTTGTCTTTGGTTACTTTTTCTAGGGGTTGTTTTTCAAGATAAGTTCGATCATTTTTTATTAATTTCAAAAAATTTGGCTCCATTACAAAAAAACCTCCGTTTATCCATCCTTCATCGAGTCTTGATTTTTCCTTAAAATAACTAACTTTATTCCCTTTAAGTTTAAGTGCTCCGAATCTTGCCGGAGGTCTCACAGCGGTCACAGTTACGATTTTTTTATTTTTTTTATGAAATTTTAATAATTTTTTTAAATTTACATCAGACAACCCATCTCCATAGGTCATCATAAATGTTTCGTTCTTTAAATATTTCTTTAAACGTTTTAATCTTCCACCCGTCATTGTTTTTTTTCCAGTATTAATAAGGTTTACTTTCCAACCATAATTTTTATTTTTGAAAAACTTTTTTATAATCCCCCCTTTGTATCCAAGAGCTATATAAAAATCTTTAAAACCATAGCTGGAAAAATGTTTCATGATATGAAAAATAATAGGTTTTCCATTTATACTTATCATTGGCTTAGGTATTGAATGTGTATACTCAGATAATCGTGTTCCTAATCCACCGGCTAAAATCACTACTTTCATAATCTTTTCTTTAAAAGTTTTTGATAATTCTGTATTTGACCAAGAGATAATTCATAAGCATTTTTCCTGTTATTGTAATATTCCTTATACCAAACTGCTACTAATTTAGTGCACTCTCTAAAATTTAAAATACTTTTCCAGCCAAGTAGTTTCTTTGCTTTTGAAGAGTTTAATTTGAGTAATCCAGATTCATAAAATTTTTCTTTTTTTACAATCTTCCAAGAAACATTTTTCCAGTAAATATTCATTAAATTTACTAAATTAATAACTTTAAAATTACTGGAGTTATTTGGACCGAAATTAAATGCTTGACCATGTAACTTATGGTTTTTTTTAAGCTTTATTGCAAACATCAAATAACCGCTCAATGCTTCCATAACATGCTGCCATGGTCTTGTGGAGTTAGGGTTTCTTATGTTTGCTGTTTTTTTCCTTGACCAAGATTTGACACAATCTGGTATCAAACGATCGCTTGACCAATCACCACCACCTATAACATTGCCTGCTCGAGCAATACCAATTAAAACATTATTTTTATTTTTAGTAAAATAAGAATGTACGTATGAATTAATCACTAGTTCTGCTGACGCTTTTGATGAACTATAGGGATCAAATCCTCCCAATACATCATTCTCCCTGTAACCTCTTTTTAATTCTAAATTTCTATAACTTTTGTCACTTGTTATGAAAATTGCTACACATTTCTTTTTTAAAATCCTTAAGCATTCTAAAATATTTCTTGTTCCTAATGCATTAGTATCCCAAGTTAATATTGGTTCTTTATATGACCTTTTCACTAGTGATTGAGCTGCTAAATGAAAAACATAATCTGGTTTATTTTTTTTAAAAATTTTTTTTATCTCGTCAATTTTCCTTATATCTATTTTTTTTTCAGTAATTTTTTTCTTTAAGTTAAGCGCCTCTAAATGTGATGGTTTTGTAGGTGCATCCAATGATATGCCAATTACCTTTGCCCCAAGAGAATTAAGCCATAGCGTAAGCCATGATCCTTTGAAACCACTGTGACCGGTCACAATAATTTTTTTTCCCGCAAAGTGTTTTTTAAAATTCATTTATTAGTTTAATAATTTAAAATATTTTTCTGACATTATCTCAGAATTATATTTATATGAAATTAATTTTTTTCCATGAGCAATTTTTGTTTTCCATTTTTTTCTATCTTTTGTAAAATTTTTTAATAATTCGGTTAATTTTTTTGTTTCCATTGGTTTAATTAGTTCTGAGTTTTTTCTGTTTAAGTACTCTGTTACACCGCCTACTTTAGTCGATATTACTGGCGTGCCAACATACAAAGCTTCTGCTATAGAGTAACCAAAGCCCTCGAAATCCCTTGTTAATGATAAAAATAAATCAAAATTTGATAGTATTATCAGACTGTCCTTGTTAATGTATTTTATAATTTTAATGTTGTTACTTAAGTTATTTTTAAGTATTTTTTTTTTTAAAAAAGAAACCTCTTTTAAGTTGCCTGATCCAACCAAAAAAACTTTATATTTAGATTTAATTTTTTTCGGTAAATTGGCAAAAGCGTCTATTAAATCTGATTGACCTTTGTATCTCTCGATTCTTGATAACATACCTATTTTAAGTGTACCGCTTTTTACATTTAATTCTTTTACTTTTGTTTTTTTAAATTTTTTCAAAGTTACCCCGTTATGTATAACGTAACTTTTATTTTTGAATAAGCTAAATAAGGTAGTATTTTTTATAATAGATGTTTTAGTAGCATGCGATACGAAAAAAAGGCTTTTTACATATTTACCAATCATTAAATCTATTAGGTTTATCAAGCTTTTCCACATCCTTGGCTTTGTAAAAGAATGGTGGATTAAAAGATAAATATTTTTTATTCCTAATATTTTTCCTGCAAGTACGCTTGCCATTTCAGATCTAAAATCCCCGTACCCGCCACAGTTACCCATCAATATATCAAATTTATATTTTTTCAAAATTAAATACATTTGAAAAAAAGAAATGATAAATAGCACGGGCTTAAAAGTAATTATCAAAAATTTTAAAAAAATATTTTCAGTTTTAAATGCATTAAATGAATCATAAAAAATTATTTCAATTCTTTTTATGTTGCAAGAATTAATTATATTTTTTATACCTGCGTTTGTTTTATTGGTAATTAAAATAATTTTAAATTGTCGAAATGCTTGGCTATTCAAAAGATTTATTAAATGAGTAGTAACTCCGCCGTAAAGTAAATTTTCAACAACTATAATAATTTTTTTTTGATTTTTTTTTTCATTCTAATGTGATTGATTTAAATTTAAAGCAAAAGATTATTTAATATCCTAAATTTTTTAATCTATATTGAATCCATTTATTTTTTGATTGAGTTGGTTCCATTCTTTTAACATCTTGTATGTTCTCAATTTTTTTGGCTAAGATAATTTGATGATTTCTGAAATGAGGAATAAAATTTGCTAAATTTTTGATTGAATTGACCAGAATACTCTTCAATCTTAAATCTTTTCTTTTTCTTAACTTCTTATTTTCAATAAAAAATTCTCCTTGTTTTCTATCAAAATACTCATGCTCTATTATTTCAAAACCAGAATGTTTAAGCAAAAACTCAAGCTCTTTTTTACTAAACTCCCTATGATGAGGTCTGTGATTACCTATATAGAACATGGAGGATAGTATAAAATTTACGTTAGGACTTTCTCCTTTTAAAATCATTTTTATGACATACAAAAAGTTACTTATATTATCGGTTGTTAATAATATATGTCCACCTACCTTTAAAGATTTGTTTATTTTATCTAAACAGAATGTTGGATTTACTAAGTGTTCTATCGTATCTAGCAAAAGACATACGTCAAAATTATCAACGTTCCATTCCTTTGTTTCTTTGGAAGCTGGAAAGTTTGGATCTATTTCAGTATCTAAACATTCAACATTGTAATTTTTAACTTCTGATACAAAATGATCATCTAGATCAAGTCCAACTGACAAATATTTTGGATAAGTTCTAAAAATATGCTGGCAAAGCTTTATCATATTTCCTGGATAAGAACCAACATCAATTATTTTCGGGTTTGGGTTTGCAGTTTGTAATTTTTTTAAAAACTTAAAAACATAAAAAAAACGCTTAAAACTTATTTCAAAAGAATGCTGGCCATGATATCTTTCGCTTTTATCAATTTCCCATTCAAACGGTAAATAATTTTCTACAAATTTTTTATATTCTTTTTTAAGTTCCATAATGATAATTAATCCTTAAATATTATTCTTACATCTTCAGTTTTAAAATTATTTGGTTGATCAATATTTTGATCTGGAAAATCAAACTCATTATCTTTTCTTATTAAGTTATTTTCTCTTTTAGAGAAAGTTGCCTCGATTACTTTTGCATAACCACTATCATTACAACCTCCAAAATTATTTACGTGTACATGAACCAAGTCTAATCTGATTTTATCAATAAAGTTTTTAATATGATTTTCCATTAAATCTAAATTATGAAATTCTATAACTAAACCTTCAAGACCTTTTTGATTGATTAATATATCTTCTAATATTCTGTACTCGTTGCCTTCTATATCAATTTTCAAAAAATAACGATTATTTCCGTAAGTTGATAGTATTGACGGCAGACTTATATCTAAGCTTTTTTGATTTTTAATATGATTTTTATTTTCATCAATCACATTTTTTTTAATATGAAAAATATTTTTTTTATTAATAAATATTTTATATCTTATATAACAAGTAAGATCTTCAATAAAGTTGCTTATTTTTTTATTTAATCTAAATAGATCTATAGTATTTAAAATAAAATTTTTTATCCAAAATTTAATATTAACCGAGTTGTCAAAAATATAAATTTTTGTTTTAGAATTTTCTTTAAAAAAATCTTCTTCAAACGACCAATCATCATTTAACCCAAAACTGTATAAAATTTCTGAACTTGTAATTGATTGTTTTGGTATACAATATCCTCCATCATTATTTCTTCCTATTCTTATTAACTCTGTTTTATATCTAGGACATAAAAATTTTGGAAGATACATGATTATTTATTGATTATATTCCAAAAACGGTTTTTACTTTTATTATCTAATTTATAAAAATACTCTCTTTTGATCTGACGAGCAATCGGCAATTTTTTGTTAAAGTTTCTAATTTCAAATTCTTTTTTTAAATCAAGATGATTATCTATTATAGGCAATTTATCTTTTAAGTCAAAAAACTGAGGTTGATAAGGATCTACAACTCTAATTGGTTTCGCTCCAAGAAATAAAGCCTCATAGGCTATTGTTGAAAATCCACAAATTACAACATCTGAAATTTTTAAAAGATTAAATGTTGAGGTATTATTAATTATTTTGAGATCACATTTGCTTTTTAAAACAGAAAAATATTTTTTTTCAATTACCTCACGATAAGCTGGGTGGGGACTAAGAATGTAGGTATTATCTCTATTAATACTTTTTTTTAAGTAATCCAAAATATAATCTTGGTCACCAATAGAGGGACACAATAAAATAATTTTTTTTTTCAGTTTATGATTATTAGAAGGCTTCTGAGATGTATGTCTTTTAAATTTGTAAATATCATATTTTAAACAGCCAATAATTTTTATTTTTCTAGGAAAATACTTTTTTAAAATCTTTGCATACTGAGACCCTTGGGTCAGATATATATCAGGAGATGGTGAGTGAAGATCTCCTTCGTTGGTTTTTTTTTTTGAAAATTCGTTTCTTTGATGCTTAAAAAACATTAAGTTTTCATTAGAATGACCATGTTGTATTGCAAAAATTTTAGGTGGATTATTGCTGTCTCTAATGAAAGAATATATTGATCTTATTCCTGGGTTAAATTCGCTGTAAGTAATAAAGTTTTTTATTTTTTTTCCTTTTAAAAAATTATTTATTGCAATTCCAATATAAAGCTGAGATTGTATAGGTCCGGAAAATGATGTTAATAATAGTGGTAATAAAATATTAGAACAATTTTTTTTATTTACAATAAATAGATTTTTTTTAAACCTTAAAAAATTTAACAGTTTAAAAAAGAAACACAATACCTTCAAATTTACTAAGAATACATCTTTGACAGAAATAAACTCATCAGCAACAATTGAAGGTATTTTTTTTTCAATTCTTTTTTTCCCTAAAATATCTAAAAAAAAATTTTTTCTTCTGGCTACAGTAATTAAAAAAAAATTTTTTTTATAATTTACAGTATGAGCATTCCCATAACACCTATCGTAAATATAATCATTTTTATTTTTTAAAAAGTTATAATTTATAGAATGAAAACAATTGCTCTTTTTAATTTTCTTAAATCTAGTAAATGATAAGATTTTTATTATTGAATACCAAATAATACTTGTAAAGAAATTTTTAGTGAATTTTAAAAACAAAATTAAGAAGAATTTAGGTTTATTAAATTTAGTTTTTTTATTATTGTACAAGAAATCTTTTAATTCAAAAAACCATCTATTATCTATCATATTATCCTTTTTGCATATGTCGGTTGCCCACCATAATGATAAATTTTTAATTTTAATATTTTTAGAAAAAAAATTTTTTAATTCAGAAGTAGCAACCCATTTGACATAAAAGTCTGAGGTTTTCTTCCACAAAATATAATTTTTTTTGAGTGTATTTAATTTAGACATTTACGGCTAAACTTAGAAAAATATGAAGTAAAATTTTTGCTAATGCATTTCGTCAGATGTGCTCTTAGGACGAATAGTTGCTGCGCTGCAAATAGGATCATCAAGTTTTTCAAAATCTTCAAGTCCTCCATGAGGATCAGCATCCGGTTTTGGCATATACTTTTCAAGATATTCACTTTTTAATAATTTGTATATTCTATTGCCTTCTTTATCGTTTTTCTCAGCTCTTTGAATTTCCTTCCACCTGCTCTTAGGAAATTTAACGTATAAAGAAAAACATTTTTTTATTTCCTCAATTTCATGGGGTGGATATTGCGGCATAGTAAGTTGACTTTCAGCCGTTAAACATTTTGTAATAGTTTCGTGCTTTATCAGCCCTAAATCTTCGCACATCTTTCGTAAAGGTGTTCCGTGAAATGGAACAAATGCATAAATATTGGCATTATCGGCATCTATCTGCCTGTTCAACTCAATAGTATCAAATGCAAGTTTTTTAGTCTCCGTTGGAAAGCCAGTGATATTATTCGCGCTAAATGGAATATCATAGATTTTAGGAATTTTTAATTTATCAATTATATCTTTATTTTTCCATCTTCTATCTAATATGTTTTTTCTAAACTCTTCGTTTCCATGTTCTATACCAAAAGAAATTCTATGGAGACCAACTGATTTAAGTTTCTTCATGTTATAATCTGTTACTGTCTCTGGTCTAGTTTGTATCCAAAAAGGTAATTTGATATCAGAATACATTTCACAAAACTCATCAAATTCTTTATTGCTCATTCCTAAAAATGTATCAGCCCAAAAATAATTATATTGAACTTTTTCAACATCTTTAAAATATTTTAATTCCTTGTAAACTAAGTCCATCTTTTTTTTTCTGTAGAAATTTGCTCCCACACCCTTGTATAGTCTCATTTGATCAGGTGAATTACAGAATCTGCAAGTAAACGGACATCCTCTTATTGTTTCAACTGGTAGCATTTTATAAACTTGCCCAGCCATCGGACGATAAAGTCTATTTTCTTCAAACAATGAAACATCAATTACTGAATTAGTATTGATATCAACTGGTTTTGTTATTGAATTTTTCGCAACTATTTTTCCCTCTTTTTTAACCCAACAATTAGTTATTTTTAAAAAATCGTAATCTTTTTTTTCTATTTTATTACAAATATCTTTAAGAGCATTTTCACCCTCTCCGACACAAACTAAATCAATGAGTTCATGTTTAATACATAAATCCGGCGCGAATGTAGAAAAAACTCCACCTGCAATAACAGGAACATTATTTTTAATTTTATATTCCTTTACTTCTTCTATAATTCTAAGTCCAAGTTCCCACATATCCTCAGTAGCAGAAATTGCAAATAAATCTGGTTTAAATCTTGTAACTTGATTATTCAAATCTTTCCGCCAATCTGTTTTCTTTAGCAAATCATCTTTGTTCATTTTGTAAGGAACTACGTTTAATCTTTCCATTTTACTACCATCAGAGTCAATCCCATGGTCTGTTTGGTAGTATGTGGTGTCAAAAATTTCTACTTCATGACCATCTTTTTTTAACATTGATGAAAACATAGCTATAGCGGGAGGAATCATGTTCATTCCATAGGTGTTTGGATATATAAAAAGTATCTTCATTATAAAAATTTTAACAATGTATTTCTAAGAGATATAGTTATTTTTTACAAATTTTATACCATTAATAATTGAATTTATAGTGTTTTTTTTTCATTTCTATGGATAAAAATTTATTATATTTAATTTTTTTTTAAAGATTTACCTATAAAGTTATGGTTTTTATTGACTGTGCCGGGTTCACGCAAATCATCGTCACTTACATGCACATGTTGTATTAAATCTCCATATTCACTTGTGATTTTATTTACATCCTCATTGTTACTAAAAATAGTTTTTGTATCTAGGTGTAATTTAAAATTGACATGATTAATTTTTTTTACCATTTGACCACCTTCCTCCATTGAAATTATAAAATCTGTATAATTTTTTCCAAGTGGCTCAATGCAAAAAAAAACATTTTTTTTTTTTCCTTGTTCCGCAATTTCAAAAAAATCATCATGCGACTGTTTCAGGCACTGCTCGTAGTCTCTACCGTGTAATGAGCGGTTGTTAGGTGATCCAAATATCAATTGCTTCCCTCCTAAGTCTGCACATAAATTTATTAAATTAAGAATATACTCAATTGTTTTTTTTCTAGAATCATCGTCTTTAAAAAGTTGAAGGTCAGGTCTAGAAAATAATAAAGAATGAAATCCCACAAATTCTAAACCACTATTATTAATTTGTTTTTTTAGTTTTTGTCTTTCTTCTCTGCTGGAATTTATAGGCTCATTCCAAATTAAACTTGGCGCTAATTCAATTCCATGACATCCCTCTTGCTTGAGTAATTTCAAAAAATCATCAAATTTTTCGTTTCCCCAAACTATATTAGATACAGACAATTTCATTTACTATTCACCTCCTGTAGATGATAAAGTCTCATTAGTCATATATGAATTTTTTTCGCTTCCTAGAAAATATAAATATTCTGCCATTTCTTTTGGTGTCGCCATTCTATTTACTGGTATAAGTTTTATTCTTTTTTTTCCAAACAATGCTTTTTTCATTTTTTTATGTATTTTTGTATCTGTATGACCAATTCTAAGGTTATTAATTAAAATATTGCTTTTTGCCCATGATTTAAATTTACCAGGTATAAATTCAAGGCAGTGTTTAGATAAATTATAATTGAAAGAAAATTCACCACCTCCATAAGGAACACCTAAACTTGAACCATTTACTATCCGGCCCCATTTTTCTTTTTTCATATATCTAATATTGTTTTTTATAATTAGATTTGGAATTAGGGCATTTATAGAAATCGAGTTAATTGTATCTTGTAAATTTGATTTCTCATAACTCTTATTATCGATAAATCCCACTAAATTTATAATAGAGTGATATCCATGATTAAAAACTTTTTTTAATTTAATATTTAAATTTTTTTTATTTTTAAAATCAAATTTTACAAACTCTAAATTCTTATAATTTTTTTTAAGTTGTTGTAATTTTTTTATATTACTATTAAAATGAGCTATTACTTGCCAATTTTTTTTTAGAAATAGACTCGATGCCTCAATACCTATATCTGAACTTGCTCCAAGTATTAATATTTTTTTAATTTTCATTTAAGTCACGCAACAGTTTTTGCAAGGGAAAATATTTTTCCTTGATTTCATTTCATGCTTTTGCCTCAAATTATTATATACTTCGGAATTCCACAATTTTTCAATATTCATTTCCTTAAAATTTCCTGGTGATAGTATTGATTTATAATCTGTATCACACGGGTTAGCTTTGCCATCCCACCAAACAAACATCCTTCTCCATAAATCTGAACATGGTTTACTAATTTGACTTTCATTACTATCATAAACATTTTCCCATGGATTGTAGTCAACGAATGCAACTTGATTAACTAAATCTCCCCATAAATTTTGCATTGCATTAATATCTTGGCTATCATTAACTTTTACTCCTGAAACTCTAGTAATAATTTTTTTATTTGGATATCTAGTAGTTTTAATTTTGTTAAATTTTTCAATATTTTTTAATACATTTTTTAAATTGCCATTTACTCTTAATTTTGCATAAAGGTCTTCGTCTGCAGCATCAGCAGAAAAAACAACAGTTTTTACACCTCCGTTCAAAATCGCATGTATTGATTTTTCATTTAATAAGGAAGCATTAGTGTTTATCTTAAGATTTAAAAATTTACCTGTAGTGTACTCTAACATTTTATCAATGTCCTTACAGACTAAAGGTTCTCCTCTTGATGCAAGAGATATAAATTCTACATTTTTATGAGCTTGATCAATTATATCTTTAAATAATTCAAGTTTCATCGTACCCATAAAACCATTTTTTTTATTTGTAAATGATTTATCAGTTTCAAAACAAAACACGCATCTATAATTACATATAGAGCTTGGTTCAATTTGAAGATAAGGTGGAAAATCATCAAGGATTTTTTTTATTGGATAAATTTCATACCTGTATCTATGTATCAGGTACTTAGGGATTTCTTTATCTTCTAAAATGTTTAGGTCATCTATCACGTGTTGTGATAATTTGAAAATATCATTGCTGTCTTTTTTCATATTTGGTGAGAACAAATCTTTCTGAATTACTTTTATAAGATTTAAATTAACTGAATTTAAATGTTTCAAATAATTTGGATTGTTCAAGATTTTTTTTATTTTAATCAAAATATTATTTGAATCATTCTTGGAGCTAGATGAGAATTTAATAAAGCTATTATGTTTTTTATATTCTTTTTTCTCTTCAATCATAAGTTATTTAAATTTTAATCTATATTTTAATAAAGGCATTTGCCATTCATAATCTATGTCAAAACCACCCCAAGTTTTAATTGGTGCAATGTTTTTTCCCATCCATTTTTGGGGTAACAACCCTGAACTTAAATTTTCTAAGCACTTTGGTCTTACAACAGAAAGAGACATATCAGCAAAATAAACATCACCTTGAGAATCTCTATCACAATTTAATTTTTTAGGATCACCAAAATAATTAAATTTTACAAAAGGTTTTAAACACCCGTTCTTATCTAATTTTCTAGCTCTTAAGGGACTCCACATATTATAAATAGACGTAGAAACAGCTGAGTCAAATTTTTTATTTTTATTCAAAATTTTAATACCCTCATTAATCATATTTTCATTTACTAGAGGTGCGTTTGCAAATAACAAAATTAGATATTTAATATTTTTAACTTTTTTTTTAACTTGAAAGTAAGCATTTTCGAAAACATGGTCGCCCAATGCTTTAGATGAAGACAATCTTTTTGGTCTATCAAGAACAGTTGCCTTATATTTTTTTGAGATTTGTTTTATTTTTGGACAATCAGTAGAAACGAAAATACCTTTAATTAAACTCGATTTATTTGCTGCAATAAGTGGATACTCACACAATCTTTTTCCATTTATTTTTTTTAGATTTTTGCCTGGGAACCCTCTGCTTCCTTTTCTTCCTATCATTATTGCGTAAATCATTTAATAATTTTTATTTATATCTAAAAAAACTTTCTTAAGCCCTGTTTCAAATTTAATTTGATTTTTTGTAATATAATTTATTCCTTTTTTAAATTTGTAACTAAAAGGGCTCTTAATATAATGCCCAAGTGCCTTTTTGGGATAAAACTTAATTTTTCTTTTACCTCCATAAATATTAATTATCATTTTAAGAAGGTTTTTAATAGAAATTGTTTTTTTTCCTGTAATAGTTAAGTGTTTATTTTTATATTTTGGTTTTATTACTTCAACACAAGCTCTTGCTGCATCTTTAACATAAATATATTTTCTAACAGATCTGGGGTTTCCATAGTATTTAATAAAATTTGAACCGATTCCAGACTCAATGATTTTTCTAACACCATTATTTCTATCAGATCTTTCACCATAAAGTGATCCGAATCTCAAAATTGTAAAATTAAGGTTATATCTTTGATTATATTCTTCAACATAGTCTTCTGCCGCTCTTTTACTACTTCGGTAGAAACCTCCTTGTTTACTGTTAACATAAATAGAACTTGCAAATACGAATCTTTTTACCTTATATTTTTTACACAGCTCTAAAAGGTTTACTGTCCCAAGAATATTATAATTGACTGTATCATGTGGTTTTGACATTGCTTGATTTAAGTCAGCTAGAGCTGCAAAATGAAATACTATATCAATTTTTTTTTTGAAAATTTTTTCAATTGATCTAATATTTTTAATATCTCCTATAATTATTTTTTTATTTTTTTTAGATAACCATTTAGGCTTTTGTTTATCAAATATTAAAACTTGATGACCTTTTTTTAATAGTTCATCAGCAACATGTGAGCCTAAAAAACCACTTCCTCCTGTAACGAGACAATTCATAATTTTTAATTCCTTATTATTAATAATTTAAAATTGGGATTTATTTTTAATAGGAAATTTAAAACTGAATTTTTTTTTTTTATTAAATTATTAAAAATATTTAACCTTTTAATCTTACAAAGTATGAAAATATTTCTTTTATTTTTTAAATAATTCATAGTAATGCTTACTCTTTTAAATGAATTATAAACCTTTCTATCTAGAACAACTTTTTTTTTTGATTTTAGTGCTTTAGATTGAGGAAAAATAGATGCAATGTGTCCGTCACTACCCATTGATAAAAGTATAAAAGAGGGAAATTTTGGTAAAATTTCATTGTATCTTGATACAGAATAGTTATAGCTTTTTCCTCTTAATAAGATCGGTGAAAATTTAGTGTAATTATTTTCATAGTTCTTAAATAAATTTGCATTCAGTTTTTTACTTTTCAAACCAACTAGTCTTTCGTCTGATAGATATATGTGGGATTTAAAACTCAATTTTTTAATTTTTTTCATTAACTTTACATAAATAGGTGGGGCTGAAGTACCTCCCGTTAAAATGATTTTATTTATTTTATTTTTAAAAAAGAATCTTAAAAAATATCTTGAGAGATCGTCAGAAAAATTCTTTCCTAGAAATTTAATTTTTTTAATTCTTATCATAGATATCAACTAAATTTTGAGAGGCTATTTAAAATTTTTTTGTCGTATTGATCAGTGGTTCTTGCATACCTATTCAAAACTTGTGATCTTATTTTTTCAATTTTTTTGGAATTCCACCAATCCTCAATATTTTCAAAATTTTTATTTAAAAAATTAGCTAAAGATCTATAATTTAAATGTACGATTTCATGTTTAATCATTTTATCTAAAATTGGATAAAATGATTTTTGAAATAATTCACTTTTTTTGTCTATGAGAAATAAAGTTGGTTTTCCGAAACTCAAGGTCTCAAGTCCAGAAGTATTAATACTAAAATGAATTGTCAATCTATAATTATTAATAACTTTAAATAAGCTTTCTTGTGCTCCATCAAATTTTGTTACCTTACGAAAAATTTTTTTATCTAAATGAGAGCCTGAACTTTCTGCTCTTTCTAAATATCTAATAGTCATGTTTTTTGCATATTTAAACTTAACTGCTTCTGTAAATTTTTTAATGGATTCATTTTGTTTTAACCTCTCAATATTATTTCTTTGAATATCGCCTGAAACATTTAGAAATCTTGGGTTCAAAATTAAACATAATAATATTTTATTATTATGATTATCTGTTTTTAAATTTTTAGAGGTATAGCTAAATGGAAGAGAATAAAACGGATGGGTTTTCTTATTTTTTTTCCAACCCCAGGAAAAAAATTTGTCAGCAATTCTCATTTCATTTAATTCTCCAATGGCAAAAAGGTGAGTTCCATACAGACCTCCGTGTTGAAAAAGAAACAATTTTGTTTTTTTCATTTGCATCAATGCTAGATAAATTATTTTTTCTTCTGGCTCGTAAAGATTTTGAGTAAGTAAATATTTTGGTTTTAATTTAAATTCTTTTTTATAAATTGCCATAACTTCACTAAAATCTTCTAAGAAAATTTTTGGAAAAATTTTTGCAACAATATGATTAAAATATTTGTTAAACTGATTTTTTTCATTATTTTTAAATATTTCTCTCCTTAAATTATTGTTAAACTCATTTTTTTTATATTTGCTAAAAATCCAATAA
Source organism: Pelagibacteraceae bacterium AG-426-I15 (assembly GCA_003213135.1). GTDB lineage: Bacteria > Pseudomonadota > Alphaproteobacteria > Pelagibacterales > Pelagibacteraceae > Anoxypelagibacter. The sequence goes on along the minus strand of QCNT01000001.1, from coordinate 265,027 downwards.
AAAGGGAATTGTTTTAATTTTAAATTTAAAAAAATAACATCTTTAAATGGTAAACCCAAATCTATAATAAAAAATTTTGGAGGAAATAAATTATAAATTTTTTTCGAAATAAATGAAAGAAAAGACTTTAAAAAAGTTGACTTATGTTTATTTTTCATAAAATTTTTTCTATTTTTTACTAGAGGATTTATTTTAAATTTTTTTGAGGTAAAATCATATTTTTTAAATTTGATATACTCACTAGCTAACATAATATGATAAGCCTCAAGATCGATTTTTATCGCCTGTCGGCTTATCATATCTTTAGTATTTATCTGATATGTTATGAACTTTTTATCTTTTTTAAAAATTTTTTCAAAAATTTGATAATTTATAAAAATACTATCAGCCACATAAAAGAACCAGGGAAAAAGAACTTTTTGCCAAAAAGCTTCGCTGAAATTAGTTTTATGAATTTTATTTAATTTAGGAAATATTTTTCTTATTTCTTTTTTAGTAAAATTTAAAATTTTTATTCTATTAATTTTTTCTTGATTTTTTGTAAAAATATTTTCTACTTTTTTTTGGTTATATCGATCAAAATTATCGATATTCTCGCTATACCAAATGTCCATTTTCCTTATATCAATCATTATATATTTAATTTATTTAATTATTTTTTTTGAATTTATAGAGAGTTTTAAGCTAGGGTAATAAATATTCATGAATTTTGATATTGCAAAAGATAAAAATGGAATTTTAATCTTATTACATAACGTAATACTTCCGCTAGGTCTGGGGTTTGCTTCAAGCAGTACAGGATATCCTCTTTGATTAGTAAAAAAATCTAAATCAAAAAGACTCTTGAGTTTTAAAACTTTTATTATCTTTTTTAAATTGAAATTTTTCTTGGGTTTAACGAAAATATTTCCCTTATAAGGAATACCGTATGGATTAACTCTTTTCCTAAAAATGTTAAAAATTTTTTTATTTTGCACATAACAATCAATATCATAACCTGGAGGCATAAGTTGTTCCATTACTAAAACATCACCAAATTTAAAGATTGATTTTTTTAATTTTAAAGTATTATAATTGACTAATTTTATCCTTTTAGGTTTATACTTATTATTATTCATTGCGTTGTATGAACAGATTATAATTCCCCTGCCTCCTCTAGAGTTTAATGGTTTAATTACAAAATTATTTTTTTTATCTTTGAATTTTTGTATATTTTTTTCTAGCGATTTCATATTCTTAGATAAATAGTATTCTGGTATTCTAATTTTATTTTTTCTAAGTAATTCGTAGGTTTTGAATTTATTGGAAATTAATTCAACTTCCTTCGAGTCATTAACCATGATTTTAATTTTTTTTTTTAGAAAAAAATTTTTTTGATGCGAGAAAATTCTTGCTTCTTCATCAGAAAATGGAATAATTAAATTTATTTTATTATTTTGGCAAATTTTGAGAATTTTTTTTTTAAAGGATGATCTATTTTTCGAACTTAATAAATAAATTTTTTCAAAATATTTTGATTTTTTTATTTTTCTTTGATCAACTCCATATAATAAAGGTTTTTTTAAATAAATATCATTCTTAAGATATTTAGCTAAGACAGGCATTAATTCTCCTCCCGCTGAAGTTAATAATATTCTCACTTTTTTTTAATGTATTAATTTTTCCAATTAATGAATTGTTTTAATAATTGAGTATCTTTCGAAATATTTCTATTAGATTTTTTAGCTAGTATTTTTGAAAGATTTTTTGGTTCAATTTTAGAATTTGATTTATTATTTACTCTTTTCAAACTGATATTATCCAATGTAAATTTCTCTCCCTTAAGAATATTTTTTGTTGTGACTAAACACCTATGAAATAAATTTCTGTTTTTAATCTCTCTTTTAGTTGGTCGAATTTCAAAATCACCAAGCATATTTTCTGTTCTTTTAATATCCTCTGCCATTTTTTTAAATTCTTTTGGATTGAGCGAAATATGGTGATCTTTACCTTTTTTTTTTGGATCTAAAGTAAAATGTTTTTCTATAATTTTTGCACCATTAGAAACTGCAAGAAGGCAGGATAGGTAATCTTTTTTATGATCAGAGTATCCTATTATATACTTAAATTTTTTTTGAAATTCTTGGATCGATCTAAGATTCAATTCTTTATCACGGGGAGGATATAAAGAAGTGCACTTCAAAATTGCAATATTTTGATTTGATTTACAAGCCAGAATTGCCTGCCTAATTTCGTCATTATAGCCCATACCGGTAGATATGATAATCGATTTAGTTTTTTTGGCTGCGTAAGAAATAAGTGGGTAATTTGTCATTGATCCAGAGGATATTTTAATTCCATCAACTTTTAAATTTATTAATTGGTCAACTTCATTAAAAGTCCCAGGGGTAGATAAGAAAATCAATTTATTCTTTTTCGAAAAGTTTACTATTTTAAAAAGTTCTTCATCTGAAAAATCTGTTTTTTTAAATTCTTTAAAAGATTTTGTGCTTCGTAAATAGTTATTTTCAGCTTTTACTGTTTGAAGTTTCACAGCGTCAGCACCGGCTTTCTTGGACTCTTCTATCATTTTAATACACTTAAGAAAGCTTCCTTCGTGATTAATTCCAATTTCACTTATTAAAAAAGTTTTGCTCGACTTGTTTATAGTTTTGTTACCTATTTTAAAGTTTAATTTATTGATTCGAGACATATAAAATATTTAAATTATAAATTATTTAACAATTTTTTTCAGTTTGTTTATTTCTTCAAGTCGTTTGAATGTTTTAGTTAAACAGAATGCATTCCAAAGATTACAGGGATGTACTTCTTTTTGAAGTAAAATCTTTTTAACGTTTTTATTAAATATCTCTCCTTCAAGAAATTTAGAATTTCTAATTTCGTTTTTAAAATCTAAGTCTTTCCCTATATCTTCATTAAGCCACAAGTAATTACCCATGCCTTTTTTCGGTAAGTTTGAAATTGTTCTGCCAAGATATTTTTCTATTAAAATTCTAAGAAAAGATTTGCCTCTTTGATCTTTAAACCTATATTTACTAGGCATCGCTATGAGCATTTCAGTGATTTTAATAGATTGAAAAGGTAGCCTTACCTCAACAGAGTGTCTCATACTTGCTTTATCTAGCCTCATGTTAAACATGTCTGGTAAAGTTTTAGTTGCATAACTTAAAGCTCTCTTTTGAGAATAATCTAGTTTTTTAGATAGATCATTATATTCATCTCCCAAAATACCATAATCTTTATATTTGAGTGTGGAATAGTTTTTAAATATTTTTTTCATAAATGCATCAGAGCAAACAGAATGATTAACTGATGTATAAAATGGGTCATACGAAAATTCGAATTCCCTATTTTTTTTTAAATTTAGAAGGAAAGATATTATTTTTTTTACAATTTTAAATTTAGTAAAAAATTTTAAGAAATAAAAAGGTTTACCCGGTGCTAAGAATTTGTCTAATTTGTGCGCTTCGATATCTACTTTATAACCTCCTAGGAACTCATCGGCTCCGTCAGAAATAATCATGACTTTATTTTTATTCTTTTTAAGATGTCTAGCCAACCCAGCAAAATTGTCTGTTCCACTGCAGATACAGCCATCAAAAGCTGTAGCTGCCGTAGTTTCAATATCTTTAAAAGACTCGCTATCTTTTAAAGATATGTGACTGTGATTCAAATTTAGTTTTTTAGCCACATGGTAGCTATTCTCTAATTCTGAGGGGCCATCAATTTTTTTTTCCTCTTTATCTCCACTAATTGCAAAAAAAGTTTTTGAAAATATTTTTAATTTATTTAAATAAATCCCTATAATTGTACTGTCTATACCACCTGAAATAGTTGTCATAAATTTTACATCTTTTGGAATACGTATTCTTAATTCATCTGAGAAAAGTTCCTCAAATTTTTTCTGAACTTGTGGTAAAGGTGGAGAATTTTCAAAATAGTTTAACCATTTTTCTAAATTTATTTTTTGAAACCGCTCAAATTTTATTTTTCCATTAGAACAAATTAGGTTCGTTCCAGGCCTCATTCTGAATATATTTTTAATAAGTGTTTTTCTTGTGCCGCTTGAATTATACTTCCAAGAGGATATTACTGATGAGGGTTCGATTTCATTTATTTTTTCATTAACGTGGAGAATAGGTTCAACCTCTGAGGAAAATATTAGCTGCTTTTCGTCTGTATAATAATAAAGCTGCCTTTCACCTAATAGATCTCTACTCAAAATAAGATTATTTTTTTCGTTATCATAAAAAGCAAAAGACCACATTCCATTTAACTCGTTAAATTTTTTATTATCGTAATATTTAAGAAACTCATAAAGTACCTCTGTATCTGTTGATGAGTTAAACTTACAACCTTTTTCAACTAATGAACTTTTTATGGATAAAAAATTATATATCTCGCCATTAAAGCTTAGATAATTTTTTTTATTTTTTGAGTAAGGTAATTCTATTTTTTCTTCAGGAGCAACTATTGATAACCTATTGTTGCTTAATGCAAAGTTTTTATTGTCATTGATAAAAAAGCCTTGTTGATCAGGTCCACGGTGATGCAACAAATTTGTCATTAATTTAATTTTTTCTTCTAAATTATTGATCGGTTTTCCGTTAAGACTTATTATACCAGATATTCCACACATTTTTTTGATTGAACTATTAGCTGTAATATTAAATTTATAAAGAAAATAAATAGTTGTTTAAAGTCTTAGTATTTGATATTTTTTTAAAACCTACCTTTTGCAACGTTTTATTTGATGAAATATTTTTTTTTTTTGCAACAGCTCTAATTTTAGATAGTTTATACTCCTTGATTGCTAATCTAATCATTTTTGCGCCAAAACCATTGTTTCTAAATTCATTAGATATTGAATAATCTAAGTTATAATAATTTTTGCTTTTCTCCAATCGAATTTGGCCTAGTTTAAAATGATCTGTTTTAAAAATTAACAACAAATTTTTCTTTTTCTTCTTAAACTTTTCAAGCCATTTGGAATGATCGTCAAAATTTATATTTTTTTTACTTTTTATAGATGAGGCTCTTACTGCTGGGTCATTTACGAGTTTGTGAAGAAAATATTTGTCGTTCTCTTTAAATTTTTCTAATCTTAATTTTTGAAATTTTTTCAAAAAGAAATTGACAAGTGCTTTTGAGCCAAGGCTATTAAAAATTGACATGCGTTTTTTAATTACGTCTTTACTTTCTAAAAAACCATTAATTAGGGTCTTTTTATTTAATTCATTTGGATGAGAAATTATTTTAAAAATTTGAAATTCTCTTAAGTTTTGAGCAATCTTTCTATGTGTATTGCTTTGGGGAAATAAAATTAATTTTTTCCCTGCGTGTGCAAATTCATACATACTTAAACCCATGTTTGATAAAACAAGCGAGTTCTTTTTGGCCTCAGAATATAAATCTTTCGAAACCTTGGTTTTAAATTTTATATTTTTATTCAATAGATTTTTTTTTTTAATTTCAGCGAATTTTTTTGATGATAATATGAAGGAGAATTGAAATTTTTTATATAATTTACTGTTAAACTTGTTAAACAAAATCTTTGTGAAGTTTCGATTATCTGCACCCCCAAAATAAACTAGTACATTTTTCAATTTTTTTTCGTATTCTTTTTTTTTATTATATTTTTTTATAATTGTATATTGAGAGTCTTCTAATCTTAAGCAATTTTTTTTTACCAAAAATTTTTCTGTGCTTCTTTTACTTAAATGATATGAAATTATATAGTCGCAAAAAGTTTTTCTATTAACAAAGTCGTCTATAAGAGCTAATTTGCAATATTTAGAAACATGTCTCTCCCATTTTTCATTAATAAGATAATTATCAACAATAATTAATGATATTTTATCCTTTTTTAAAAACTTTGATGTTTTTATAGCATCTGCTTTTAAAAAATTATTCCTAAGTTTTTTAAGTTTTACTTTATTTTTATTTAATTGTACTAAACTAAATCCTTTTTCTTTAATGATATAGTCTATATTCCCGTTTAGGTTTGCTGTGTAAAAAAAAACTTTTATACCTGCATTTTTAAATTCTTTAGCGAATTCTATAGATCTATGTAAATGTCCAATTCCAATCTCAGGTGAGCTATCAACTCTAAAACCAATTTTCATTAGATTATATCTCTTAAAAATTCGAAAGCTTCTGAAAACTTCGTACCAGACTGACTGCCCCTATACTTAGCTAAATTTTCTAAACCTTTAATTGACCTTGCGTGTGGAGCTTTACGAATTTCATTTTTGTAAATCTTTAATGCTCTAAGTTTTAATTTTATTTCTTTGGTAATATCACAAAATAGGTTTGGTCTAAAAAATTTCTTATTATTTGAAAAATATAACTCTGAATTTGATGCGACTTCAAAACTTGCTATTCTTTTTACAAATGTTTTAGAAAAAGGTCGAGTTGCAGTAAGTACAGCTTTACACAAGAGACTATGATCAACATTTAAGTCTGCTTGCGAATGCGTGAAAATTATGGATGGCTTGAAAATTTTAATTTCTTTTTCAATAATCTTAATAATTTTAATCAAAGGTATAGAGTCTATTTTATTGTCAGGTAATCTAAAAAATTTTGGTCGTTTAAATTTAAGGAGTTTTGACACTTTCGAAGCTTGATATTCTCGATTTTTGATATATTTCAGAAGTTTATTTTTGTCTTTAATATTTCTTGAACTTTCACCATCAGCTAGAAATATACATTGAACATTATAACCCTGTTTTCTTAATTTGATCAATGTTCCTCCGCATCCCAAAATTTCATCGTCTGGATGAGCAGCTACGACCATTATTTTGTTTTCATTTTTCATCTTAATTAAAAAAATTTTTTAATAAATTAATTACTTTTTTTTGTTCTTTGAAAGTTAAATTTGGATAAATTGGTATAGAAATTGAACTTAGAGAGTATTTCTCAGAACTTGGAAAATCACCTTTTTTGAAATTTAATTTTCTATAATAAGGATGTAAATGGACTGGCAAATAATGTAAATTTACAAATAATCCATGCTTTCTTAAATATATAAAAAGCTTTTTGTGAAAAAAACGATTTTCTTTTTTCAATCTTATAATAAACAAATGATAAGAACTAAAAAAATTTTTACTTACCTTTTGAAAAATTAAGGGCAAATTTTTAAGTTCTTTTTTGTAAATTTTTGCAATTTTGTTTCTTAATTTTAACATTTTATTTATTCTACTTAATTGACTTATGCCTAGAGAAGCCTGGATATCATTCATCCTAAAATTAAATCCTAAAGTTTGTTGTTCATAATACCAGGGTCCGATACTTTTTTTTAAAAAATCTTTTGGATTTTTTGTTATTCCATTATTTCTAATCATCAACATTTTTTTGTAAAATTTTTGAGAATTAGTAGTAATCGCTCCTCCTTCTCCGGTTGTTATTATTTTTACTGGATGAAAACTAAAAACACAAAGATCTGACCATTTACAACAGCCGACTTTTTTACCGTAGTACTTTGAGCCAATAGAATGCGATGCGTCTTCAATAATAAAAAATTTATATTTTATTGATAACTTTTTAAGTTCTAAAGGATCAACGGGTAAACCAGCTAAGTGAACTACTATTAATGCTTTTGGAAGTTTCTTTTTTATTTTTGCTTTTTGTAATTTTATTTTTAATTTCTCTAAAGAAATATTCCAAGTTTCATCATCAATATCTACAAAATCAACTTTGTGACCGCTTAAAATTGCACAATTTGCTGATGCTACAAAAGTGTTTGGAACGGTCCAAATTAAATCATTTTTTTTCAGACCTAAAGACAAACAAGACATTAGGAGTGCCGAAGATGCACTATTAACTACAACAGAATATTTTGCTCCAGTATATTTTCTTATTTTACTCTCAAACTGTTCAGATTTTGGTCCTTGAGTTAAATAATTTGATTTTAAAGTTTTGCTAACTGCTCTTAAATCAGAACTGTCAATTGTTTGTTTGCTATAATTAATCATTTCTTTTATTTTTAAACAATTTTTTTAATAAATTCCAATCATCAATTGTGTTTACATCAATTCCGGATTTTTTTGAAATTAACATTGTTCTTGTTGAACCAGAGAATAATATTGAGTTTTTCTTAATAAAAGATTTTGCCGTTCCAAAATAAAATTGTCCGGTATCCTTAAATAAAGATTTCGATTTATTATATTTAATTATTTGTTTTCTCTTATCAATCTTAAATACTTTATTTTCTCCTACGGTTGCTTTTTGAATTGGAACTAAAAAGTTTCCTTTTCTAAGTCTGAATTTTTTGTATGCTTTCATCAAAGTTGATACTGTAAGCAAAGGTGAAACAGGGTAAACACAACAAATATTGATATTTGGTGAAATTTTTAAAGTTTTAATAAAGTGCTTAATCACTTTCAATGTTGATGTTTTGTTATTTGCTAAATTTTTTGGTCTTAGAAATGGTACAGTTGCTTTATATCTCTTTGAAATTTTTGCTATTTTTTTGCTATCTGTAGATACATAAATTTTACTAAATATTTTACTTTTTTGTAAAGTTTGTATTGGATACGCAATAATTGGTTTTCCATAAAAATTTTTTATATTCTTATTTTTAATACGGACGCTACCTGCTCTAGCAATTATAAGTGCTAAATTCATGTTTCTAAATTTTAGAAATTTTTAGTAGATTTAACTATATTCTTAATTTCATTAATTGATAAGAAAGAGCTATTTCGATCCGAACTATATATAAAGCCACTTTTTACTTTTTTACCTTTTTCGCCATTTTTATTTTTATAATATTTTTCTGTATGGTTTTTCTTAAATTCAATTAAAGGTTTTATTAAAAAATATTTTTTAAATTCAATTGTGTCTCTAAAAGTTTCTGAAGGGCATAATACTTCATGTAATTTTTCACCTGGTCTAATTCCGGTGATCTTAAATTTGATATTAGGATTTAATGCCTTTGCTAAATCAATTATTTTGATCGAAGGACACTTCGGGATAAATAGTTCTCCTCCAATCATTTCATTAAGAGAGTTAAGAACAAATTTTACCCCTTCATCTAAACTAATCCAAAATCTAGTCATTTTTTCATCTGTGATAGGTAAAAATTTAGAATTTTTATCAATAAGTGATTTAAAGAAAGGTAAAACTGAACCCCTAGACCCAATTACATTTCCATACCTGACAACAGAAAATTTTGTAAAAGAGGTTTCGTTTGCATAAAAGTTTGCACTGATCATAAGTTTATCTGAACATAATTTTGTTGCTCCATATAAATTAATAGGATTAGCTGCTTTATCTGTAGACAATGCTAAAACTTTTTCTACATTATTTTTAAGACTCGCTCTTATGACATTTTCTGCGCCCATAATGTTTGTCTTGATACATTCAATAGGATTATACTCAGCAGCAGGAACTTGTTTTAAAGCTGCAGCATGAATAACATAATTTACTTTTTGTAAAGCAAGTTCCAATCTACCTTGATCTCTCACATCACCTAAAAAATATCTAATTTTTTTATTATTAAATTTGTTAGACATTTCAAATTGTTTAAGCTCGTCTCTGGAAAAAATAATTATTTTTTTTACATCTCTTTTTAAAAGTTCGACTGCACATTTTTGACCGAAAGACCCAGTCCCTCCGGTAATCATTACTGTTTTATTTTTAAATACGTTCATTTCTAAATACTTATTAGATTTGTTTTATTTTTCCATCTTTTAATTCAAATATTTTATCACAATTTCTTAAGGTTCTTTTTTTGTGTGTAACAAAAATCATTGTTTTATTATAAAATAGCTCAATTTCATCCAGTAGCTGTTGCTCTGTATGTTCATCAAGCGAGCTAGTGAACTCATCAAATACTAGGAGTTGTGGATTATTGTATATGGCTCTACAAATTCCTATTCTTTGAATTTCTCCTCCTGAAATATTTTGACCTTTTTCCAAAATTATGGAGTCTAATCCCTTGTCTAGGTTATTAAAAAACTTGTTAAGATTTGTTTTTTTTATTAATTCAATAATTTTCTCATCTGAGGAATTAGTTCTTGGATTGCCAAAAAGAATATTATTTCTTAGATTATCTTCCAATAATCCAACCCTCTGAGGAACGTATCCGATTAAATTTTGCCAGCCATTTAAATTTAAAAATATCGATTTACCGTCGACTTTTACGCTTCCATCGTTAGGTTTTTGTAGACCTAAAATGATATCTAATAAAGTGCTTTTTCCTGACCCACTTTCTCCAACAATTCCAATTTTATCCCCTTGGTTTATACTTATATTTAAATTCTTGAATTCAAAACTTCTTTTCTTTTCATGTTTAAAGTTTTCAATTATAATTTCAATTTTCTTGTCAAAAGTAAAGTTACTGTCTTTTGATTTTTTTTTATTTACCTCTAAATTTTTTATCTCATTAGATAAATTTTCTACTTCCGGGTATGTATTTTTTAAAGATTGAAAACCTGATAAAATTCTATTTAAAGAAGGCATTAATTTTAGGAAAGCAGCTAAAAAAATTGCGATATTTTGAAAAACTCCAACAGTAGAAGTATTTTTTACTTCAATTGAAAAATATAAAAAAAATAATAAAAGCGTTATGGCGAATAATTCCAATAATGGTTTAGGTATGTTTTTTAAAAATTCAGATATAATGCTTAATCTAGAAATGCCTTTATTTTTTTCTTTAAACTTTTCATAAAAAAAATCTTCTTTTTTCGATACTTTTAAATACTTTAGGTTTTCAAAGCTCTCTTGAACAAATTGTAATCTTTTTTGAAAAAAAATCTGCCTCAGTTTTCCATAGTCAGTCAATTTGTTCCGTAAACTAAAATTATAAAGAAACACGAATATGAAGATTAATAAAAATATGTAAGCTGTGAGTTGGAAATTATAAAATAATAAAAAAATTCCTATTGAAATGAGTAATATTGTATCGAGTGAAATTTTCAAAAAATTGAATAAGAAAACTGATACTAGGTCGACAGAATACGTAATATTTCTAATGACTTTTGAGGAGCTTTCTCTCAAAATTAAATTATACTTTCCAAATAAATATTTTTTAAATAATTTTGAGGATAAACTTTCTTTGAAAGAATAAATGTAATTATTTTCATACCATAAATACCAAATTAAAAATGTTACTTTAATAATTTGAGTTGAAACAAATAATAGAATATAAAAAAGAAGTTGCGAATCTGGATTAATATTAAAAAAAATTGAAATATTGTTAAAAAAATTAATATTTGAAATACTGTTATCTAGTCCAATATTGATTATTGGTATTATTAAGCTTAAGCCAATTAATTCAAATATTGTGCTTATAAACATCATTAAAAACAATAAAAAAAGTTTTGTTTTTTCTGAATTTGAAAAAAATGTAAAAAATTTATTTAGATCAAACACGATTATTAATTTTTTGCATAGCTCCGCACTTTGTAAAAGAGCAGTTTTACAATTGAATTGGTCATCATTTTTTAGACAGGCTTAAATAAAAGATTTTCTCTATTAGTTGAAGCTTTTATATTTCCTAATACTAAATCTATTTTATTCTTTTGGTAATTTAATATTTTCACTATCTGACCAATAAAAGGTCCAGATAAAATTTTATAATTTCTATTTAAATCTATTTTGAAAAAATCGTAATTTAAAAAACCTTCTTTGTTTTCAAAACTTTTACATAAGTCTATAAATTTCTTAATTTCAGATTGTCCTAATTTATAACCTGTTAAGAAATATTTTAAACCTCTACAATATTTTATTTTAGTTAAAAACTTTTGATCAGAAAAATTAGAATGATAACAAAAAATATAATCGTCTAGAAGTTGCAATTCATGATTTTTCTCTTGTTTTTTTAATTTTTTCTTTATTAGGATTTTTGGGGAATAAATTAAAAAATTTTTGTCAATTTTTTTTTCAAGGTCCTCTCGAAATTGATTTAATTTTTTTTTTTTAATTTTAAATACTAACCACATTATTTTTTAAGCTCTTTTTTAAGCTCATCATATTCTTTCATTTTTTTTTTCATAAAATTCACTGTAAGTTTTGTCCTCTCAGATATACCCCTTGATGTAATTACATACTTAAAATATTGAGCTTTATTTTTTTGCTTTTTAAAATTATTTATTTTTAAAAGACCTTTCGAAATTAATGCATTAATACAATAATTCAATTTACCTAAGCTAAATCCAAGCTCCTCTGCCAATTCTCTTTGAGAGGTATCCGGTTTTTTATGTATTTTTCTCAGAACTTGAAAATGGTCTTCATTATTTTTGTTCATTATTTGAACATTATATTGTTCAATTTTTGAACAGTCAATCTATCAAAAACCTTTAAATTACATAATTAATTAATAATGACCCATTTTGGAAAAATTTTATTTAAAAAAATGATTGTTTTCTTTAAAGAAAGCGTATAAGAACAAATTCTGTTGAATTGGTGGGGAATCAGTGTGAAATTCATTGGCTGTACCTGCAACCGTAAAGTCGGAGTGCCGCCCAACAGAGACCGCTGTGAATGAGGGCCAGGAAAAGTCTAGTTCTACAATGAAAAATTAGCAGTGGCTAAAAAAAAGGAGATAGCTACATGCTAAAAAATTTTAAAAAAATAACATTTTTATTAATAATATTAACAGCTTTTTCTTTTGTGAGTGTTAATGCAAAAGAAATCCCTGTTATTGTAATTGCACCAAGTAAAACACCTCAATCTATTTCTACGGTAGGAACGTCTGTAAAAGTATTAGATGAACAAGACTTGATTGGGTCTAAAGATTTTTTTTTAGGTGATTTGTTGAATAATTCTGTTCCAGGAATGAATTTTTTTCAAACAGGCGGTGCTGGTACACAAATGGGTCTACAACTCAGAGGTTTGCCTAAGGCATATTCAACTGTTTACATTGATGGGGTTAAAAAATCAGATGCATCAACTCCAAAGAATGATTTTTACTTTGACGATATACTTACAGGGCCAATATCAAGAGTTGAAATTTTAAAAGGAAACCAAAGTTCTATATATGGAAGTGGAGCTATGGGAGGAACAATAAATATATTCTCAAAAAAAGGCTCTGGTGATTTTAAAAATAATTATTCTTATTCGGCGGGCACAAATAACACACATAACTTAGGATTTTCATATGGCGGATCTGATGAAACTAAGGACTTTTATATTGGTGTTGAAAGATATCAAACCGATGGTATCTCAGCGATGACACATAATGATGAAAAGGATGCATATAAAAACCATACATTTTTAACAAATTATGGTTACAAAATTTCTGAGAATTTGGAATTTCGAGGTATCTACAAATTTACAGATTCAAAACTTCATTATGACGCTGTTCGATCAACTTTTAATCAAATTGATAATAGCTCACATGAAAAAGACTCTTCAGCTACTCTAAATTTTACTTATAAACCAATTGATAAATTAAAAAGTAACATAATTTTCAGTAATGCCTATATGAGTAGAACATCGGATAATGTTGTTAATCAATTTTATAATGTAGTTTTAGAACAAGATTATTGGTCATATCGTGACACTATAAGTTTAGAAAATAATTATAAAGTAAATGATAATTATAATGTTGTTTTTGGAATTGAAAAAGAATTTGAAGAAATGAGATATAATCCTTATGACTATAAGGGAGCGTGGGGATCTCCAACAGATTTTAAAAAGGGTGAAGAGATAACTTCACAATACATAGATGTTCAATCAAAATTAAACGAAAAATTATTCGCGACTTTTGGAGCTAGGTTTGATAAACATAGCCAGAATCTAAATGAGGATAGCGAAAGAATATCTGTTGCTTATCTATCTGATGCTTTAGGAGCAAAAATAAAATCTTCTTATGGGACTGGTATAAAATTTCCATCTTTGTATGAATATTACAAAAGTGGAAACCCTGACTCTTTAGTGGCTGAACATGGAGAAAGTTTTGATTTTGGTATTGAAAAAAGTTTTTCGAACATAGGATTTGACGTAGACTTAACTTTTTTTCAGCATAGGTACGAAGATACCATTGAGGGATGGAAGGCAGCTGGATGGACACCAAAAAATGTCGCCGGAACAGTTACAACTAAAGGTATTGATTTAATTTCAAATTTTAAACCTAAAAAAGATTTAAATTTTAATTTACAATACACTTACAATAATACTTATGATGGTGCAGATTTTGATGATCCTGATATGGGTCCTGGAAGTGCCGGTGATTTTCACAGCTCTCAGATGGTAAGGGTACCAAGACATTTATTAAATTTTGGAATAAATTATAACATTTTAAATAATATGAGCGTTAATTGGAAAACTAAATGGTCAGATACAGCAAGAGACTATGGAAACGGAAATGAGTCGAATTATACAGATGTTAGATTAGATTCATATTTAGTAAATGACTTCGGACTCGACTTTTTGTATCAAAATTATAGAGGCTATGTTTCACTTTCTAATGTTTTTGATGAAAAATATAGTCAGGCTCTACAATTTGCTGCTCCAGAAAGAGCTTTAAATATTGGTTTTAAAAAACTATACTAATGAATTAATGAAAAAAGATTTAAAAATATTTTTCGGAATTTTCCTTGCACTCGCGGCAAGTAGATTTATTCCTCATCCGCCAAACTTTACCAGTCTTATAGCTTTATCTTTTTATGTTCCTGCAATTTTGGGTAAAAGATATTTGCCAGCTCTTCTTGTAAGTTTTGTTATTACGGATTTGATAATTGGTTTCCATGGAACGGTTCTGTTTACTTGGGGAAGTGTTTTGATCATTGGATTGCTCGCGAACAATTTCAGTAATTCTTTAATAAAGAGAATTAGTGGTTGCTTATTGGGTGCATGTTTGTTTTTTATTGTAACAAACTTTGGTGTATGGACATTAGGTTCTTATGGTTACTCAATAAATGGTCTTTTTACTAGTTACTTTATGGCAATTCCTTTTTTCGGTTATAGCCTCATTTCTACTTTGGTTTTTGCTTTTTTAATTGAAGCATCTTGCCAATTGTGTATAAAAAGGTTTAATTTAAACATTCTTAAAAATTAATGATTTGCGATAAACATAATAAAATTCCAGAAAAGCCAAAAAATAGAAAGGCAAAAATCGTTTTGTTTTTCCCTCACGTTGGATACGAAAATGATGTTTGGATGCCATTCCCATATTTGTACATGGCTCCATTCTTAGAAAACCACGGCTATGAAGTTGTCATATTAGACTCTAGGGTCAACATGGAGAACTGGGAGCAAATTTTACAAAAAGAGCTTGAAGACGCTTTTGCTATTGGTATCACAAGTATGTCTGGACCAGACTTAATACCTGCAATGAGAGCAAGTCAGATAGCTCAATCAATGAAAAATAAAGTTCATGTTATGTGGGGTGGTCATCATTCATCGGCTTTACCAGATGAAATTTTTAATGAGAATATGGCTGATTATGTTTTTTTAGGTCCCGCGGAATATACTTTTCCAAAAGTTTTAGACTGTCTATTTGAAAAAAAAGAATTTCCTCCAGAGTTAAAAGGAGTTTTGTGGAGAGACAAAAAAGGTGAAATAGCTGGACAAAGAATACCAAATTTTGCAAAGTTTGATTACGAGGAAGCTCCAGCATATCATTTAATAGATGTAGAAAAGTATCGGTCAAAGAACAATGTTGTTGCGTACTTCAAAACAAGAGGATGTCCTTTTAAGTGTACTTTTTGTGCGACAGGTAATTTCAATACATCACATAAATTACCTTCTCAATACCACAGAGAAATTAAGTATCTCTTAGACGATCTAAAATTCGATAATTTATGTTTTAGGGATCCAACTTTTTTCCTAAAGGCCAGCGTTGTAATGGACTGTGCGGAGTTAATAAATAACTTAGGTCAGGAGAAAAAATGGAAAGGTCAAGCAAGAGGAACTTTTCATAGACAATATTCCCCAGAGCAATTTAAATATATGAAAAAATCAGGATTAACTTCAGTTATGTTTGGAGTAGAGAGCGGATCTCAAAGAATGCTAGATTTTATGGTTAAAAAAGTAAAACGAGAGGACTATGTCAAAAGTGCAGAGGTTCTAGGAGGATTAGGTATAGAAATGTATGCTTCGTTTATGTTTGCGATGCCTGGAGAAACTGTGGCTGATTTAAGAGAAACAATAAAATTGATGCACGAATTGAAAAAAGTGAACCCTAATATTTTCTTACAAAATTGTATTTTTATTCCTTTGCCCGCAACGAAGATGTTTAAAGATGCGGTTGGGATGGGATATAAACCTCCAACAACACTTTTAGGCTGGTCAAAAAGAAATATATCCTCGAGGTTTGAGGAAAGAACAGACGTTAACTGGATGCCAAAACAAGAATTAAAAGAATATATTAAAATATATAATGAGGAATTCGGAATTTATAAGCATGCTTGGGAGCAAGAGAGAGATGGAGAATATCAATCTCCAATGTCTGCAGCTATGGATAGCAATACTGCAATGCATGAATAAGCATTTGCTAAGTCTGACGAACAAAAAATCATAAAATGTTTGTTATTGAGGCCGGTATAAATCACTTTGGGGAAACAAAGTTAGCAAAAAAAACCTTAGACTTTTTTGTAAAATCAACATTCAAAAACCTTACTTTCATGCTCCATACAGAAAAATTTTATAAGAAATACTTAAAAAAAAAAATTAATTTTAAATTATCTCGAGAGTTTTACAAAAAAGCAATAAATATATCTCATGAAAAAGGAAAAAAAATCGGTTTATCTGTTTGTGACTTAAAAACTTTTGATGAACTAAAAGATTTAAATTTCGATTTTTATAAATTATTAAGTATCAGTGTCAATAATTATCCTTTAATAGAATGTTTGAGGAAAAGAAATAAACATGTTTTTATTTCGACAGGCTTCAATACAAGTATTTCCCAGGTGCAAAAAAGTATTAAAATGTTCAAAAGTAAAAATAAGCTTACAATACTTCATACCCCAATGACTTACAATGCTTCAGAATTAAATTTTCCGAAAATAAATATTATGAGAAAAAAATTTAAACTAGATGTTGGCTACAGTAATCACAATAACGATATTAATAATCTAAATGTTCTTTCGTGCTATAATCCAAAAATTATTTTTTTATATTGTAAGCCGGTAAGACGAAAAAAACGGGTTTATCCCGATAATGAACATGCAGTTTATTTGGATGAGCTTGAAAAAGTGAAGAAAAACTATATTAATTACTTAAAAGCAAATAAGTTTACAAAAAAAATTTATAAAATAAATATCTTTAAAAATGAGATTTAAGAATAAGAAAGCGATAGTTTTAGGAGGAAGCAAAGGTTTAGGGGGAGAAATAACTAAACATCTAAAATCCCTTAAAATTAAAACAATTTCTTGCTCAAGAAATGATATAGATACCTCTGACATTATTTCAGTAAATAAATTTATTAAGAAACATAAAAACACAGATATTCTTGTATTAAATTCCGGCGGCCCCCCTAACATAAAATTTGAAAAAATAAGAACTAAAGATTGGGAAAAATATTTTAAGCAATTATTTCTTGGCTTTTTTCTTTTACTACAAAATTTAAAAATAAATAAAAACGGATATGTTTTTTATATCTCTTCCTCAATAATAAAAGAACCTAGTAAAGACCTTATATTATCTTCCTCAATTAGATCTGCAACGAGTAGTTTACTTAAATCTTTTTCTATAATTAATTCAAAATTTGGAATTTCAACCATCAATATAGCGCCAGGTCCTTTCAAGACAAGGAGAGTTAAGGAATTAGTAAATAATTTAAAAAATTTTGAAAAAGCTCTTCCTACGGGAAAAATTGGTAATCCAGCAGAGATAGGAAAGTTCATTAAATTCATAATTGAAAATGATATTAAGTATATTTCTGGATCAACAATATATTTCGATGGTAATTTAAATAAAAGTTTTTTTTAATTCAATGTATTTTTATAAACAATTTAAAACATTTAAGAGATTAAAATTTAATCTATATTTCCTATAAACTTTTTTAAATAATCTGTTTAGGAATATAAGATCTGCTTTTGTATCTAGAGTAAGTCGTAAGTTCTTTGTAAACTTCTTAATTATATCTTTATTTAATTGGAAATGAGCTAATTTAAATTTTTCTTTTTTTGAAATATATATGTACGAAGATGGAAAAGTTAAATAATATTTTTTTTTCACGTGTCTTAATATTTTTTTTAATGTTTTAAATTTTATAATTTCAATATCTATACCTGTGGGCATGTTTCTTATTTTGCTTTTTGCGTAACCATTATTTGAGAAGTAGTCTATATTTTTTTTTTTCAAAAATTTTTTAATCATTGTATCAACCATATAAATATCAACTAGAGGATTATCGCATGTTAATCGAACCAAAATATCCGCTTTGTATTTCTCGCCTCCTTTAACTATCCTTTCTAAGACATTATTTTCTGATCCTCTAAAATAATTAATCTTTTTTCGATTTAGAAAATTTGCTAGTTTATTATTTGTTTTAGATTTTGGTATAGCAATAAAAAAATTATCTATGTATCGAATTTTTTTTATTCTTTTTATTAAAAGTTCAATTACTTTTATATCATTAATTTTTTTAAATATCTTATTTGGTAATCTACTTGATGTCATTCTAGCCTCTAACGATAGAATAATTTTTTTTTTGGTCATATCTTATTATGTATAATATTATTAACTTTGGAATTAATTATTTCAGAACAATCTTGATCAATTTGAGTGATCTTAAATATTTCGTTTTTAATTATTTCGAAGTAAGTTTTATTTTCCATTTCAAGTAATTTGCTCAAATGATTATCAAACTGTGTCTGATTTTTGATTACAGGTGAGGAAATATTTCGTATAGGAAAATCTGCTTGATCAAATAAGGTAAGATTGCATGCAAACACTTTACGTCTTAGATAAATTGCCTCCCTAAGTAAAGTTGTATTTAATCCTACAATTAAATTACTTTCTAACATATTTTGATATGCAGAGTAGTTATGCGTTTTAGGAGTCAATTTTACATCATATCTTTGCAAAACATTTTTATAAAACTCATTTTCTTTTCTAAATAATTCTGTATTTTTCTCAGACTCAGCACAAAATATTAATTTAAGATTATTTTTCTTACAGAAGCTCAAGGTGAACTCAGCCAATTTTTTACATGAGTCTGAGTAGTTTGTAAATTTGTTGTAAGGAGAGTTAAAAGAAAGTTCTGTTGGCAGAAATATATCATTTTTACTTTTTATAACTATTCTCTCTTTTTTAAAGTATTTAAGAGCTAAACTAGCTCTAATTGGACCGGTATAAATATAGTTTTTAATTTTAATTTTTTTTTTTGTATAAAGCTCCTTCTCGTATGGACTGTAACAAAAAAAGGTATCAAAATTATAAATTTTTAAATCTTCGGTTCTCCTTAATTTAATATCTCCTCTATTAGCTCCTTGTATTGCATAAAAAGGAACCTCGTTTTCAAAGTAATTTGAAATTATTGAAAATTCCTCAGAATTATCTGTTAAAGTGATTACCAATTTTGGTCTCATTTGTTTAATTACTGAAATTAAATAATTTTGTTTAAGTTTCCTTTTTAGAAAGTTTTGAAAAATAAACTTTATTAATTCGAAATTGATAAAGATAGTTTCTATTCTTTCGAGTCTCGTGGATAGTGAATAATAATCAGTATTTTTGAATAATTCTCTAAAATACTTGTTATTAATACAGTCAAAAACAATCAGTTTGTGTTCTGATAGATTTTTAAAAGCAAACTTCTTAGTAAAAATTTTTAAAAATTTAAGCATTCTTAATCTTTTTCAATATGATCTTGTTAACTCTCTCTAGTCCAAAGCCATCAATTAAATTAGTTCTTTTTAAAAATTTTTCATAATAATTTTTTTCCAAAAGTCTTGGTTTTTCTAGATGTCTGTAAATTAATTTTTTTCTGATATTATTTATGGGGCCAATATTGAATATTACACCTTTTTTTTCGAAGTATTTTGTTGCATAATTTTGATGAGGGTAAGTCTGGCAAACAAAGGTTACTTTCCCACTGCTTACTGACTCAAACATTGTTGTGCCACCAGAAACCACTGCTAAGTCAACTTTATCAAATAACTTTTTCATATTTTTTACATTGTAATAAATTTCCAAGTTTTTAGTTTTTTTAAGGGAGAAAATTGGATTTTTTTTTGACACACCTTTTCCAGCTGCAATAAAAAGCTTAAAATGACGATTTTTATAATATTCCAAAATTTTAACCATTTTTAATAGGAAATTTTTTTTATCTGCGCCTCCAGAGGAAATTAATATTTTTATTTCTTTTTTGGGGAAAGTTTTTTTTATCTTTTTTGAAAAAAGATTATTTAAAATAATGTATTTCGGACCCTGAAAAATATTTAAATTTCTTTTTTTTGAAATAAGTTTTTTTTTGGCAAAAAATATCCCGTTTATTATTGTCCCTGAATTAAAATTTTTTAATTCTATTTGATCAAAACTAATAATATTTTTTAACCCTATATTATTAAGAATTTTTAAAAAAAAATTTTCTGCTCCTAAGGTATCAATAATAACAATATCTGTTTCCTTAAAAATCTTTTTATTTATTGATTTATTTATTGTTATAATTCTTTCGCCGGTTAAATTATGAATGATATCTCTTCCTAGTTTAAAGTTTTTCATTAAAAAAATATAATTAAACCTTTTTTTAAAAATTGACTTTAAAGATCGATAAATTTTGAGAGTTCTGTAGATGTGACCTAGCCCAACTTTTTTACCTCTGTCTCCATCAACCCGAAAAAAAATGCTTTCTTTATTTTGAATTAATTGATAGTACATATTTTTATGCCAGTGCTAAATACTTACATCAAAAAATTTTGTATATCCAATAATAAACGAATAATTGATATATTAAGTATATTTGAAAAGAATAGAACTAACCTTGCAGTAATAATTGATAAAAATAAAAAGTTTCAAGGAATAATCACTATTTCTGATATTAGAAAAGCTATACTTAATGGTTATCGAAATAATTCACCTATAAAAGATATAATAAATAAAAATCCAATTTATTTAAAAGATAAAGTAGATGAAAACCAGATTTCAAATATTGTCTCTTCAGAAAGATTTAACCATATAAGACCTCCTCTAATTCCTATTTTAAGTAAAAATTTAATCCCCTATAAAATAATAAATAAAAATAATATTCAACTTACCTCATTGAGAACCAGAAAATTAAAATTTAAACCTAGAATATTACTAATTGGAGGAGCTGGATATATAGGTAGTATTCTTGCTAAAAAATTAATTAAGATAGGTTACGATGTAACTATATTTGATAAATTTATATACATGTCCAAACAAAAAATTAAAAAATTTATAAAAAGTAAAAATTTAGATCTTATAAGTGGAGACTCCAGAAATATAAGCCAAATATTTTCAGCAGTAAAAAGTAATGATATAGTAGTGCACCTCGCTGAATTAGTTGGAGATCCCTTGTGTGAAAAGCAACCTTCAAAAACTTATGAGATTAACTTTTTAGCATCAATGGCTATTAGTAATATTTGTAAGAATCTATCAGTTTCAAAACTTATATACATCTCGTCTTGCAGTGTTTATGGGGCAAATAAGAATAATGAAATATTAACTGAAAATTCAAAAATATTGCCATTATCTGTATATGCAAAACTAAAAGCTTTGATAGAAAAAACTATTATTAGAAATATGGATGAGTATTGTAGACCATGTATTTTGAGATTAGGCACAGTTTTTGGAAGTTCATTGAGGCCCAGGTATGATTTAGTAATCAATCTTTTTTCAGGATTGGTTGCAAATAAAAAGCAAATTACAATTCACGGTGGAAATCAATGGCGTCCTTTTATTCATGTTGATGATGTAGCTGAGTCAATTGTTAAAATTATTAAAATAGACAAAGAGAAAACAAACGGTCAAATATTTAATCTTGCAAGTTTCAATTGCAAAATTTCAGATATTGGAAAAGCAATCAAAAAAAATTATCCAAAGGCAAATATCAAATATAATAAAATAGTTAAAGATAAAAGAAATTACAAAGTATCATCTTCTAAGGCCCAAAAAATGATCAAATTTTCACCAAGATTTTCACTTGAAATGGGAATAAAAGAATTAGTGAATTTTACAAAGAAAAATAAAATTAAAAATTTAAATTTAAGAAAATTTCAAAATATTTTAAATTCTGATAGGTTTTAATGAAAAAAAAATTTCAGGTTTCTTCTACATTTATAAATAAAGACGAGCTTAACTCATTAAAAAATGTAATTGCTAGCGGTTGGCTCACTTCGGGAAGGATTACACATAAATTTGAAGAAGAAGTCAAAAAAAAACTTAGTGTGAAAAATGCTATAGCAGTAAACTCATGTACTAATGGAATTTTTGCATCGTTACACGCTTTGAATTTAAAAAAAAATGACGAAGTTATCACTACTCCATTTACTTTTGTAAGCACTATTCATAACCTCTTCAATTTTGGTCTTAAGATTAAATTAATTGATATTAATTTTAATGATTTCAGCATGGATCCTGAAGAATTAAAAAAAAACATTACGTCAAAAACTAAGTGTGTAGTTGTCACTCACTATGGAGGAATACCAGCAAATATAAAAAAAATTATTGATATCTGCAAAAGTAAAAAAATTAAGGTGATTGAGGACGCTGCTACTGCATTTGGCGCAAAGGTTAAAAATAAATATATAGGCGCTTATAATGACTCGATAGCAGTGTTTAGTTTTTATGCTAATAAAGTTATTACCACAGGTGAAGGAGGTGTGGTAACAACAAATAATAATAATTTAGCAAAGAAAATAAGAAATTTAATTTCTTGTGGTATTGATAAAGACCCTTGGCAAAGAACATTTGAAAAAAAAAGTTGGTTTTACAATGTCCCATTTTATGGTTTCAAATATAATTTTACAGATTTGCAAGCTTGTATTGGACTAGAACAGTTAAAAAAAATTAAAAAGATACAAAACTATAGAAAAAAATTAAGAAAACTATACGATAAAGAACTTGAACCTCTTTTCCAGAAAAAATTTCTAATTAAAAAAAATTATAATAATAAGATTACTTTATCAGAATATATTTACACTATTCTTATCAATAAAAAAAATACCAAAAAAAAAAGGGATAATTTGTTTTTGTATTTAAAAAAAAGGGGAATTAACTGCACAGTTCATTATATCCCAGCAAACAAACACATATTTTATAAAAAGAAGTTTAAAAGATTTAATTTGAAAAACTCCGACTATATTTTTGATAATATTATTTCAATTCCATTTCATAATAATTTAAAAGAGAAAGATATTATTTTTATATCTAGCAAAGTTAAGGAATTTTTTTTAAAGCATTAATTATGAAGAAGTCAAATACATACATCATAGCAGAAATAGGCATTAATCATAATGGTAGTATGAAAATAGCAAAAAGGCTTATTTTGGATGCTAAAGAAGCTGGTGCTAGCGCAGCTAAATTTCAAGTTTTTGAAACAGAGACTTTAGGACGACCTAAAATGAAAAAAAACTTAGATCAAATTAAAAATAGTAAGAAAAATATATCATTAAGCAAAATGTGGAAAAGAGTTTATCTTGATACAAACAAACTTAAAATTTTAAAAAATTTTTGTAAAAAGAATAAAATTGATTTTATATGTTCTGTTTTTGACGATAAGAGTTTAAATAAAGTCTTAAAAATTGGTGTCGATTATCTTAAAATTGCTTCCTCAGATATAAATGACATTGTTCTTTTAAAAAAAATAAAAAAAACTAAAAAAAAAGTAATCTTATCAACTGGTATGGCCACTTATAAAGAGATAGTAACTGCAAGAAAGATTTTAGGTAATAAAATTGTGATTCTTCATTGTGTTTCTCTTTATCCATGCTCAATAGACAATGCAAATTTAAAGAGAATAGTATCACTTAAAAGTAAGTTCAATAATAAAATTGGATATTCTGATCACACAATTGGGAACGGTGCTTGTAAAATTGCCATAACATTAGGAGCAAGTGTAATTGAAAAACATTTTACATTTAATAAAAAATTAATAGGTGCAGATCATAATATTTCTGCAAACAAAGAAGATTTAAAAGAAATTGTTTCTTTTGCAAAAAACTATAGTAAATTTTTGGGGTCTGGAAAAATAAATCCCACTAAATTGGAGATGAAAAACAAAAAATTTTTTAGAAAAGGAATATACTTTTCAAAAGATATTAATAAAAATACTAAAATCAATTTGGATCACATCTCCTTTTTAAGACCTGCTAATAAAATAAAATTAAATGATTACAAAAAGTTTATAGGGAAGAATTTAAAAAGAAATGTAATCAAATTTCAGAAAGTTGAGATGAAATTATTTTCAAATTAACTCTTATATACTTTAAGAATGTATTTAATTTTTTTATATTTGAAAAAAACTGGCCATCTATAATTATCAGCCGTTCTAAATAAGTTAAGCTGAGAAATAATATTTTTTTTTAAATTTAGTTCTTGATCCTCTGGCTTTCTCATTCGATAAAAAGTTCCCTTTCCGATTTGTTTTCTTGGTCTAAAATTTTTCCTTTTTTTCATATGTTCTATAAATTTAACACACATATTAATGATATTTTTCGCTAAAATAAATCTTATATCATCGAGTAATTCTGTACCTTTTAATTGTATTTTTTCTCTGAGATATATGGGTCCTGAGTCAGGTTTTGAGTTTGAAGGGTCGATTTCAAATAAAGACAAATTAATTTTATTTGAACCAGATAAAATTTTCCAAATCCATGGGGCATGACCTCGACCAATTGGTAGATTGCTACCGTGAACAACAATATTTTTTTTAAATTGATTTAAAGTTTTATTTTTAGTTATTTTTGTGCAAGATAGATAAAAACATAAATCAGCCTTTTTATTTAGTTTTTTTGCATTTGTTACTAACGTGCAGCTAATATTTTTTTTTTTAATTTTATTTTTTAAAATTTTTGCAAAGTTAAGAAACCAACTTCTAGGGTTATCTACTAATATGAATACTTTTTTAATTTTCATGTTGTAAAACAGCTATTGATCCAGAAGTCTCAAAAAATAAAAA
>QCNT01000001.1:0-235000 GCA_003213135.1 Pelagibacteraceae bacterium AG-426-I15 | reverse complement strand
AGTTCGTTTAGAGAACTCAACTAAATGTTAGTAACTAAACGTAGGGGTTGCGCTCGTTGCGGGACTTAACCCAACATCTCACGACACGAGCTGACGACAGCCATGCAGCACCTGTGTTTCGTCCGGCCGAACCGAAGACTCATATCTCTACGAGTCGCGACGAACATGTCAAGAGTTGGTAAGGTTCTGCGCGTATCTTCGAATTAAACCACATGCTCCACTGCTTGTGCGGGTCCCCGTCAATTCATTTGAGTTTTAACCTTGCGGTCGTACTCCCCAGGCGGTGTGCTTAACGCTTTTGCTGCGACACTGAAAATTAAATTTCCAACGTCTAGCACACATCGTTTACAGCATGGACTACGAGGGTATCTAATCCTCTTCGCTACCCATGCTTTCGCTCCTCAGTGTCAGTAATGATCCAGAAAGTTGCCTTCGCTTTTGGTGTTCTTTCTAATATCTACGAATTTCACCTCTACACTAGAAATTCCACTTTCCTCTATCACACTCAAGCTAAAAAGTTTTGATGGCAGTTCCAAGGTTGAGCCTTGGGATTTCACCATCAACTTTTCTAACCACCTACGAGCTCTTTAAGCCCAGTAATTCCGAACTACGCTAGATCCCTTCGTATTACCGCGGCTGCTGGCACGAAGTTAGCCGGACCTTCTTATTCGGGTACAGTCATTTTCTTCCCCGACGAAAGAGTTTTACAACCCAAAGGCCTTCTTCACTCACGCGGCATCGCTGCATCAGGGTTTCCCCCATTGTGCAAGATTCCCTACTGCTGCCTCCCGTAGGAGTCTGGGCCGTGTCTCAGTCCCAATGTGGCTGGTCTTCCTCTAAGAACAGCTATTGATCGTTGCCTTGGTGAGCTTTTACCTCACCAACAAGCTAATCAAGTGCGGGCTCATCTTTCGGCGATAAATCTTTCCCCGTAAGGGCTTATCCGGTATTAGCTCGAGTTTCCCCAAGTTATTCCAAACCAAAAGGCAGATTCCCACATTATACTCACCCGTCTGCCACTCAGTATTGCTACTGCGTTCGACTTGCATGTATTAGGCGTGCCGCCAGCGTACGTTCTGAGCCATGATCAAACTCTCAAGTTTAATAACGGCGCACACTAGCTTTAATAACTTTAAAATAAATTAAAGTTACTTTCGTTAAAGTGTGTACGACAAATTTCTTTATTAACCTAACCGTCCACACTTCTCTTCTTAATCATTCACAATTTAAAAAAGCTAAAACTTTCTAAAATTAGAAAATTTGAACGCAAAAATAGACACAAATTAGCTTTAAAAGCTAAGCTTTTTATACCCATTCAGGCGAACCGCTGTTATATAAAAAATTAGGGATTAATCAAGGCGTTTATTTGCTATTTTATGAGAAAAACTGCGAAAAATAGGGCTTTTTATACTACTTGGCATTGTATCAAGGGCTTTTTTTTAATATAGAAAAAGTCAGCATGGGAATTCATATAATTTTTCAAGATTTAAGCCAGTCTATAAAAAAACTTCTTAAAAATAAGAAAGGTAAATTATTGTTAATTTTTGCCCCTATTGCTTTTATTTTTTTTATTTACGGGTCTATTAGTTATAACTCAAAATTAAAAAGGGAAAGAGTTGAAAAAATAAGTTCCTTTCTGTCAAGTAACGAAACAATTTTATTAAAGAACTACGTATTAAATCAAATAAAATCTCCTTATTTAGAGTATGACTACCTAATAAAAGATGGGGATACAGTAGACAATATACTTAAAAAATTTAGCATAAAGAAAGATCAAGTAGATTTTGTCGTCAAAGAAATAAAGAAGATGAAATTAGCAGATATAAAGACAGGGCAGAAAATCTCTTTTCTGCTAAAGAAAAATATGAACACAAAAGAAATTGAGATTGTAAGCGTCAACTATCCATTAACAAAAGAGACCTATGTACAAATTGATAAAAAGAGAGATAAAATTGAAGTTACAAAAAATGTTACAAGACTTTTTAAAAAAGAAATAGTTCTTAACGGCAAAATTAGTAGTAGCCTTTATAAATCTGCAACAAAAGCAAAAATAGAACCAAATATTATTATTGAATTCGCAAGAATTTTTGGTTTTGAGGTGGATTTTCAAAGAGATATTAGGAAAGGTGATGAGTTTGAAATTCTTTTTGAGAGATTTACTGATGATAGAGGAAAAACAATTAAAACAGGAAAAATTTTGTTTGCTTACCTAAATGTAAATAATCAAAAAATAAAACTATATAGATTTGGTAAAAAAAATAACTTTGATTATTATAATATTGATGGAAAAAGTATTTCTAAAGCCCTTATGAAGACTCCAATTAATGGCGCAAGATTATCCTCGCCATTTGGAATGAGAAAACATCCTATTTTAGGTTTTAATAAACATCATAATGGAACTGACTTTGCTGCACCTACTGGAACTCCAATTATGGCTTCAGGAAGTGGAACTGTTATTAAAGCCGGCTGGTGTGGTAATGGAGGTAACTGCGTAAGAATAAGACACAATTCATCATACACAACTGGTTATGGTCATATGTCAAAAATTGCAACAAGAACAGGAAGAAGAGTTAGACAGGGACAGGTAATTGGTTACGTAGGAAACACTGGGATGTCTACTGGTCCTCATTTGCATTACACCGTATCGTATAATGGAAAATTTGTTAATTCACAAAAATTAAAGCTTCCATCTGGAAAAATTTTAAAGGGAGATGAGAGAAAACTTTTTGAAGTTGAAAGAATTAAACTTGATGTAAAACTTGCGGAATTAAAAAATTATAATTAATTATCTACTTTTTTTCTTCAATTGAGGAAACAACGTTTTCTTTTTCAACATTTGCTTTATCATGTTGTGCAACCTCATTACTATTATTTTTTGATCTTGCCTCATTTACTTCAGATAAAATTCTGGAAAAATGATCTGAATGTTGTAAAAAATTCTGATTTAAAACTTCATCTCCTGAACTTAGAGCTTCTTTTGCAAGGTTTTTATATTTTTCTACTAATCTTTCTAAGTTTTGCGGATTTTTAGGAGTATTATTCCTGAAATTATTTCTATGCGAATTTATATGATGTATTCCATTTGTTTTGTTTGAATGACCCGATCTTCTTGAACCATGTTTATTATGGGTTCTAGGTCTAAATCTTCTTATTTTTCCGTTTCTCATATTTAAATATTAATTATAATGTTATTAATTAGTAAAGTTTATAAATAGTTTTCAAATTTTTTATAGTAAAGTGCTAAAAATACAACGAATATTATTCTTATAATCTTTTACTTTTTCCTTAATTCTAAAGTTGTTCTTATTTAACATTCTTATAACATCTGTGTGCTGACCTGAGCCAATTTCTAAAGCTAAAATACCATTTAATTTGAGAATATCTTTAGATTTGTAAATAACTTTTCTTATTACGTCAAGGCCGTCGTTGCCCCCATCTAAAGCCGAAGTTGGCTCATACCTCTTAATATCCTCTGATAGATGCTTAATATCTCTATTAACAACATATGGAGGGTTCGAAACAATTAAATCAAATTTGTATCTGTTAAGCTTGCTAATTGGTTTATGTAAGAGTTTTACACGGTTTTGCAGTTTAAAATTAATAAGATTTTTTCTCGCATTAAATATGGTCTTCTTACATTTATCTATGCCTATACCCTTGCTGTTTTTTAATTCTGCTAATATTGAAAAGATTATACAGCCTGTACCAATTCCAGCATCTAAAAAAAATAATTTTTTTCTTTTAAAAATTGACACAATTGGATCTATTAAAAGCTCTGTTTCTGGACGAGGTATTAAAGAGTTTTTATCAACGAAGAAATTTGTACTTCTGAATTCTTTGTTCTTGGTGATATATGCTACTGGTTCATTTTTGGATCTTCTTAAAATTAAAGACTTAAACTCTCTAATTTTTTCTTTTTGAATAAGTTCTTCATCAATCAACAATCTTTCTCTTGAAATACCCATTACATATGAAAGAAGAATTTCCGAGTCTATTCTGTTAGTCGAAATTCTATTGTATTTTAAAAAATTTGACCCCAGGTTAATTAATTCATGAGTTTTCATTTTAGTTAAGTGCTTTAAGTTTAAGGTCTTGTTCTTTTAACCTCAGATTTTCATTCATCTCCTCGTGAATTTCTCCATTTAAAAATTGTGAAAGCTTATGCAAGGTAAAATTAATTCTGTGATCCGTTACCCTGCCCTGAGGAAAATTATACGTGCGTATTCGTTCAGATCTATCTCCAGTTCCTATTTGGCTTTTTCTTTCACTAGACCTCTCCTTTTCTTTTTTTAATTTTTCAGATTCATATAACCTAGCTCTCAAAATTTTAAGTGCCTTAGCTTTATTCTTGTGTTGAGATTTTTCGTCTTGTTGTGTAACAACAATGCCTGAGGGGGCATGTGTTATTCTGACCGCACTATCAGTGGTATTTACAGATTGGCCTCCTGGACCGCTTGATCTGAAAACATCAATTCTAAGATCGCTATCATTAATTTTTATATCTACATCTTCTGCTTCAGGTAGTACCGCTACCGTAGCAGCAGAAGTATGTACTCTTCCTTGTGCTTCTGTTTCTGGAACTCTCTGGACTCTATGAACTCCTGACTCATATTTAAGATAGGAATAAATATTATCTCCGGTTACGGAAAGTATCACTTCTTTAAAACCCCCTGCCTCACTTTTAGAAATACTAATTATTTCAATTTTCCATCTTTTCTTAGTACAAACTTTTTCATACATTCTAAATAAATCAGCTACAAAAAGTGTTGCTTCTAAACCGCCAGTTCCTGCCCTAATTTCTATAATTGTATTTTTTTCATCATCCTTATCTTTTGGAAGCAGAAAAATTTTTAGTTTTTTTTCATTATATTCTTTTTTTTCTTCCGCATCTTTTAATTCTTTTTCTGCTAATAAAATCATATCTTTATCATTCTGCTTATCTTGTATAATATTGTTTAAATCTTTTTTATTTTTTTCAAATTCAATATATTCTTTTGCGTAAGGAACTATATTTTTAAGATCTGAATACTCTTTTGATTTTTTTGCCAATAGTTTGGGCTCGACTTTTCCCGTAGAAAGTTCTTTTTCTAAAGAAATATGTCTATCTAAAATTTTTTTAACTTTATCGACAGGTATCATGAGTGTTAATTATTGTTTTCTTTAGCTTTAGACTCTACCAAGTTTACAACTTGGTTTATTATATCTTTAGAAACAACTTTATTATGAGGTATCCCAGATAAGTAGAGAAGATTATTGCCGTCTCCACCTCCAGTTAAACCAATATCAGTTTGTGAGGCTTCGCCGGGACCATTTACTACACACCCTATGATAGACAGTGTCATTGGTTTTTTTATATGAGAAAGTTTCTCTTCGAGAATTTTAACTGTATCTATTACTGGGAAAGCTTGTCTTGCACAAGATGGGCATGAAATTATTTGAACACCTCTTGATCTTATGCCTAAAGCGCTGAGTATTTCAAATCCAGCTTTAACTTCCTCTATTGGGTCTGCTGACAAAGAAACTCTAATTGTGTCTCCTATACCTTGCATCAAAAGTTTGCCAATTCCAATTGAAGATTTTATACTTCCGGTAAATAAACCGCCTGCTTCGGTTATACCTAGATGTAATGGATAATCGTATAATTTTGATAAATTTTCATATGCTTTCACAGCTAAAAAGACATCTGAGGATTTAACGCTAATTTTAAAGTTAAAAAAATCATTATCTTCTAACAATTTAATATTATGTGTTGCGCTTTCGACCAAAGCCTCTGGGCAAGGTTCTTTATATTTTTCTAAAATTTTTTTCTCTAACGAACCAGCGTTAACTCCAATTCTAATTGCGCAATCATAATCTTTGGCTGCTTTTATTACTTCTTTTATCCTATCATTAGAACCAATATTACCTGGATTAATTCTCAAACATTTTGCTCCTGCAGCTGCAGATTCTATTGCTCTTTTATAATGGAAATGTATATCAGCAACTATTGGAGTATTAATTTGTTTAATAATTTTTTTTAATGATGTGGTTGACTCTTTATCGGGGCAAGAAACTCTAATTATATCTGCTCCAGCGTCTTCAAGTTCTTTTATTTGTTTAATTGTTGCTACGTGGTTTGTGGTTAAAGTATTAGTCATAGATTGTACTGAGATAGGGGCATCGCCTCCTATGTATATATTTCCAACCTTTATTTTTTTTGTTTTTTTTCTTTTTATGATTCTATGTGGTCTAATTTCCATTTATGTATCAATCTAAGTTAAAAGTTTTATGAAGTTTTTTTACTGCATCTATTGTTGATTTCTCATCAATTATTACTGAAATTTTTATTTCTGAAGTAGAAATTGCCAATATATTTATTTTTGCATCTGCTAAAGATCTAAACATTTTATACGTTATTCCTGGCGTAGCAACCATTCCAGCTCCTACTATAGATATCTTAGAAACTTTATCATTCATGTGCATTTTTTCATACTTTATTTTTTTGTTGTTTTTTATAAGTGAAACAGCATTTTTGCTGTCTTGTCTTTTGGTTGTAAAAGTCAAATCTGTTTTTTTTCCATCTGTCGATATATTTTGGATTACCATATCGACATTGATTTGATCTTTTGAGAGAGGCTCAAATATATCCGCTGCAACACCGGGTTTGTCTTCCACACCTAGAAGGGTTATTTTTGCATCATCTTTTGAATAAGCAACGCCAGTAACGGCTTTGCTATAGTCTACATTTTCTTGATTGTTTATCTCTGTGCCTTTTCTATCGGTAAAAGTTGATTTAACTTGAATAGGAATATCGTTCATCATTGCTGTTTGAACAGCAGCAGATTGCATTACTTTTGCACCGAGAGAAGAAAGCTCAAGCATTTCTTCGTATGATATTTTATCTATTTTTTTTGCAAGTGGTATTTTATTTGGATCTGAAGAATATACTCCATCAACATCCGTATAAATTTCACAACTGTCAGTTCCGAAAATTTTTGCTATTGCTACGGCTGTTGCGTCTGAACCGCCCCTACCAATGGAAGTAATGTCTCCGGATTTTGAAATACCTTGAAACCCAGGTATAACAGCAATGCCGCCTTTTGATAAATAGTCATCAACACCTTTGACATTCATATTTATAATTCTTGCGTTTGAATGGTCTCCTTCTGTTAAAATAGGTATTTGCCAATTCATCCAAGATTTTGATTTTACACCTAGATCATTAAGAGCGCCTGCCATAAGCGCACTAGTAACTTGCTCACCAGACGTAAGTAGAACGTCGAGCTCTCTTTTACTAAATTTTTTGGATATAGATTGAGAATGCGCAAGCAGATTATTTGTTGTTCCAGCCATGGCTGAAACCACCACTATAATTTGATTGCCATTATCATGTTCTTTTTTAGCAATTTTTGCCGCATGTACAATCCTTTTGATTGAACCTACTGATGTACCACCAAATTTTAATACTTTTTTTACCATAGCCAAATTTTATTATAGAATAAATTAAGTTAAAATTAAGTTAATAAAATATAATAAAGAAATTAATGACTACAATAAATCAAAGAGAAATTCAAAAGTTTTCAAAATTAGCTGATCAATGGTGGGATGCTAACGGTAAATTTAAACCTTTACATGCTTTCAATCCCATTAGAATTAAATATATTATTGATAAATGCATTTCCCACTTTAAACTTGAGAAAAAAGATTCAAAACCTCTTACATCTCTAAAAATATTAGATATTGGATGTGGGGGAGGCCTAGTTTGTGAGCCACTAAAAAGATTGGGTGCAGATATAACTGGAATCGATGCTTCTTATCAAAATATTGAGGTTGCTAAAATTCATGCAAAGAAAAATAATTTAAAAATTAATTATTTTAATACTTCGCCTGAAAAAAAAGAAATCAATGAGAGATTTGATGTAGTGCTAAATCTTGAAGTTGTCGAACACGTAGAAAATTTAGATTTATTTTTGAAGTCAGCGAGTGATATGTTAAAAAAAAATGGAATAATGTTTGTTGCAACAATAAATAGAACATTTGAGTCCTATATTAAAGCAATTGTAGGAGCAGAATATATTTTGAGATGGTTACCGATAGGAACTCATGATTGGCAAAAATTTTTGACGCCAAATGAAATAGAAAATAAATTTAAAAAATTAAATTTTAGCAAATTAGAAACAAAAGGTTTCAAGTTTAATATTCTTTCTAACAAATGGACTTTGAGTTCAGACTGTTCAGTTAATTATATTATAATAGGAAAAAAGGATTAATTCTCTGATTTTTCTACCCAGGGAATACTAGCGATTTCTATGCCTTCTTCTTTTAACTCTTCTGCCTCTTCGCTTGTTGCTTGACCGTAAATATTTTTATTTTTTCTATTATCATAATAAACATTTCTTACTTCTCTAGGAAAATCTTTTCCTACATTTTCAAAGTTTTTCTCCACAAATTTTCTAAGTTTTGCTAATTCTTTTTGAACCTTTTTTAAATCCTCTATCGGTTTTTCTTTTCTTTTTCTTTCATCTTTACCCAGAATTGATGGCGACATTATTGATTTATCAATCTGTTTGGATTTACAGTAAATACATTCTACTAATTTCTTCAATCTTAATTTTTCAAATTCTTTTGAGTTTGAAAACCAACTTTCAAATTCATGTTTATTTTCACATTTTAAATTATATTTGATCATATATTCTAATTTATTAACTTAATATTTTTTTTCAAGTCTTAAGTTCTATAGTCAGCGTTAATTTCTACATAGTCTTTTGTGAAGTCACAAGTGTAACACTCGTAATAAGCTTGGCCAATTTTTAAATCTATTTGAATTAATATGGAATCCCATTCCATATATTCTTTAATTTTTTTTTCATCTATATCCTCGTATATTTTTCCTTTTTCAGCTACTTTAAAATCACCAATTTTAATTTCAATTTTTTCTGGGGAAATTTTTTCACCTGACTTTCCAATTCCCATTACTATCCTTCCCCAGTTTGGGTCACCTGCTGCCATAGCTGTCTTGAAAAGTGGCGAGTTGGCAACTGAAAAAGCAATTTTTTTTGCCATTTGAAAAGATCTGGCATTTACCACTTTGACTGTTACAAATTTTTTTGCACCTTCTCCATCACTAACAATCTGTTTTGATAAATTTAAAAGAACTTTCTGTAATGCATTTTCAAAATCTTTTAATTTTGGATCTAATACATTGTAAAATTTTCCAGTTTTGACTTTTCCAGTTGCAAATATTGCAACCATATCATTCGTTGATGTATCGCTATCAACTGTTATAGCGTTAAAGGTATTTGCTACAGCTCTTTTCAGTAAGCTTTTTAAAAAAACTGATGGAATGTCGGCATCTGTAAAAACAAAAGAAAGCATTGTACCTAAATTTGGAGCTATCATGCCAGATCCTTTTGCAATTGCAGAAATTCTTATATCTTTGTTCCAAACTTTACAGGTTTCAAATGCTAACTTGGGTCTTGTATCTGTGGTCATGATGGAAGAAGCGGCTTTAAACCAAACAAATTTATTTTGTTTTTCTCTTAACTTTTCAACAAGATCAGGAATATTATCTTTTATTTTTTGGGTCGGATATTTTTCGCCTATGACTCCAGTTGATGCAAAAATTATTTCGTTAGGCTTGATTGCTTGAGTTGTTCCATCTTTTTTTTGTGACTCTCTTAAAGTTAGATTTTTTGCTAAAGATTTTGATAACGTTTCTACACCGTCTAGACCCTGTTGCCCAGTGAAAGTATTTGCATTTTTTGTGTTAACCAATAATGCCTTAATTAAACTTTTTCTTATATGTCTGTTCCATGTAATTGACTCCGAGCATATAGAGTTATTTGTATAAACCGCAGCATAGTTAGTTCCGTCTTTAAAATAGAATAGACACAGGTCGTCTCTTCCTGTTCCATACAGGTCGGCAGAAACAGCTGAGATTTCTAAGCCCTCAATAGGCTCGAGCTCTTGAAATTCCCCCATTTTTGATAATTTGGGTTTATCTTGTAAAAAATTTTTAAGATTTATTGTCATGTAAATATTTTAATTTATCACTATATATATATGAAACTAATAATTATATAAATTTAACTAATGAACTTTTTAACTAAAACACTAAATAAATTATTTAAAAGCGGCAATCAACAAGAATTAAATAGAATTAAGCCAATTATTGGAAAAATTAACGATTTAGAGAAAAGTTTTCTTAATTTTACCCCTGAGGATTTTGCCAAAAAAACAGCTGAATTTAAAAAAAATATTTCCGAAGGAAGAGATTTGGATGAAATTATACCTGAGAGTTTCGCTTTAGTAAGAGAGGCTGCAAAACAGGTATTGAACGAAAGACACTTTGATGTTCAGCTTATAGGTGGCGTAATACTGCACAGGGGTAATATAGCAGAAATGAAAACTGGTGAAGGAAAAACTTTAGTTTCAACATTGCCTGCTTATTTAAACTCCCTTAAAGGAAATGGCGTACATATAGTAACTGTGAATGACTATCTTGCAAAAAGAGATTCGGAGTGGATGGGTAAAGTTTATGAGCGCTTAGGATTAAAAACAGGTTGTGTAACTAATGGTCTTGATGATTTAGAAAGAAAAAAAAATTACAGTATGGATATAACTTATGCCACAAACAATGAACTCGGTTTTGACTATCTGAGGGATAATATGAAATACAATATTTCAGAAATTGTACAAAATAAAAGAGAATTTTGCATAATAGATGAAGTGGATAGCATACTGATCGATGAAGCGAGAACTCCTTTGATAATATCAGGGGGTGTTGAAGACAAATCAAATCAATATATGTATGCAACAAAATTTGTAAACAGTCTTGATAATAAAGATTTTGAACTTGATGAAAAAAATAAAAATGCTGTATTAACTGATAGTGGAATTGATAGAGCAGAAAAAATGTTGAAAAGTTCTGGTTTATTAAAAAATGACAATTTCTATGATCCACAAAACTTAAATCTTGTTCATTTGGTCAATCAAGCTCTAAAGGCAAATCTTTTATTTAAAAAAGATAAAGACTATATCGTTAAAGAAGACAGTATTAAAATAATTGATGAGTTTACAGGAAGAGTAATGGAAGGAAGGAGATTCTCTGATGGTTTGCATCAAGCTATTGAAGCAAAAGAAAATGTAAGTATTCAGAATGAAAATCAGACTTTGGCTTCTATTACCTATCAAAATTATTTTAGATTATATAAAAAATTATCAGGGATGACAGGCACCGCACTAACTGAAGCAGAAGAATTTTTTGATATTTATAAATTAAATGTTTTAAGTGTTCCCACAAATAAAGAAATGATTAGGAAAGATAATAATGATCAAATATTTAGAACCGAAGAAGAAAAAAATTATGCGATATTAAGCAAGGTAAAAGAATGCAAATCAAAAGGTCAGCCAGTTTTAGTTGGTACAACAAGTATTGAAAAATCTGAAACAATTTCAAAAATTTTATCTAAAAACAATCTTAGGCATAATGTTTTAAATGCTAAGCATCATGAAAAGGAAGCAAAAATTATAGCTGAAGCTGGTAAAGTAGGAATGGTAACAATAGCTACTAATATGGCTGGACGAGGAACAGATATTCAACTTGGTGGCAATAAAAATTTTGCAATAGACAATATAATGCCTGAAAAAAAAGAGTTTGAAAAAATAAACTCTGACAAAGAAAACATTAAAAAAATCGGCGGATTATATATTATTGGAACTGAGAGACATGAAAGCAGGCGAATAGATAATCAACTAAGAGGAAGATCTGGAAGACAGGGTGACCCGGGATCATCAATTTTTTATATAAGTTTAGAAGATGATTTAATGAGAATATTCGGCGCAAAATCCATTGATGGCGTGCTTAAAAAACTAGGATTAAAGAAAAATGAGTCTATTAATCATCCCTGGATAAACAAAGCAATGGAGAGAGCTCAACAAAAAGTTGAGGCAAGAAATTTTGAAATAAGAAAAACTCTTTTGAAATTTGATGACGTTATGAATGATCAAAGACAAGTTATTTTTGGTCAAAGGATAAAAATTTTAAGGTCAGAAG
Organism: Pelagibacteraceae bacterium AG-426-I15; assembly: GCA_003213135.1. Taxonomy (GTDB): domain Bacteria; phylum Pseudomonadota; class Alphaproteobacteria; order Pelagibacterales; family Pelagibacteraceae; genus Anoxypelagibacter. The sequence continues at coordinate 222,966 of QCNT01000001.1, read as the reverse complement.
ATACTTCTGATTTAATTTATTCTTTTTTAAATGAAATAACAGAAAATTTAGAAAAAACTTTGGAGAACTTTAAAAAAGATCAAAATTTTAAAATTCTTTCATCTGAAATTAAAGATAATTTTGGCAATATATTTGATGAAAAACAAATTGAAGATTTCTCAAAAATAGATAAAAAATCTGTTTCAAAAAAAATTCTTGAAATATTTGAAAAAAAGAGGACAGAAAGAATCAGCTCTTTGGGAAAACAACAGAACGCTGAAATAGAAAAACGTATATTTCTCCAAATTTTAGACTTTTTATGGAGATCTCATCTACAGTATCTTGAACAGTTGAGGCAAGTTATTGGTCTAAGAAGTTACGGTCAAAAAGATCCTTTGTCGGAATTTAGGAAGGAGGCGTTTGAACTATTTGAGACGCTGTTATTAAAAATTAAAGCTGAGACAATTAAATTTCTTTTTAATGTAAATATTGTGGTAGAAAATGATAATAAAGAGAAAGAAGCAGAACCTAATAAAAATGTTTTTGAAAAAAGAAAAAAAATACCGCGAAATTCTCCTTGCACTTGTGGTTCAGGAAAAAAATACAAGCACTGCTGTGGAAGAGCAGCTTAGATGATATAATTTACTAATGTCCGAAAAATTTCCAAATAAAATTCCTATTTTTCCACTAAGGAGTGCGATTTTTTTTCCTGAAACGAATTTGCCTTTGAATATATTTGAGCCTAGGTATCTTAAAATGGTTGAAAAAGCTATTAAAGGAAATGGTTTTTTAGGAATGATACAATCAAAGGAAATTGATGGAGACGTATTTAATGTTGGTTGCTTGGGCAAAATAAATGAGCATAAAAGGACCGATGATGGCAGAATATTAATAAATCTTTATGGTGTCTCTAGATTTAAAATTGATAAAGAAATTAATAACGATGAAGCCTTTAGAGAATTTTTAGTTAAATATGATTTTTTCAAAGAAGATGCTAATAAAAAATATTTAGTTGAGAACAACGTGTTTGATAAACTTATAGTGATTTCAAAAAAAATATTTGAAAAGCAAGGCATGAATTTGAATTGGTTTGAGTTGTCAAAATTAAAAAAAGTTCAGCAAATTTATACTCTTGTGATGATTTCACCTTTTTCTGTAAGTGAGAAACAAAAGTTATTAGAAATTCCTGAAATTAATGAAATAGCAAAAACGTTTGTTGAAATAGCTAACTTTGCTTTATTCGAAAATTCAAATGATGAAAGTAGTATACAATAATTAATTTTCTCTTGTATTTTGATTAAAAGACTTTGTAAAAGGTATCGGAACTACTGTTGCCTCAACCGGCTTGTTTGAATATTTTTTGGGTAAATTTATTTTATATTTTTTTCCGAAATTACCAATTGGAAATCCATTGCTACTTAAATTTCCATCAAATGGAACATAACCCATAGCAATATTTTTTTTCTTTTCAGGATGATACCAAGGGGAAGTTATGTATCCCACAGGCTTACCGCCTTTAGCATTTGAAATTAACCAAAAATCATTTGCATAATCTTCGATTGGTTTTCCTCCAGCAAATTCTAAGCCAACTAATTGAAGTTTATATGGTTTTTCACCCTCTTTAAGCTTTTCTTTCATTTTTTCTAATGCCTCTTTACCAATATAATCAGATTGTTTGTTCCACTCTCCCTTGCCGGATAAAGAAACTTGATATCCTAAATTACACTGAAAAGGATTGTGCTGATGATCCATATCTTGCCCCCAAGATAATATTCCTGCTTGAATTCTTCTGTGGTGTGCAGGCGCTATTACCATCAGCTTATGTTTTTTTCCAGCTTTGAGAACAGCATTCCACATATCTTCGGCATATAATGTTGCATTTCTAAGATAAATTTCATAACCAGCTTCTCCAGAAAATCCAGATTGAGAAATAACGCAACTTCTGCCTCCCACTTTTGCTTCTGCTAATCCGTAGAAAGGCATATTATCTAAGTCAACCTGGTCGCCAATTAAATCATTCATTAATGCTTTCGATTTGGGCCCTTGTATTTGAACTGGGCATGCGTCTATTTCGTCTATCTCAACATTAAATCTTTTATCAGCATTAACGCCTTGTAAGTAAATACCAATATCAGAATCTGATAAACTGAACCAAAATTCATCCTCAGCTATTCTCATTAGAACTGGATCGTTGAGAACGCCACCTTTGTAATTGCAAAGTACGACGTAACGACCTCTCATTGTTGAAATTTTTGTAGCATCTCTTGTTATAACGTAGTCTGTGAATTTTTCTGCATCGGGCCCTTTGACTCTAATTTGTCTTTCGACAGCTACATTCCACATTGTTACATGTTTTTTAATAGCTTGATATTCAACCATAGCGCCACCTTTTTCTGGTCTCACATAACCTCTAGGGTGATAGATTCGATTATAAACTGTTGCTCTCCAACATCCTGCTTTCATTGATAAGTGCCAGTAAGGAGATTTCCTAACACGAGTTGAGATCAACATTTCAACTTTTGTTGGTCCGCTTTGTCTAAGATTATATGGCACTAGTCTATCTGATTGATCTACTGATGTTTCGTGTTTTACCTTGTCATAATTTATTTTTTCTACTTTATAAGAATTTGGGATCTTTTTAGACATAATTATTTTTTTCTAACCACGAATTTGTTTCTTTAAGTCCTCCAAAAGTATAAATGTGAAAATTATTTGTTGAACTTTTAATGTTGTTAATTAAGTCATTTGGATCTGATGGTCTTAATAAATCTAACGCCTTTGATGCGTTGGACTTTAAAAAATTAATTGAATTTTTTGCACCGACTATATTAGCAAATTTAATTAAACTACTTAATTTAAGAGGTCCTGTAATTCCTACGTGAACGGGTAGACTTTGTTTTGAAATAAACTTATTTATTGGTTCTGGGTTTAATAACCATTGCGTTACTATATAGTCTGCAAATGGTTTTTTATCTTTCATTGCTTTCTCCAAATCTGAATCCGATATATCAGGGGAACCCTCTGGGTGTCCAGCAATTCCTATCTTAAACGCATCAAATAATCCTGTCTCTAATATCTGAAGCGAGCAGTGGTAATCACCAATTGGTTCTGCACTACCCCCGATTACTAGCGCTTGTTTTACGCCAAAATCTTTACACATAGATGTGTATTCTTTGAGTTCATTTAAGTTTTTAATTGATCTTGCAGGAAAATGTGGAACTGGGTTAAACCCGGATTGGACTAGTTCTTTCGCTTTATTGGCTACATGCTTAAAATCATTTCCAGGCAACATTGTTATATAAACATCTTTCACTTTTGGAAGAACTGAAAGATCTGTCTTCATTGTTATCTCTAAAGAAAAATGCATATTTCTCGGGATATACCAGGGGACCCCTTAGTGTGTCCAGAAAAATCAATACAAGAAGAGTTTGACTTTGTGCCGCTATAATAGTCAAATAACTCAAGGGAGAAAATGAAAGTACTTTGTATTTTATACGATGATCCTAAAGGGGGTATGCCTAAGAGCTACCCAATAGCAAGTTTGCCCAAATTGGATAAATATCCTGATGGTATGGAATTACCAACTCCTAAAGGAATAGATTTCAAGCCTGGACAATTATTAGGCTGTGTTTCTGGAGAATTAGGTTTAAGGAAGTTTTTAGAATCTAATGGTCATCAATTAGTAGTGACTTCAGACAAGGATTCAAAAGGCTGTAAGGCAGATAAAGAATTGGTTGATGCTGATGTCGTTATATCTCAGCCTTTCTGGCCTTATTACTTAACAAAAGAGAGAATTAAATCTGCAAAAAAATTGAAAATGGCAATTACTGCCGGTATTGGATCAGACCATGTAGATTTACAAGCGGCAATGGATAATAAAATTGACGTAGTTGAAGTTACTTACTGTAATTCAAGATCAGTAGCCGAACACATTGTTATGATGATTCTGTCTTTAGTTAGAGATTACCACAACCAACATAATATTGTTAATCAAGGTGGTTGGAATATTGCTGATGCAGTTCATAGATCTTACGATGTGGAAGGTATGCATGTTGGAACTGTTGCTGCAGGACGTATTGGTTTAGATGCGTTAAGAAAAATGAAGCCTTTCGATGTTCATCTGCACTATTTTGATAGACACAAATTACCTGACTCGGTTGAAAAAGAACTAAATTTAACGTTTCATGACTCGGTAGAATCTTTAGTTAAAGTTTGCGATGTAGTTACAATCAATTGTCCTCTTCACCCTGAAACAGAAAATTTATTCGATGACAAGTTAATAAGCAAAATGAAAAAAGGTGCTTACATTGTTAATACAGCTAGAGGAAAAATCTGTAATAGAGAGGCAATTGCTAAAGCTCTTAGATCTGGTCAATTAAGTGGGTATGCGGGAGATGTCTGGTTTCCTCAACCGGCGCCAAATGATCACATTTGGAGATCAATGCCAAACCACGGTATGACACCACACACTTCGGGAACTTCTTTATCAGCGCAAGCTAGGTATGCAGCAGGTGTTAGAGAAATTCTAGAATGTTTCTTCGATAAAAAACCAATTAGAGACCCTTACTTAATCATTAAAGATGGCCAACTTGCAGGAATGGGCGCCCACTCTTACAGTAAAGGAAGTTCAACTGGTGGTTCGGAAGAAGCAGCTAAGTATAAAAAGAAATAAATTTTAGAATAAACCTTCGATCTCACCTTTTTTATTTAATTTAATATTATCTGCAGCTGGAACTCTTGGAAGTCCTGGCATAGTCATTATAGATCCACAAACAACAACAACAAATTCAGCGCCACTTGATAATCTTACCTCTCTTATAGATAATGTATGATCAGAAGGAGCTCCCTTTAATTTTGGGTCAGTGGAGAAGCTATATTGTGTTTTTGCTATACAAACTGGAAATCTTCCAAAGCCTGCCTGCTCAATTTTTTTAACTTGTTCTTTAATTTTTTCATCTACTTCGACATCTTTTGCCCTATAAATTTCTTTAGCGATTTTTTCTACTTTTTCTAAAATTGATGTTTGATCAGAATATAAATATTTAAATTTAGATGTGTCGCTCTTATTACATATTTCTACTACATTCATAGCTAAATCCTTTGTTCCGCTTCCACCATCTGACCAATGTGTACAGATACTTACTTTAATGCCAAGTTTGGTGCATTGTTCTTCGATAATTTTAACTTCCTTATCTGTGTCGGTAACAAAATGATTAATCGCTACTATTATTTCTAAACCAAACTTTTTAATGTTTTGTATATGTCTTTCTAAATTAGGCATGCCTTTTTTAAGTGCATCAAGATTTTCTTTCTTAAGGTCATCTTTATCAATTCCGCCATGCATTTTTAAGGCTCTTACTGTAGTAACAAGAACTACGCAACTTGGTTTAATACCTGCTTTTCGGCATTTAATATTTAAAAATTTTTCAGCACCAAGATCTGCTCCAAAACCTGCTTCGGTAATTACGTACTCGGATAATTTTAAAGCAGTTTTTGTAGCAATAATTGAGTTACATCCGTGTGCAATATTTGCAAATGGTCCGCCATGAATAATTGCAAGATTATTTTCTAAAGTCTGAACTGCGTTAGGCCTTATTGCCTCTTTCAACAATACTGTCATAGGTCCATTAGCTTTTAAATCTTTTGCGTAAATAGGTTTTTTGTCTTTAGTATAGGCGACCGTAATATTTCCTATTTTTTCTTCTAAATCTTTAATGCTATTTGATAAACAAAAAATAGCCATTACTTCTGAGGCAACAGTAATATCAAAGCTATCATGCCTTGGAACGTTTGCTTTTAATTTTTCCAGATTTATTTCTATTTTTCTAAGGCTACGATCATTTAAATCAACTGCACGTTTCCAAACTATGTTTTGTGAATCTATATTTAGTTTATTGCCCCAATAAATATGATTGTCAATTAAAGCTGATAACAAATTATGTGCTGAAGTTATTGCATGAAAATCTCCGGTGAAATGTAAATTTATTTGTTCCATCGGAACAACCTGCGCATACCCTCCTCCAGCAGCTCCACCTTTCATTCCAAAAGAAGGTCCTAAGCTAGGCTCTCTTAGACACACAATTGATTTTTTTCCAATTTTATTCAAACCATCATTCAATCCTACTGATGTTGTTGTTTTTCCTTCGCCAGCAGGTGTAGGTGTTATAGCTGTTACCAAAATTAGATTACTTTTTTTTTCCTTTAATTTATCTATATATTCAAAATTTAGTTTTGCGATGTGGCGGCCCATTGGACTAAAAGAAAAGGGATCATCAGGAATATTAAATTTTCCAAGAACATCTGCTATTGGTTTCATTTTAGATGCTCTTGCTATCTCAATATCTGATTTAGTTTTGGTCAATAATGTACCTGCGTTATTTTTCGCTTGGACTATGCCATAAAACTTGGTTACTTTAAATTATGAAAAAAATATTGGTAATATTGATCTTATTAATTCAGTTTCCGTTAAATGCGGCTGATAAGTATACAAATTTTTCATTATCTAGCCTTGAAAAAGCAAAAGCTACTGGCAAAACAGTAGTTGTAAATTCATATGAACCATGGTGCTGGTCTTGTAGAAAACAAGACAAGGTACTTATCAATGCAAAAAATGAGTTTAAAGATGTAGTTTTTCTGACCTACCAACAAGGAAAGCACAAGGATATTGCTAAAGAATTAAATATAACTGTTAGAACCACTATAGTAGTTTTTAAAGGTAAAAAAGAAGTTGCAAGAATAGTTGGTCAAACTGGAAAAGCAGAAATTTATTCGGCTATCAAAATGGGTATTTAGTTTTAGTGTGGTGGCCTTGGTTTGAATCGCACAAACGACACATACCTTTTCAGGGTACTGCTCTACTACTGAGCTACAAGGCCATAATTTAAAATCTAAAAGTAATCCTGCCTTTAGTCAAATCATAAGGAGTCATCTCAACTAGGACCTGATCACCGGCTAAGACTCTTATTCTATTCTTCCTTAATTTTCCAGCAGTATGAGCTAAAACTTCGTGGTTATTTTCCAGTTTTACTCTAAACATTGCATTCGGAAGTAGTTCTGTAACTTTGCCTTTGAATTCAATTTTTTCCTGTTTATTCAATTTTTACCTTTTATTCTCATTCTTACAGAACTCGCGTGACCATGTAAATTTTCATAATTTGCTAAATTTATAACCGATGGACCAAGTCTTTCAATGCCTGATTTTGAAATTTTAATTACTGATTGTCTTTTTAAAAAGTCTAGAACAGATAAACCAGACGAAAATCTAGCTGTTCCAGAAGTCGGAAGGACATGGTTTGGTCCTGCCAGGTAATCTCCCATTGCCTCTGGTGAAAAAGATCCTAGAAAAATTGAACCAGCATTATTTATTGTCTTTAAATAACTTTCAGGTTTTTTTGTACAAATTTCCAAATGTTCTGGTGAAATCTTATTAACTATGCTTGCAATTTCTTTGTTATTTTTAGCAAAAATTGCCAATCCAAAGTTTTTTATACTGTTAGATATTATTTTTTTCTTTGGCAAGAAATTTATTTGAAAATTTATAAACTTGCTTACTTTGTAAATTATTTCCTTGTTATTAGTTACCAATATTGACTGTGCAAGTTCATCATGTTCTGCTTGGGCAATTAGATCTGCCGCAATCCATTTTGGATTAGAATATTTATCTGCAATAACAGTAACCTCGGAAGGCCCAGCAAACATATCAATACCTACTTCTCCAAAAACTTCTTTCTTAGCTAAAGAAACAAATTCATTTCCCGGCCCAACGATTTTATTAACTTTTTGTATAGTTTGTGTACCGTACGCTAAAGCAGCTATAGCTTGTGCGCCTCCCAGCTTATAGATTTTTTTAACTTTGCATTTCTTTGCAGCGTATAAAATTCCAGGATTTATTTTTTTATTTAGACTTGGAACAGTCATAAAAATTTCGGGTACCCCTGCTACAATAGCAGGTATACAGTTCATTAGAACTGAGCTCGGATAGCTAGCCTTTCCTCCGGGAACATAAACACCAATTTTTTCAATGGGATTTGTCCGATATGTTAGTTTGTTATTAAATTTGTCAGTCAAAGAAAAAGTTTTAACTTTCTGATTTTTGTGAAAATTTAGAATTCTTTTATAAGCAAGGTCAATGTCTTTTTTAATTTTTTTATTCAATTTTTTAAGTTCTTTTTTTAATTCAGATTTTGAAAAGAAAAGATCCTTTTTATTTAATTTTCTTATCCCGCTGAATTTTTTTTCATATTTAATTAATGAAGTATCTCCATTTTTTTTAATATTCATCAAAATCTTAGTTACAATTTTTTTCTTTGTATTTGAGTCCTTTTTTCTAATTTCAAGGTAATAGGATAGTTGTTTTTCAAAACTTTTATCTCTTGTGCTTAAAAAATTATTCATCAAATATGTCATGTTTTGGTTTATTTTTTGTTTCCCAAGGATCGCCTTGATCATCTAAAAAACAGTCTATCACCTCAGCGTTAATCTTTAATAATTTGTCATCAGCAAAATGTAAAATTACTTGATAGCTTTTATCAGACAATAATTTACTTTCAATTGCTAAAAAGTCCAAGAAATCTTCCTTTTTCTTTTGATTTAAATTTTTTGAATGAACAGATAATACATTCTCGAACTTTAGAATAGACAAAATTCTTTTGTTTTTTCTGAAAACACCTTTTTCTACATCTTCCCACATGAATCTATTAAACTGTATTAAAAAAATTCTATTCTTTTTTAGATTAACAATGTTTTTAGATTGGGTAATCGAATCTTGTAAATGCGCCGATATTATTTTTAAATCTTCCTCTGTTGTTGCCCTAAGTTTTAAAAATTTAGTATTCATTTATTTTTAGTTTCTTCTAAAAATATTTGCGTTACACTTTCTCAATTTGTTTTCTAACTTCTCGTAACCTCTGTCCAAATGATATACTCTATTTATAATAGTTGTTTTTTCAGCTGATAAACCTGCTAAAACTAAACTTACAGATGCTCTTAGGTCGGTAGCCATAACTTCTGCTCCGTTTAGTTGTTTTGGTCCGTATACAAATGAAGAGTCTCCTAGGATTTTAATTTTTGCACCCATTCGATTTAATTCTGGAACATGCATAAATCTTTTTTCAAATATATTTTCTTTAATCTTAGAAATTCCATTAGCCTTTGTCATTAAGACCATTATCTGTGCCTGAAGATCAGTTGGAAAACCAGGATAAGGTTCAGTTTTAATTGAGACAGGTTTAATATTTTTTGAACCTAATATTGTGATATCATTTTTGCTTATTTGAAACTTTACCCCCATTCTTTTAAGTACAGAAATTTCTTTTTTTAATATTTGAGTTTCAATTCCTGAAATTTTCAATTTTTTTCCAATAAGTGCCCCGGCTATAATAAAAGTACCAGCCTCGATTCTATCAAACATCACTTTATGAGTTGTTGATTTCAGATTTTGATTGCCCAAAATTTTAATTTTTCTGTTTGTGCTCCATTTAATTTTAATACCCATTTTTTTTAAGAAATTTGTTAAGTCTCTCACTTCCGGTTCGGAAGCGCAGTTGCTTAAAAGCGTTGTTCCTTTTGCAAAACTAGCTGCTATTATTGCGTTTTCAGTTGCGCCAACAGATATTGAAGGTAACCTAATCTTTTTTCCAACAAGACCTTTCTTTGCTTGGGCGTGAATATATCCATTTTTTATTTCAATTTTTGCTCCGAGTTTCTTAAGAACATATAAATGAATATCTACTGGTCTTGAACCTATTGCACAACCCCCAGGAAGAGAAACTTTTGCTTTTTTAAATTTTGACAATAATGGGCCTAGAACTATTACTCCTGCTCGCATAGTTTTTAATAACTTATAAGGAGCAATAGTTTTCAATTTTCTATTTTTATTGTGTATAAAAATTTTCCTTTTTTTAAGATCAAATTTAATATTTGATCCTATATTTTTTAATAATTGAACCATAGTTATTACATCTCTTACTATGGGAACTCCGTTTATTTCTATTTTATTTTTATTAAGTATTGTGGCAGCAAGAATTGGTAATGTAGCATTTTTTGAACCAGATATTTTTATTACTCCAGATAGTTTTTTTTTACCTTTAACAACAAGTTTTTGCATCTTTTAAATTTTAGGAAGTGTTACACCTTTTTGTTTCATATACTTTCCTTTTCTTTTTGAATAAGAAACTTCTGGCTTTTCATTTCCTTTAATAAAAACAAATTGTGCGGCACCTTCATTGGCATAAATTTTAGCGGGGAGCGGCGTAGTATTAGAAAACTCAAGTGTTACATATCCTTCCCATCCTGGTTCCAGAGGTGTAACATTAACAATAATACCGCACCTTGCGTACGTTGACTTGCCCAAGCAAATTACCATCACGTTTTCTGGTATTTTAAAATATTCAACTGTTCTAGCTAATGCGAAGGAATTGGGTGGAATAACACAAACACTGGATTTTTTTGATACAAATGCATCTTTTTTGAATTTTTTAGGATCCACTGTTGTCGAATTTACATTAGTAAATATCTTAAAATCGTTTGAAACTCTGGCATCATAACCGTACGAGGAAAGGCCAAATGATATCTTTCCTTTTCTGACTTGCTTTGAAACAAAAGGGGAAATCATTTTTTTTTTCTTTGCCATGTTTTTTATCCACTTATCTGAAAGTACGCTCATTGTTTTTTCTCTTTATAAATTTTATATTTATTTTTAAATTTTTTTCTTTTTTTTAAATTATTTTTTAAAGCCAAATCTTTCCTTAAAAGAGATGTCTCTTTTCTTTGAGTAGCCTTCATGAAAATTAATTTTTGTCTGGGTTTGTTAAATCGTCTAATGTAATTGGCTTTTGGATATCGTGCATTTTGCTTTCTGCTTCCTCATTTTTCGAACGGGAAGTTTTTCTTGCTCTTTTTTCTTCAAGACGAGCTTTTTTCTTAGCTTCTTTCTTCATCGCTTTTTCGCCTCTAGTAGATTTATAATCGTAATGAATACCCATTTTTTCACCATCAATTATGTTGTACTTTGAAGAATTCAAATATGCAAGCTTCTCCTAAAAAAACTGTAAATAAGTCAAATTTAAATGTAAAATGTCAATTTTTAGCAAATTAATTAGCCCACATAGCTCAGTTGGTAGAGCATTTCCATGGTAAGGAAAAGGCCGCCTGTTCGACTCAGGCTGTGGGCACCAAAACTAGTACCTTTAAAAATTATTTTTTTTTAATATTTTTATTATTATGATGTTTGCTATTGAGAGCAAAACAGCAATTAGCACATCTAAAAAAGGTGATGCAGAAGGATATCCGTAATTCCATAAAACTACTAAGATTAACCAGATTACCCAAATTATTATTTCAATTTTTTTCATAATTTTATTGTTTTATTTTTGAATGTATAAATTGAGAAAAAACTGAAAGCTAATACTATGCTGACTAAAACTCGATGTGCGCTACTATTTAAGGTCATTTCTAAATCCCAAGAAGCGCCTAAAAAGATTATATAAAGTAAAATATAATATGAAATTACATTTAATAATACAAAAGTAAACATAGTCTTATTATTGGTAAAATTTTTATATAAAACGAAACTAAATATTATAAGAGATAAGATAAATTTTTCGTTTAAAATTAGATATGTAATAAAAAGTTTATAACTATTTAAATGAAGCAATCTACCAGTTATTCTCTCATAAATTGATATATCATCAACACCATAACCCAAAATTCTAGGATATACCCCATGATATATTGTCATCAACTTCCACATAACAAACGGAGAAAAAATGATTATCCAGAAAATTAATTCTTTAGATTTAAAACTTTTTTTATTAATTGCTTTGTAAAGTATAGTAGTTAAAAAAATTATTAACATTAATACGAAACCTTCATTTTTTAACAATGTTAAAGTGATACCTGTAAAAATTCCCGAGGCTAATAAAAATATTTCATTTAATTTTCTATCTTTTCTTCTGGTTCCATAATTGATCTTATTTTCAATAAATAAACTAAATATTATTAGACAATTACTAACAAAATACATTGCGACGAGACCATCTGTCCTTCCATTGACTAAAATCCTACCGGAGAATAACAAAATAAACATTAGCCAAATTAAATTTAATTTGTAATTTTTAAGAAAAGAACATTGAACTAACAGAGCGGGCAATAAGACAAATATATTAGTACTTTTTGGAAAAATTTCATTCCAATATCCCACTATTTTTGCAAGAGTTGCGGACAATGATGGTGCTAGAAGCGGATAAGCATTCATTAATTCTGGTTCATAATTGTCAAAACCAGAATATAAATTATTATCAAAAAAAATTCTTTTCGCGTGAAACAACCATACCGACCTAGCGTCCCAATCTGTTGTGACTGATCCTAGCGATAACACTAAGAGGCATATAAAAAATAATCTTACATAATTATGATCTTTAAAATCTTTGTTAATTAAAAAATTTAAAATTAGAAATATTAATAATGAAAAATTAAAATATTTCAAAAAAGAATAAGAATTTATTGCCCATAAAAGATAGTTGCAAAATACAGCTAAGCTAATAAAACAGCTTATTCGAATAAGTTTCCAGTCAGGTGTATAAAATGTTTTAACACTCATAAAATTTAAATTTTTTCGACTCAGACTTTAATTTACATTTAATTACTTCACTATTTTTTGCGATTAAGAATTTTGAATTCCTATTAAGTCTTATTGGATATGAAAGCTCAATTATCCTTTGCCTAAAATAGGCATTTACAACTAACTCATTAGATAAATTAAAATTAGATATTTGACTTTGTAAGATTAACTTTTTAGCCTCAAGCACATTTTCACTTACAGCATGTTCTTCTCCAAAATTTTTTTTAAAAGAGTTTAAAAATAAATCTGTAGAAAAATGAATTCTTTTGTAACCAATTTGTACTAATTTGAGAGCACAGACTAATAGAACAATCGTCAAAAAATAAAAACTTTTTGTTTTCATTAAGTAGTTTTAAAAAAAAATTTCTTCACAATAAAGGCTAAAATTAAAATTATAAAAAAACCAGTAAGTGGTAAATAAATTTCTGGAGATTTAGCAACTTGAATTATGCTTATTGTTTCGTTTTTATCTATAACCCTTTCTATTCCGCTGCCCAAAGCGGTCATAATAAACATTGATGGTGCGCTACCAATTAAAGTTGCCACAAAATATTTTTTAATAGATAAGTCAAATATAATTGGTAATACATTTTGAATTGCGTAGGGAGTTCCTCCTCCACCGATAAAACGAAAACACATAAAATACAAGGTATCGTTCTTACTAAAAATTTCTTTCAACTTATAAAATTTAGGCATTAATTTATTTTTTATAAAATCCCTAAAAAAAATTCCTACTAAAAAGTATAACAATGTAGCTCCGATAGTAGTTGAAACAACTACTAAAACGGTTCCTAACCACTTTCCAAAAACAAAGCCACCAAAAATTAGAAGAGGTCCTGCAAAACCAAGGAATAGAACCCAGATGATGCAAAATAAAAAAAATCCAATAGACAATAATAGAAAGTTTTCTTCCTTGAAATTAAAAATTACCTCACGTTTAGACTTTATAAAATCGTAACTGGTCAGATCTTTTAAATCAATTGCAGAAAATAAATAATATAGACCTACTATTAGAATAATAAGATAAAGGGATGCTATTATTATTTTTAAACTTTTAGAATTTAGCTCCATATTTTAACTTTTATCTGTACTTATACAGCCTTATTACCTATAAATATCAAAAAATTTTAGGGAGAAGCATATAAATCTTATGAAAAGAACTTATCAACCTAGTAAGCTGGTCAGGAAAAGAAGGCATGGATTTAGATCAAGAATGTCAACAAGGGGCGGTCGAAAGCTCTTGGCTAGAAGAAGGGCAAAAGGTAGAAAAAGACTTTCGACTTAATTAATAATGACAAAACTTGAAAGTTTAAAAAAAAATTCACATTTCTCTATTGTGTTAAGAAATAAGGTAAAGGCAAATGATTTATTTTCAATTTACAGATCGAAAAATTTCTTTAGAAAAAAAGACGCAGATAAAAAATTATATATAAGTTTTGTAATGAGAAGAAAAATTGGAAATGCAGTTAAAAGAAATAGAATAAAAAGAAAATTAAAATCTAGTTTTCAAAAATTATTAAAAATGAAGAATATAATAAATTCAAATTATGTGTATGTAATTTTTGGTAAAGAAAAAGTATATAAAGAGAGTAGTGAACAATTATTAAAAAAAATGAAAAAAAGCTTTATGGAGATGAAGGTATAAACTATGAAAATAATTAACTATATTTTAATTAGTGCTGTTAAATTTTATAAGTATTTATTTTCTCCTCTTTTGGGACAAAACTGTAGATTTTTACCAACGTGCTCTGAATATTTTATAGAGAGTTTAGAGACACACGGTCCGGTAAAAGGTTTTTATCTTGGTGTAAAAAGAATATGTAAATGTCACCCAATTAAAATTTTAGGTGGAAGATCAGGGGTAGATCTCGTACCTAAAAAACAAATTTTTAAAAAAAATTAAATGGATCTAAAAAACGTAATATTTGCTATAGCATTATCATTTGCAGTTTTGTTTGGATGGTCAGTAATTTTTGAAACACCTAAAATTGAGGAACAAAAAAAAATTCAACAAAAAACGGAAAGTGAAAAGCAACCTTCTAGCGCTCCAAGTGTTAATGTAGAAAATACAAAGAATGTTAGTATTTCAAGAACGGAGGCAATAAAAAATTCCAAAAGAGTAAATTTTGAAAATGAAAATGTAAAAGGTTCAATCGCTCTAAAGGGTGCACTTATAGACGATATAACTTTTAAAAATTATAATGAAGCTATTGGATCCGACAATAAGGTAACATATTTAAATCCAGCTGAAACAAATGAAGGTTATTTTGTTGAAACTGGATGGGCCGCCAGTAATCTCGAAAAAATTAAATTACCTAATTCCGAAACGGAATGGCAAGTTATTGGTAATAATAAATTGACAAAAGAAAATCCGATAGTATTTGAATGGGATAATAAGTCAGGTTTAGTTTTTAGAAAAAAAATTGAATTAGATGATAAATTTTTATTTAGAGTAACTCAAGAAGTAAAAAATAATTCGAGCAATAAAATAGCATTGTATCCTTACGCACAAATTTCTAGAAATCAAAATCCAGATGTAACAGATTTTTATATTTTACATGAGGGTTTCATAGGTGTTTTTGATGAAGAACTTCAGGAAGATAGCTACGATGATATTGAGGATAGAAAAAAAGAATATAATGCTAATGAGGGTTGGTTGGGTATAACAGATAAATACTGGTTAACAGCTTTAGTGCCGGAAAAAAACCAATCTTTTAAGGGTGAGTTTCTATTTAAAAAAGGATTTAAAGCAAATTATATTCAAAATAATCCTGTTGAAATTTTACCTTCGTCATCAATGACTTCCGAAACAAAGATATTTATTGCTGCAAAAGAGGTTAAGGTTATTGATGGGTATGCAGAAACTGAAAATATAAATAAATTTGATTTAACTATTGATTGGGGATGGTTTTATTTTTTTACGAAACCACTATTTTTTATAATGAACTATTTGTTTGAGTTAACAAAAAACTTTGGAATAGCAATAGTTCTGGTCACTGCGGCAGTCAGACTGCTCTTTTTTCCTTTGGCAAATTATTCCTTTAGATCAATGGCAAAAATGAAAATTTTGCAACCCGAACTGTTGAGACTTAAAGAATTACATAAAGATGACAAGGTTAAACTTCAGCAGGAAATGATGGCTTTATATAAAAGAGAAAAAGTAAATCCGTTATCAGGCTGTTTGCCCATTTTAATCCAAATACCATTCTTTTTTGCTATTTATAAAATGCTTTTCATTTCACTTGAAATGAGACATCAGCCATTCTTTGGTTGGATTAAAGATTTATCAGCGCAAGATCCAACTTCTATATTTAATTTTTTTGGTTTGATACCTTGGGATCCTCCATCTTTTTTAATTATTGGGGCGTGGCCAATAATGATGGGAGCAACAATGTACTTACAGCAGAAACTAAACCCTACTCCTCCAGATCCTATACAAGCTAAAATATTTATGTTCTTCCCGTTATTTTTAACAATTATATTAGCTCCGTTTCCATCGGGCCTTGTTGTTTATTGGACAATCAACAACATATTAACGATTGCACAACAGTGGGTAATTTACAGATCAACAACTGTCAAAACAAAATAAATGTCCGAAGAGAATAGTTTAGAGGAAATAAAAAAGTTTTGGCCCGAAGATGCGCCAGATGTAACTAATGTTCCAAAATATGTTAAAAAATATAAAAAAGATTTAATAGTTATTAAGTACGGTGGCAATGTTTTAATTGATAGAAATATTTTTAATAATTTTATTCAAGATATAAGCATATTAAATAAATTAGGTCTTTCAATTGTAGTAGTTCACGGTGGAGGTCCAAGAATAGAAAGAGAACTAAAAAAAGAAAATATTCAAAGTAAATTTATTAATGGTTTAAGAGTAACAGATAAAGATGTTATAAATATTGTTGAAAAAGTTCTTATAGATTTTAATAAAGATATCGTTAGTTCACTAAATAAAAAGGGATCTAAGGCAGTTTCAATAAATACAAAAATCAACAACGTAATCAATGTAATTCCTGATAAACCTGAACTAGGTTTTGTGGGGATGCCACAAGAAATTAATATAGAAGTAATGAAAAATATAATAAGTCAAAACCAAATACCAATTGTTGCCCCATTGGGTTTAGATAAGGATAAACAAACTTATAATATTAACGGAGATACCGCCGCAAGTGCTATTGCAAAAAAATTGAAGTCCAGAAGACTATTGCTAATGACAAATGTTGAGGGTGTTTATGATGATAGAAAAACTTTAATCTCAGAAATAAAGCCCTACGATATGGAAAATTTAGTTAATCTAAAAATTGTTCAGGGTGGCATGCTGCCAAAAATAAAAAATTGTATTGATGCAGTTGAAAATGGAGTAAGGGGTGTTGTTATTCTTGATGGCAGAAAACCTAGAGCTATATTAAAAGAAATTTTCTCAGATCAAGGTGCTGGTACTTTAATTAGAAAATGAGAGAACTATTAAATATAAAATACTGGCTATTCGACTTAGATAATACACTTTATTCAGGTGATACTAAAGTTTTTGATCAGGTTGACAAACGAATGTCTAAATACATTTCAAGTAAACTAAAAGTAAGTATTGAGGAAGCTAAAAAAATACAGAAAAATTATTTTCACGAATATAATACGACTTTAAATGGTATGATCAAAAATCATGAGATAGACGCACAAGAATTTCTAGATTTTGTTCACGATGTTGATTTAGAATTTCTCAAAAATGACAAGGGCTTAGAACGTGAGCTTAGTAAAATAAAAGATAAAAAAATAATATTTACCAACGGCTCTCGTGCTCATGCCGAGAATGTCACTAAAAGAATTGGAATTAACGCGCTTTTTGATGGAATTTTTGATATTGTAGACTCAGATTTTATACCTAAACCTGCTATCGAAACTTATAAAAGATTAATTGATAAATACAAAATTGAGCCACAATATTGTATATTTATTGAGGATATTGCACGAAATTTGAAGCCAGCACATGAATTAGGTATGAAAACTGTTTGGATTAAAAATAATGAACCCTGGGCTGCAAAATATTCAAATGAAAATTTTATAAATTATAAAACTGCTAATTTAACAACTTTTTTAAAGGAAATAAATGAACTTAGAAAAAATTGAAAAAACTATAAACGAAGCTTTTGAAAATAAAGAAAAAATTGATAGTTCGGATAAAGCGCTAAATGATTTAGTGCGTGAAACTATTGACTTGTTGGATAACGGTAAAATCAGAGTTGCCGAAAAAAAAGGTAACAAATGGCAAGTCAATCAATGGATTAAAAAAGCTATACTTTTAAGTTTTCGTGTAAATAAAATGAAAGCATCTAAGGGGCCTTACTCTACTTGGTACGATAAAGTAGATGGTAAAACGCAAGGGTGGAGTGAAGAACAAATTAAAAAAGCTGGTTTTAGATATGTGCCTAACGGTGTAATTAGAAAAGGAGCCCACATAGCGAAGAATGTTGTTCTAATGCCGTCATTTATTAATGTAGGTGCCTATGTCGATGAAGGAACAATGATAGATACCTGGGCTTCAGTTGGATCGTGTGCACAGGTTGGAAAAAATTGCCATATTTCTGGCGGCGCTGGTATTGGTGGTGTCTTAGAACCAATGCAGGCAAATCCAACTATTGTAGAAGACAACTGTTTCTTAGGTGCACGTGCTGAGATAGCAGAAGGTGTTATTATTGAAAAAGGATCAGTATTATCAATGGGTGTTTATATCGGTGCATCTACAAGAATAGTGGATCGTGCTACTGGCGAGATTCATTATGGAAAAGTTCCAGCATACTCAGTTGTTGTTCCTGGTTCAATGCCAAGCAAAAATAATCCTAATGGTCCTTCTTTATACTGCGTAGTGATTGTAAAAAAAGTAGACGAAAAAACTAGAAGTAAAACATCAATTAACGATTTATTAAGAGATTAAAATCATGCAAATAAGTGAATTAAAATTAGCTAAAGACTTGATTCGTAAACCTAGTATAACGCCAAAAGATGCTGGGGCGATAAACTTATTAGCTAAAAATTTAAGATCTATAGGTTTTAATTGTAAAATAATTAATTTCAAAAATATAAAAAACTTATACGCAAAACTTGGGAAATCTTCTCCAAATTTTTGTTATGCAGGACATACAGATGTGGTTCCTCCAGGTGATATAAAAAACTGGACTATTAATCCATTTAGGCCAGTTGTTAAAAATAACAAATTAATTGGTCGAGGCGCTAATGACATGAAAGCCTCAATTGCGTGCTTTGTAGCTGCTGTAAGTAGATTTAAAAATAAAAATAAAAACTTTAAGGGCTCTATAAGTTTGCTGATTACAGGGGATGAAGAAGGAATAGCGATAAATGGAACAAAAAGAGTTGTTAAATATTTAAAAAGAAAAAAAGAAAAAATTAATTTTTGTATAGTGGGTGAACCCACTAATCCAAATAAACTTGGTGAAATGATAAAAATTGGAAGAAGAGGAAGTTTGACTGGTAGGCTTATAGTAATAGGATCACAGGGTCATGTAGCCTATCCACACAGGGCTAATAATCCCTCAAATACTTTAATTAAAATTTTAAAAAGAATAAAAGATTTAAATCTAGATAGAGGAACAAAGAATTTTCAACCTTCTAATTTAGAAGTAACAAAAATTAATATTGATAATCATGCGGATAATGTAATTCCAGGATCTGCTGAAGCTGTTTTTAACATAAGGTTTAATGATAAACATTCGTCTAGTTCTTTAAAAAGAAAATTAAATAAGGTATTTAAAATGGTTACTAAAGCTAATAAATCTAAATTCAAGGTTAGTTATGAGGTTTCAGGAGAAGCATTTTTAACTAAACCAAACAAGACTACTTATTTGGTTCAAAATATCGTTAAAAAAGTCACTGGTATTAAACCAAAATTATCTACTTCTGGTGGAACATCTGATGCGAGATTTATAAAGAATATTGCGCCTTGTTTAGAGTTTGGTTTAGTTGGTAAGACAATGCACAAAATAGATGAAAGTGTATCTGTTTCTGATTTAAAAAAATTAACTAAAATATATGAAAATATTTTGGTAAGTTATTTTAAGTGAAAACAGGAATTATTACTACCAACTCTTATTTAAATCACGACACCGGTCAAGGTCATCCTGAAAGAGCAGATCGGGTCTCAGTAGTAATTGAAAACTTAAAAAAAAATAAAAAATTAATTTGGAAAAAACCATTAAAGTTTGACAATAAATATTTAAAAATTACTCATAATTCTAATTACATTGAAGAAATAGAAAGTTCCTTTCCTAAAAAGGGTCTGCATTTTTTAGATGGTGATACGATTGTGTCTCCAGGTAGCAAACAAGCATCATCAGATGCTGTTGCATCAATAATATCAGCTATTGATAGCGTACAAAATAAAGAGTTTAAAAATGTTTTCTGTCCTGTAAGACCGCCAGGACATCATGCTGAAAAAAATAAAGCTATGGGTTTTTGTGTCTATAATAATGTAGCGGTAGGAGCTCACTATCTTATAGAAAAATACAAACTAAATAAAATAGCTATTATAGATTTTGATGTTCATCACGGAAATGGAACTCAAGATATATTCTATGAAAATGAAAAGGTTTTATATATATCAACGCATCAATATCCCTTTTATCCTGGAACAGGCGCAAATAATGAAAAAGGGAAACACAATAATGTTTTAAATATTCCCTTGCCAGCAGGAACAAATTCGGAAGAGTATTTTAACGCTTACGAATTTGTTTTAAAAAAACTTAAGGAGTTTAAACCAGAATTTGTACTATTCTCAGCTGGATTTGATGCTCACGAGGATGATCCTTTGGCTCAATTCAAATTAAAATCAAAAGATTTTTATGACATTACAAAACGAACATTAAAAATTACAAATCAATATACCAACAATAAAGTAGTCTCGATTTTAGAGGGCGGGTATGACCTTAATGCATTAAAAGAAAGTTCCGAAATGCATTTAAATGCCCTTTTAGAAAATTAATTTAATATTTTACTTTGTGCAAATAAAGTCCATGTGCGGGAGCCGGTGGAGCGCACATTGATCTTTTTTTTGAATAAAATGCTTTTTTTAAATCTTTTAATTTCCACTTTCCTTCCCCCAAATATTTTAAAGAACCCACCATTGATCTAACTTGCTGCTGCAAAAATGATATTGATACAAAAGTAAGAATAATTTTATTTTTTTTTTTCTTAACTATTGCTTGCTTAAGAGTTTTAATTGGAGACTTTGCTTGGCAAGATGAAGCCCTGAAAGTTGAAAAGTTATGTGTTCCTGTTAATATTTTTGCACCTTTTTGCATTATTTTAAGATCTAGCTTTTTTTTGATATGCCAGGCTTTATTCCTTTCCATGACCAAAGAAGATCGCCTATTAACAATAATATACTTATAAACTCTCTGATTAGCGCTAAATCTTGCATGAAATTCTTTTGGCCGTTTTTTTATACTTAGAATAGCAACAGGGTGCTTGCTTAAAAAAAAATTAGTTGAGTTTATGAAAATATTTTTGTCTGTAATTTTTTTATTTGTTTTAAAATGTGCTGATTGCTCACTTGCATGAACCCCAGCATCAGTTCGCCCTGACCCGATTACTTTAACTTTTTCTTTTAAATACTTAGATATGGCCTTTTCCAAAACTCCTTGAACTGTAAGTCCTTTTTTTTGAATTTGCCATCCAACGAAATTCGTACCTAAATACTCTATCTTAATTTGGTACGTTAACATTTTTTATTTAATACACCACTCAATAATGCTTTTCTGAGCATGAATTCTATTAAATGCTTGTAACCAAACAACCGACTGTTTGCCATCCATAATCTCGCTTGTCACCTCTTCCTCTCTACTAGCTGGAAGGCAGTGCATAAAAATAGAATCTGATTTTGCACACTTCATGAGTTTTTTATTTACTTGATACTTTTTTAAAATCTTCTTTTTTTTCTTTTTATCATCTTTATCACCCATTGAAATCCATTTGTCGGTCATAATACAATCTGAGTCTTCTGCGGCTTTATAAGGATTATCTGTGATTAAAAGATCACATTTATTTTTTTTTGCTGATTTAACAATATTTTTGTCTGGTTGATATTTTTTTGGACAAGCAATTTTTAATTTAAACTTAAATTTTTCAGCTGCTTCAATAAATGAATTTGCAACATTGTTTCCGTCACCAATCCAAGAAATAGTTTTACCTTTTATATCTCCCTTCAATTCTTCAAAGGTAAGAATATCTGCCATAACTTGGCAAGGATGTCCTTTATTAGTAAGTCCATTAATAATTGGTATATCCAAATATTTTTTAAATTCATCAACAATTTTGTGTGAGTCAGTCCTGATCATAAGTATGTCTGCATACTGAGATAAAACTTTTGCTGTATCTTTGATACTTTCGTCACCTTTTCCATAATGAATTTCATCTTGGTTGAGTATTATTGATGAACCTCCTAATTGCTTAACTGCTAAGTCAAAGGATATTCTTGTTCTTGTAGAAGTTTTTTCAAAAATCATAATCATAGTTTTCCCTTGAAGCGGTTGGTCTGAGTCAGATTGTGAATGGGGCTTTTCACCTCTTTCAGACTTTCTTTGCTTGGCACCATCAATTATAGATCTGAGCTCCTCTTTAGATAAATCAGATATATTTAAAAAATTATTCATAAATTAATTTTGTTGATCGCATACTTTTCTTATTATTTTTATAGCTAGATTAATTTCGTTTCTTTTAACGTTTAAAGGAGGCAGTATTCTGATTACATTTTCTCCTGCTCTCATAGTAAGTAATCTTTCATCTTCTAATTTTTTAATAAAAATACTCTGATCATTATAAAGCTGCAAACCTATCAGTAAACCTTTTCCTCTGATTTCTTTAATTACATTTGGATAATCTTGCTTTATCTCGTTAAGTTTAAAGAAAAAATATTTTGAGTTTTTCTCAACGTTTTTTAAAAAACCTTTCTTAAATATTTGATCTAGGACTGCATTGCCAACACTCATAGCTAAAGGATTGCCTCCAAATGTACTTCCGTGAGACCCTGGTGACATCGCCGAAGCAACCTTTTTGCTCAATAAAACTGCGCCAAGTGGGAAACCACCACCTATACCTTTGGCAATGGGAACTATATCGGGTTTAATTTTGGCATACTCAAAAGCTAAAAATCTACCCGATCTACCTATCCCACATTGTACTTCATCCAAGATCAATAAAATTTTTTTCTTATTACAAAGCTTTCTTAAACCTTTTAGACACCACTCTGGTATAACTTTAATGCCTGATTCTCCCATTATTGTTTCGCACATTATAGCAGCTGTTTTTTTTGTAATGGCTTTTTCCAACTTTTCATGATCGCCAAAATTAAAGTGGTCGAAGCCTGGAACCTTGGGTCCAAATCCCTCAGTCATTTTTTTAGATCCACTAGCAAAAATTGCTGCCAAAGTTCTTCCGTGAAAGGAATTGTTTATACAAAGAATTCTATTTTTATAAGGTTTGCCAATTGAATAAAAATATCTTCTAGCCGCTTTTATGGCTGCTTCGGTTGCTTCAACGCCGCTATTTTGAAAAATTATAGAATTTGCAAAAGTTTTTTTGGTTAATCTTCTTGCAAGTCTCTCGCCTTCGGGAATAACAAATGCATTTGAAACATGCCAAAGTTTTTTAGCTTGTTTATTCATTTCTTTTATTAAATAAGGGTTTGAATGCCCTAAAGAATTTACAGCGATTCCTTGAACAAAATCTAAATATTTTTTTCCATTAGTGGAATATAAAAAACTTCCCTTGCCTCTTTTAAAAGCAATGTTCCTTCTATTGTAGTTCTTAGCTAAAGCACTCATTTTAAGATTTAATTTTGTATCCTTTTTTATAAAGCAAATATGAAATAAACCAAAATAATATTCCTAAAATAGCAAGATAAATTGAGCCAATAAAAATTGATCCATCAGATTTCTCTATGAAACTATATCTAAATCCATCTATCATATAAAAGAAAGGGTTAAATTTGCTTATTGTCTGAAGAAATGATGGTAGATTATTTATAGAATAAAAAGTTCCCGAAAGAAACGACAAGGGTACTATAAAAAAATTTGTTATTGTAGCCATGTGATCAAATTTTTCAGCCCATAAACCAGCTATTACACCGACAGAACCAAGAATGAATGAGGAAATAAATGTGTAGTAGATTAGTGTATAAAAATTCCTAATTTCGATATCTACTAGAAAGAAAAAAACCAACAGAGATATGATTCCAATCATAAAACTTCTGGTTGTGGCTGCTAAAGTTACAGCAAATGTAACTTCGCCTGCTGATAGGGGGGCATACAGAATATCAACAATATTTCCTTGAATTTTTCCAATCATAAAGGAGGAAGAAGAGTGCGAAAAAGATTGCTGTATTATTTGCATTGCTATCAATCCAGGCGCGAGAAAACTCATAAATGGCACGCCTAACACATCGCCTCTATTGTTACCAATAGCAAGCGATAGCACTAAAAAAAATAACAGAGATGAGATAATGGGCGATAAAAGTGTTTGAATCCAAACTATTAAATATCTCAGAACCTCTTTTTTGTAGAGGGTCCAAAAACCAATCCAATTTATCAAGCCAAATCTTCTAGTGCCAATTTTATATTTTGTGCTTATTTCAACCATACGTAGTCTTATAACTTCAAAAAATAAATTTTCTGTGAAAAACTTTTTTTTATTGCAATTTTTTAACTATTTTGTTTTCACGGTACTAAATAATGTAATAACTTAGGATATGGAAACTATATATAGTTTTCAACTAAAATGAATTGGACACCTGAAAGAGAAGAAAAATTAAAAGAACTCTGGAAAAAAGGTCATACAGCAAGCCAAATTGCTCAAATTTTAGGGGATACAACAAGAAACGCGGTCATTGGAAAAGCGCATAGGTTAAAATTAGCAGCAAGGGCTGCATCTAAAGGTGCGAAAAATTTCAAAAGACAAGTTACTGAAAATACGGAAAACAAAAGTGAGAAGTTCGTGAGCAGACGAGCAAGATTTAAATCGCTATTATTAGATAAGAATTTTGAAGCAGAGAATCCAAAAACTCTGGAAGAGCTTGATGATAAAAATTGTAGATGGCCCATAGGTCATCCCGATGAAAAAAATTTCTATTTTTGTGGTAGAACTCCTGTAGAAGACTTCTCTTATTGTAAACTTCATGTTTTATATGCTTTTCAACCCAAAAATCAAAAAGAAGAACTCATCGAAAAAGAGGATGATGTTCCAGAATTCATAGAAAAAAAGGTAAAAGCTTCTAAGTAATCCTTTAATAAAACCTTAACAATACTTTAATATAATAATCAGGAGAAAAAATATGAATAAAATAACTATAAAATATCTTAAATGGACAAGTACGTTTTTAACCTTATTTGGAATATTAGCATTCTATTTAGATTACTATCCTTACAGCATGATACCTCACGGACTTGGTATTATTGGATGGACAGTTGTAGGCACAGTAACAAAGGATAAACCGCTACTTACAAACTTTGCATTGCAAATACCTATAATGTTTGCGGGTATAATAAAGTATTCGATATAGATTTATGAGGAATATTTTGTTTGTGTGCACAGGCAATTCAGCAAGAAGTATTCTTGCAGAAGCTTTGGTCAATAAAAATTATAGTTTAAAATTTAAAGCTTTTAGCGCAGGTAGCAATCCTACAGGGAAAATAAACCCTAATATAAAAAAATATTTAGAAAAAAAAAATTTCGATATATCAAATTATTCTTCAAAGAATTTTGACCAGTTTTTAAAAAATAAAATAAAAATTCATCAAGTTATAACAGTTTGTAACAATGCCCATAATGAGGTCTGTCCGGTCTGGCCTGAAAAAAAAGATATAATTCATTGGGATATTGAAGACCCAGTTGAAAAAATTAAATCTGCTACTTCTGATACAGAGATTGAAAAAGTAATTGATGAAACTTATGAAATATTATCTAATAAGATTAAAGAATGGGTCGCAAATGAAGAATAAAATATTTGTTGGTGAATTTATAGGAAGTGCCTTGTTGGTGATGGCAATAGTAGGCTCAGGTATTATGGCAGAGAGTCTTACAAATGATACTGCTGTGATGTTGTTAGCTAATGCAGTTGCAACCGGTGCGGCTTTATATTTTTTGATTGTATCAATATCTGATATTTCAGGAGCACACTTTAATCCTTTTGTAACTCTTGCAATGTACCTCTCAAAAAGGATTAAATCCCAGCTGCTACCAGTTTATTTTACTGCACAAATTTTAGGTTGTTTAACTGGTGTAATGTTAGCAAATTTTTTCTTTGATTATTCCTTAATCGAATTATCTTCTAAAAGTAGATCTGGAATAAATGTTTTTGTATCAGAAATAATAGCAACTTTTGGATTAATTTTTATAATATTTCGAACAATAAAAGGAGGTAAAGTCCTTGTAGCTACATCAGTGGCAACTTTTATTACCGCAGGTTATTGGTTTACATCATCTACTTCATTTGCAAATCCTGCGGTTGCGATAGCACGAACTTTCACCAATACTTTTACTGGAATAAATTATCTTAATACACCGTTTTTTATAATTGCTGAGTTAATCGGTACTATACTTGCAATATATATTTTGAGGAAATTAAAGAACTAATTGTCTAAAGAATAACCGGCTGCCCTTACAGTTCTTATTAAATCTTTTGTACCTTCAAGATTAATCGCTTGTCTAAGTCTTCTTATGTGAACATCAACTGTTCTGCTTGTAACGTTAATATTATCCCCCCAAACATTGGTTAACAATTGTTCTCTGGAATAAACTCTTTTTGGGTTCTTAATAAAAAAGTCTATAAGTTTGTACTCTATTGGTCCTAAATCTATTTGTTTATTTCCTCTATAAACTTTTCTTGTAATTCTATCTATTTTTAAATTGTCGAATGTAATTACATCCTGCGCGACTGATGGTTTTGATCTTCTCAGCAAAGCTTTTATTCTTGCTAATAGTTCAGGGAAACTAAAAGGTTTAGTAATATAATCGTCAGCACCAATATTCAGTGCTTTGACTTTATCTTCTTCTTCACCTTTTGCTGTAAGCATTATAATAGGAATATTTTTATATTTTTCATTTTTCTTAAGTAGCTTACAAATTTCAACTCCAGATAAATCAGGCAACATCCAGTCCATCAAAACTAAATCTGGATTTGTATCTTTAATTGCTTTGAAACCATCTTCTCCATTAGTTGAAGAGTTTACTTTAAAACCTTCTTTGCTTAAGTTGTATTCTACAAGTGTTACTATTGATTGTTCGTCCTCAACTATATGAATATTTGCATTCATTTATCTTTTACAAATTCTTTTCCTTTTGGCCTTGCGCCTTCTAAATATTCACCCTCAATCAAATAATAAAGTGACTCAGCTATATTTGTAACGTGATCACCAGCCCTCTCAATATTTTTAGTAACAAAGAGTAAATGTGTAGCTAATTCTAAATTTTTTTTATTTTTTCCTAAAAAGTTTGCTACCTCATTCATGGCAATATGAGTTAAATCATCTACTTGTTCATCATTTCTCCACACTTCGATAGCCTTATCTTTAGATTTTGTTATATAAGCATCTAAAACATTATTGAGCTGTTTTTGTACAAGCTCACCTAATCTTTTTAAACTGCCAGTTAATTCTTGCGGTAGATCTATAGGAAGTGGTTCAATTTTTTTGGCAACGCTTTTAGCTAAATCTCCGATCCTTTCTAAATCGTGTGATATTTTAAGTGAGGATATAGTTGTTCTCAAATCAATAGCCATGGGTGCTCTTTTAACTAAAACAGTTGAAATTTGGTCATCTATTTTTGCTCTAAGCTCATTTATTTGAGCATCATTTTTTATGATATTTTCCGCCGCCTCTTTATCAATTTTTACAATTGCTTGAATAGTATCTGACAATTGACTTTCGGTTAGACTTCCCATTTTCACAAGATCATCGTTTAAACTTTGCATCTCTTCTTCGTAAGATTTTACTATTCTTTTTTCTTCAGACATCTAACCAAACCTTCCTGTAATATAATCTTGTGTCATCTTGTTATTAGGATTTTTGAACATCTTATCAGTAGTATCGACTTCAATCAAATTTCCTAAATGAAAAAAACCAGTTCTTTGTGAGACCCTTACTGCTTGAGCCATAGAGTGAGTTACGATTACTATGGTAAAAGTTTTTTTAAGCTCCTCCATAAGTTCTTCTATTTTTGCTGTAGCAATTGGATCTAATGCAGAACATGGTTCATCCATTAGAATTACTTCTGGATTAACAGATATAGCACGGGCGATGCAAAGTCTCTGTTGTTGTCCTCCTGATAAAGAAGTGCCTGGTTCATCTAAACGATCTTTAACCTCTTCCCAAAGTGCAGATTTTTTTAAACTTGTTTGAACAATCTGATCCAATTTATCTTTATGATCAGCTAAACCATGAATTTGTGGACCATAAGCTACATTATCATAAATACTTTTTGGAAAAGGATTTGGCTTTTGGAAAACCATACCTATTCTTTCCCTTAGTCTTACTACATCAATTTGTTTATTATTTATTTCTTGTCCATCAATTTTTATTGAGCCAGATATTTTGCATGTTTCAATTACGTC
Source organism: Pelagibacteraceae bacterium AG-426-I15 (assembly GCA_003213135.1). Taxonomy (GTDB): domain Bacteria; phylum Pseudomonadota; class Alphaproteobacteria; order Pelagibacterales; family Pelagibacteraceae; genus Anoxypelagibacter. Next base: position 194,755 of record QCNT01000001.1, on the reverse strand, counting down.
GTTCATTCTATTAATACATCTTATATATGTTGATTTACCACAACCCGAAGGTCCTATTAAGGCAGTAACTTCTCTATTAAAAATTTCTAAATTAACATTTTTAAGAGCTTGTTTTTGCCCATAAAAAACATCTAATTTTTCAGTTTTTATTTTAACTTTATTATTTGTCATGACCATCTTCTTTCAAATTTTTGTCTTAAATATACTGCAAAAGCATTCATTGTAATTAAAAATGTAAGCAAAATCATTATTGTTGCCGAAGTTTTTTCAACAAAACCTCTTTCTGCTTGTTCTGACCAAAGATAGACCTGAACGGGTAATGATGCTGAGGGATCAACGGGACTAGAAGGTAAGTCCACAACAAATGCGACCATTCCAATTAAAATTAAAGGAGCAGTTTCACCTAAAGCTTGAGCTAAACCTATTATTGTTCCTGAAAGTGTTCCTGGAATAGCAAGCGGAACAACATGGTGTGTAACTGATTGAACTTTAGATGCACCAACAGCTAAAGCACCTTCTCTAATAGATGGTGGCACTGCTTTTAAAGATGCTCTGCAAGGAATAATTATTCTAGGCAAAGTCATTAAAGCTAGAGTAATACCTGCAACTAACGGTGTTGAACGAGGGAAATCAAAAGTACCTAGTAAAATACCCAATCCAAGTAATCCAAAGACAATAGATGGGACTGCTGCAAGATTATTTATATTGATTTCAATAAAATCTGTTATTCGATTTTTAGGTGCAAATTCTTCTAAGTAAATAGATGCAAGTATCGCAACAGGAAATGATAAAAGCAAAGTTACTATGATTGTAAAAAACGAACCTAATAATGAACCTCCGACACCTGCTAATTCTGGATCTCTGGAGTCGCCGTTTGTAAATAAAAATGTATTAAAAGTTTTTTGAATTTTATTATCCTCAACAAGTTTGTCATAAATCAAAAGCTGAAAGTCAGAGATTCTTCTCCTCTCTTCGGGTAAGTGCCTTGGATAATTTCCCTTGTTTAATTGATCTATATCATCTGAAGCTGTGAGTTCGATTATAGCTGTTTTATTTAAAAATCCTTTATTTTCGATAATGAAATTCTTTATTTCAATTTCATAATCAGGGCTAAATATTCTTATCAAGTCCTTTTCTTCTTTAAGCCCTTTTGTTTTGTAAACATTTAACAAGCTTTCAATGGATAAATCATAAAAGTCTGTGTCTTGGATCTCTTCATTTGTTGGGTTGTTTTTAAGTTCAAGTTTTTCTGTATTGAAATCTACCTCTACAGATATTGTTGTTCTAGAAAATGCACCTTTTCCTTTTGAGAAAATAACATTTACTAAGAAGAGAACAAATAATATTGCTAAAATTACAGAGGTAAGACCATAAAATTTAAATCTTTTTTCAGCTCTGTATCTTTTTTTTAATAATTCTTCTTTACTCATATTTTTCCCTATATTTTTTAACAAACCTTAGAGCAATGTAGTTTAGAATTAATGTTGCAAAAAATAGTGTTAAACCTAAAGCAAAAGCAGATTGTGTTTTTGGACTATCAAACTCTTGGTCTCCAATTAAAATCATAACTATTTGTGTGGTAATCGTTGTGGTCGACTCTAAAGGATTGATTGTAAGTCTTGCTGCTAGTCCAGCTGCCATAACTACGATCATTGTCTCGCCAATTGCTCTTGATACAGCGAGTAAAACCGAACCTACAATTCCTGGTAACGCGGCAGGTATAACTACTTTTTTTATTGTCTCTGACTTAGTTGCACCAACTGCGTAAGAGCCATCTCTCAAAGATTGAGGTACTGCATTTATTACATCATCTGATAAAGAGGAAACGTACGGAATTATCATTACACCCATTACTAAACCAGCCGCTAAAGCACTTTCAGAAGATACTTCGAGACCAAACCTTTCGCCGAATTCCCTGAAGAAAGGACCAACGGTTAATGCAGCGAAGAATCCGTAAACTACGGTTGGTATTCCAGCTAATATTTCTATGATTGGTTTAGAATATTTTCTAACTTTTTTACTTGCATATTCTGCTAAATATATTCCTGAAAAAAGACCTATCGGAACAGCAACTATCATTGCAATAAAAGCTATAAATGCTGTACCAGCAAATAAGGGTACAGATCCAAAGGCATCTTTAAGTTCATTATATTCTTCTGGAGTAATAGTAGAGGCATCCCTAACAAACGCTCTTTGTGGGCTCCATGAAGTTCCAAACAAAAAGTCGAATATATTAATTGTGGTAAAAAATTTAATACTCTCAAATAAAAGTGAAAAAATAATACCAATTGTCGTAAGTATTGCGACTAAAGAACATGTAAAAAGGACTGCTTTAAAAATTTTTTCAACATCTTCTCTAGCTTTATTATTATTTATTAATTTCTTATAAGAATAAAGGGTAGTAACTATCACAATACTAATTAGGATCACTATTTTCGAGCCCTCAGCGATAGATAAAAAAGATTTATAATTTTCGGCTCCTCGTCTAATTTCCTCTGTAAGAGTTCCAGTAAAATTACCTAAGTAAAGCGCCTTTATTTGCTGATAAATTAGGTTTAATTCGTCAGAATTGAATTCTTTTAAATTACTTGAGGTAATATTGTTAATTATAAAAGCCTTAATTATTGTGGGTTCAAATACTGTCCAAAATGCTAAAATTAATACAGCTGGAATTGCACACCATAAGGCTAAATAATAGCCATAGTAATCAGGCAAAGCATTCATTCTAATTTTGTTTGCTGCTGTAATATTTATGATCTTTTTTCTACCGAAAAAAAAACAGGAAGTACTAAATAAAACTATAAGTAAAAGAATTGCTAAATTCATCGCAGAAAGACGGTATTACAAAACTGTTACAATTTTATTACAAAACAAAACTTTGAATTGAATTTATGGGTAAATAAAAAAGGCCAGGGAAAACCTGGCCTTTTTTGAGGGAACAATTACTTAATTTTAATTGTTGTAAGATCCGTTGCAGCGGTTCTTACTGTTTTGTATTTGTCTGAAGCCAAAGGTACTAGACCAATATCTGTTAAATATCCTCTAGATCCCATTGATTTTTTAGAAGTAAATTCCTTCATAAATTCTTGTATGCCCGGAACAACTCCAATATGTGCTTTTTTCACATAGAAAAATAATGGTCTAGCTATTGGGTAAGAGTAATCCTGTATACCTTCTAAGCTTGGTTGAACTCCATTGATACCTGCAGCTTTAATTTTGTCTTTGTTAGCTACTAAATAGCTGTAACCAAAAAAACCAAAAGCTGATGGGTTTGCAGCAAGTTTTTGTACAATAAGTGTATCGTTTTCACCTGCTTCAACTGCGTAACCATCTTCTCTCATTTTAGCGCATTCTTTTTTAGCTTTTTTTCCATCAGCTTCGTAAAGAGATTTTGCTGTTTTTGTGCATCCTTTACCCATGACTAATGAATTCCAAGCATCTCTAGTTCCAGATGTTGGCGGTGCTATTAAGATTTCAATTTTTTCAGATGGTAGACCTTTGTCAATGTCGCTCCATTTTTTGTATGGATTTTCAACTAATTTACCGTCTATATCTACTTTAGCAGCTAAAGCTCTCCAAAGTTGCTCTTTTGTAAAATTAGCATCTTTTGCTTTGACTGAATGAGAGAAAGTTATCCCGTCATTTCCTACAACTATTTCGACGATATCTTTAACTCCATTTTTTTCACACAATGCTTTTTCTTTTGATTTGATAGCTCTTGAAGCATTTGTGATATCTGGATGTCCAGTTCCTACACCAGCGCAGAATAATTTCATTCCACCACCAGTTCCAGTACTTTCAATAACTGGAGTTTTAAATTTACCACCCTTTCCGAATTTCTCAGCAACAACTGTTGCGTACGGATAAACTGTAGATGAACCTACAATTTTAATTTGATCTCTTGCTTGAGCTGTCGATGCAAAAATCATAGCAGCAAAAGCTAAAAGAATTATTTTTATTTTTTTCATATTTTTTCCTTTTTTATTATTTACATGATCAATCTATTAAAAAAGGATTTAAAAAATGTTTCAGTAATATGAAAGTTTTGTTACAAAGCTAACTTTTTAGTTGTGTTAGTATTTAAATTGCAGGAAATTTAAGGATAAATTCGGTACCAACACCCTCTTCGCTTTTAATATCCATATCAGCTCTGTGTTGATTTATAATGTGTTTTACAATTGCTAGGCCGAGTCCAGTACCACCTACATCTTTACTTTTAGACGGATTTACCCTGAAAAATCTTTCAGTGACTCTGTGTATATATTCTTTTGGAATACCAATTCCCTGATCTTTGATTGAAACGATTACGAACTCTTCATTGTTTTCAACATTAACAAATATTTTTTTACCTTTTTTGCTATATTTTGCAGCATTATCGATCAAATTAGAAAACACTTCTGTTAATCTATCTTGGTCTCCTAAAATCTCATATTCATTATCTGGGGCTTTTAATTCAGCCTGTATTTCATTTTTTTTGAGTATCTCGTTATTCATTTCAATAACTGAAGATATAATTTTTTTAATATCTACATTTTTTTCAGGTCTAATATGCTCTTGTAATTCTATTTTAGATAAAGAGAGTAGATCTCTAACAATATTCTCCATTCTAACCGTCTGTTGAAAAAGTATAGGTAAAAATTTCTTTTGGCTTTCAAAATCATTTGATGCATGTCCTTTATTTATCGTTTCTAGGCCTAATTTTATGCTTTGAAGAGGTGTTCTTAATTCATGAGATACGTTTGCAACAAAGTCAGATCTTAGCCTTTGCGTCTTAATAATTTCTGTTAAATCTTTTAGAAAAATTACTACTGAATTTTGATTATTTAAAATTATGTAGGAAGAAAAGAACTGAAAAGTTGGATTATTAAGTTCAATATCAATTTTTTTATTTTTCTTTGTTGATAAGACAACATCAATATTTTGCAAAATTTCAGGAACCCTTAAAACTGTAGCTATATGTTTACCTTGAAGTTTTTTTCCAAATTTTTTTGTAGCTGCTGTGTTTAAAAATTTTATATTTTTAAATTTATCAATCTCAAATAAAACATCATCTATTTGATTAAAAGTATTGCTCGATAATCCTTTTTCATTACCATTTAATTCTTCTTCTTCCAAAATTTCTTCTTCTTTTTCAATTTCATCTGATTTTAGTTTGTCTTTTTGTCTATTTATTTCTGATTTTGCGGCTATACCTGCTCCGATACTTTTAAAAGATACGAATATAACAAATATAGCAAGACCTGCGCCTATTAATATAAAGAGTAAATCCATTAATTAATTATAGTTGAAGTAAGGTTAATTTAAAGGGGAGATATGTCCTAGTTTACTGCAGTGTTATTGATAAATATCTCTGCACATCTCTTCCAAGTAAATTGTTTAGCAAATTCTTTACAGTTGTCTCTATCTGCTTTTAAAGCTGTCAAAGCCGCTTTTTTTAAATCTTTATCAAGACAACCAATTGATTTTCCATTAGCTAATTTAAAAATATCCATTGTACCTGGGCAATCAGCGTAACCTGCTACGGGTGTTCCTGCCATCAAAGACTCTATACATACAATTCCAAATGTTTCCGTTTTTGATGGAAAAACAAAAACGTCAGATGATGCAAAATAAGAAGCTAATTCACCGTTCGTTTTTTGACCAACAAACTTAGCATCGGGATACTCTTTTGTGAGTTTTTTTAAATGGGGGCCTGTACCAACTAATATTTTTTTACCTGGTAAATCAAGGTCTAAAAAATCTTTAATATTTTTTTCCAATGCGATCCTTCCTACATAAACAAAAATTGGTTTGTTGTAATTTAATGTCATTTTCTTTGGTTCTCCTAAATGATCTGCCCCTCTTGTCCAAACAACCATTTTGTCATTAATTACCCCTATATCGCTTAATTCTTTTTTCATCGACTCTGTAGTGACTAATACCCTTTCAGCTTTATTGTGAAAGTTACTTAAAAATTTTTGGGATATTTTTTCGGGTATTATAGGGAGATATAATTTTAGATATTTATCAAATCTAGTGTGAAAACTTGTAGTAAATTTTATCTTATTTCTACCTAAATATCTTCTAGCTGATAGTCCTAAAGGTCCCTCTGTAGCAATATGTATTCTAAACTGTTCATTATTATTTTGTGCTTCGATCATTTCTTTTTTAATTAATTTACCAACCTTCCATACATTTATGGCTAATTTGATTTCATTATATTTGGGCATTGGAACTGTGAAAAATTGAGTAGGTTTAATGTAGCTAACTTTGTGACCCATTTTTTTTAATTCAATTTCTAATCTTGAATAAGATCTGGTCACACCATTTAAAACATGTTCCGGACAAGCATCCGTAACAATTAATATTCTCATAAATGTTAAACTACCTCTTTAAGCTGAGTTCTGTAATTTACTACTTCTTGTCTAATTTCATCCCACTTAATAATTTCCATTTTTCCATCTAGATGCTCTACAAGAGCAGTGCAGTTCTCTACCCAATCACCACAATTTAAATAGTTCACTCCATCAAAATTTTGATTTGAAGCTTTATGAATATGTCCACAAATAATTCCGTCGACATTTTTCTTTTTACCGTAGCTTGATACAGTTTTTTCATAATCACCTATATATTTAACTGCATTCTTTACTTTATTTTTTAAAAATTTTGCAAGCGACCACTTCTCCTTGCCAAAAATGTTTCTAATAAAATTTACTAAATTATTTAATCTTAATAAGAAATTATAAGCGATGGCACCCACTTTAGATAACCAGGGTGCATATTTCATAACACCATCCCACTGGTCTCCATGAATTACCACATATTTTTTTTTATCAACTGTTTCATGTATACATTTGTTTATTAACTCAACATCACCAAAATTTATTGGAACAAACTTTCTAAAAATCTCATCGTGGTTTCCTGTAATATATTTTACTTTTGTACCGTGTCTTGCCTTTCTAAGAGTTTTTTGAATGACATCATTGTGTTCTTGTGGCCAAAAAAAACTTTTTTTGAGAGCCCAAATATCGAAGATGTCTCCCACCAAATAAAGATTTTCTGATCTTGTGTGTTTATAAAATTCTAAGAGTTTATTTGCTTGGCAACCAACTGTTCCTAGATGAACATCTGAGATGAATATACTTTTAAATGTAAGTATTTTTCCTTCGGCGCTAGATTTTATTTGTTTCATTTTATAAAACGAATCTCTTCTTTTAGTTGAATCATAAATATGTTACAGAAATGTTAAAAAATGATTAAAAAATTAAAATTTTCCATCATTTTTAATGCTAACGCAGCAGGTGGAAGAAAATTAAAGCTTATCAACAAAGTAATAGAGCTTCTTAAAATAGATCATTCGGTAGAGTTATTTAAAACCAGCTCTGAAAAAGATGCTGAAAAAGTTTTTAGTGAATTATCAAAAAATAACACAGATAGAGTCGTAATTGCAGGTGGTGATGGTTCAGTATGTTTTGGAATAAATCAGATCATAAATAAGTACAAAGACATTGATAAGCCTATTATCGGTTACATACCTGCAGGAACAGCAAATATACTTCAGATTGAAACACAAATAGAAAAAAAAGCTAAAGAAATTTATAAAGTACTTGTTTCAGAAAACACCAAAAAAATTAATCTTGCAAAAATTAATGATAAATATTTCTTTCTTATGGCTGGGATTGGTTTTGACTCAGAGATTGTGCATTCAATAGACTCTCAAATTAAAAAATATTTAGGTAAGATAATTTTTGCGCTTAAAGGTCTGCAACATTTTATATTTCTAAAAAATAAAAAGATGAAAGTTAATGTCGATGGAAAAATAATTAAAGCCGATTGGGTACTTGTAACAAATTCAAAATATTATGCAGGACCACACTCTATTACGAAAAAAACAAATATTTTTGATAATAAAGTTATTGCTTATATATTTGAAGATCTTTCAAGAATTAAAATTTTATATTACCTTTGGCTAATATTATCAAAAGGAGATTTAAGTAGAGCAAAAAGTATTATTACTAAAGAGCTTGATAAGTTAGAAATTGATAAACTTGAAAATAAAGTTCTCTCACAAATAGATGGTGAGGACTTTGGTTTTGAAGACAAATTAATAATTAGAAAAAGTGATAAATCTTTTAACTTGTTAGTACCCTAGACTTTTGCGAATTCTCCACCTGATCGGTAACGCCACAGCCACTTTTCCATTTCTTTTTCAATATCCGTCGGTTTGATATTTAAGTCTTTTAAAGTTAAGTGATCACCAGATACTACATTATCTTTTTCTGAAAGAATTAGACATTGATCTTTTGTTATGATTGGATCAATCGGTAAAATACTTAAAAGCGAACTTTGAATTTTAGCTAAAGTCATCGGCACATCAGCAACTATTCTTTTTTTTCCAATTGTGCTTAAAATTAGTTTTATCATATCGCCAAAACTAATCACCCTGCCACCACCTAGTTCATAAATTTTTCCTTCATTATTTTTTGTCTCTATAGCTTTTAAAATTGCTCTTGCTACATCATTTACGAAAATAGGCTCAAATTTATAATTTACATTCACTACGGGAATTATTGGCGAAAGGCTTAATTTAGCAAATAAATTTGTAAAATTATCTTCATTACCAATTACAACACTTGGTCTAATAATCACTGTTTTATCGAAATTACTTAAAGCTTTTTCTTCGCCTAAAAATTTAGATTGCTGGTATTTTGATTTTGAATCTTTACTAGCGCCAATAGCAGAAACATGAATAAATTTTTTTACATTAAATTGTGCACAAAGTTTTGCGATACTTTCTGGAATGTCTGCGTGAATACTATTAAATTTTTGTTTTCTATTTTCAAATAATATTCCACAAAGATTGATAACCACATCAGAGTTTTCTATTGCATTTTTAATTTCTACAAAATTATTTTGACCAAATTTGATTAGTTCTATTGCACCAGGAGGAGCCTGTGTCTTTAAATATACTTTTGAAAAAGGGTTTCTCGTTGGAATAATGCATCTATAGTTCTTCTTGGTCAAATTTCTGACAAGATAACGTCCTATAAAGCCACCACCGCCTAGAATTGTTGCTATCGGGTAATTATTCATGGTATTTAGGAATAGGTATGGCAAAAATACATAAATTTCAAGGAGACATAACAGAGGAAGTACTTAGGTCGTTTAAAGATTCTATTGCCATTGATACTGAGGCTACAGGTTTGCAGATTCCTGAAAGGGATAAATTAAGCCTAATTCAAATTTGCGATCAAAATGGTATTGTTTATATTGTTCAACCAGACCGAAAAAACTATAAAGCTCCAAATCTTGTTTCTGTTCTAGAAAATGAGAAAATTTTAAAAATCGGCCATTTTCTTAGATTTGATAAAAATGCTTTAGAGTATTTTTTAAGGTGTAAAATTAAAAATATTTTTGACACTAAAATAGCTAGTAAGGTTGTAAGGACTTATACCGACCAACATGGTCTTAAAAATTTGGTATATGAATTTTGTAATAAAAACTTAGACAAAAGAGTTAGTAGCAGTGATTGGAACAAAGATATAAATGAGCTTAGCGATAAGCAATTAGAATATGCAGCAAATGATGTGATCTTTTTACACAAAATTAAAAATGAATTAGAAAAAATGCTAAAAAGAGAGAATCGAATGGATCTTTATAAAAATTGCATCACATTTTTAGATACGAGAATAAAGTTAGATCAGGCTGGTTTTAAATTTGATATATTTGAGCATTAATGGCTAAAACAAATTATATAAAAGTAGCAAAAAAGTCTGCAGGAATTCAGATTGCGGAATTAAAAAAGATTAATAAAGTTTTTAATAAATCCTTTGTTAAAGCAGTTGATCTACTATCAAATTGTAAGGGCAAAGTAATTTGTGCTGGTGTAGGCAAATCTGGCTTGATTGCAAGAAAAGTTTCGGCAACACTCTCAAGTATTGGAGTTTCAAGTTTCTTTTGTGATCCAGGAACTGCAAGACATGGGGATATGGGCCAGATACAAAAAAAAGATATTCTTTTAATTTTTTCATATTCTGGGAACTCTGAAGAGCTAGCAGAGATGCTAAATTTTGCAAACAGATTTGGAGTAAAAGTAATTGGTATAGCAAGTTCAAAAGATAGCGTTTTACTTAAAGCTAGTGATATTAAGTTATTGCTTCCAAAGGTAAAAGAAGCAGACATAACATCTATAGTTCCAACTACAAGTACAACAATCACTTTGGTTCTTGGAGATAGTTTGTGTGCAGCAATTCAACAAAAAAAGAATTTCTCAAAAGAAATTTTTAAAAGGTATCATAAAGGTGGGAGTTTGGGCAAAACCTTGCTTCTAGTAAAAGACGTAATGGTTACTGGAAAAAAAATACCTATTATAGATAGGAAAAAAACAATAGAACAGGCGGTTAAAATAATAACTGGTAAAAAATTAGGCCTTGTTCTTGTAACTAAAAAAAACAAAGTATTTTCAATTTGTACAGATGGGGATGCTAGACGAGCTTTGGGACGTTATTCAAAAAAAGATAAAATTGAAAAAATTGCAACTAAAAATCCATTTAAAGTTGATTCAAATATAACTGCTCACAAAGCTCTTTCGATAATGAATCAAAAAAAAATAACCTCACTTGTTGTTGCTTCGAAATCTGGCAAAGCAGAAGGTATATGTCACATACATCACTTGCTATCTTATGGAATTGAATAAAATCAAAAAGAAAACTGCACTTCAAATAATGCTCTTTATAATAGGGTCTCTTTTGATATTTTTAATATACTTTAATCAACCAAATAAAAATAAAAGCCAAAAAATAACAAATGATATTTCAATAGCCGAGGATGTTTCTCAAGAAAAAGATGGAATTAATACTTTTGAAGGCTTAGAATATAAAGGAATTGACAATAACGGTAATAGATTTGTAATTTTTTCAGAAAATTCTAGTTTTGAAATAGAGAAACCTGAAATAATTTATATGAAGAACATTATTTGTTATTTTTACTTCAAAGATCAGACCGTATTAGAAATTAGAAGCGATAAAGGTGTTTATAATAATATTACCCTTGATATGGGCTTTTCTGAAAATGTAAATATGTTTTATAAAGAAAGCTCTCTCTATTCGAATAAAGCTGAATTTAATAATTCAAAAAATAGTTTAACTGTCGAGGGCAACGTAAAAACCGATAGTCCAAGTGGAAATCTTGTGGCAGATGTAGTAAATTTCGATTTTATTGATAAAAAATTAAAAGTTTCAATGTATAACGAGGATAAAGTCAATATAAAAACAAAATTTAAATGAAAAAAAGATTTAGGATAATCAAATTTAAAAAAAATAAACCAGTCCTACAGGTCAAAGGGGTTAGTAAAAGTTTTGAGGGAAGGCCAATCCTAAAAAAAATTAACTTAGATTTGTATGCTGGAGAAATATTGGGTTTACTAGGGCCCAATGGATGTGGAAAAACAAGTTTATATGGATGTGTACTTGGAAGATATAAAGTGGACTCAGGAAAAATTTACTTAAATCAAAAAGATATTACCTCTTTACCTATTCATGAAAGAGCCAAATTAGGAATTGGCTATTTAAGTCAATATAGATCTGTTTTTTCTATGTCGACCTACGATAATCTACTTGCAGTAGTTCAGCTCACAATAAAAAAGCCAGAGAGACAAAGATCAATGGTGGAGCAATTATTAACGGAATTTAATTTGCAGCATTTAAGAAATATCAATGCAAACTTACTATCTGGTGGTGAGGTTCGTAGATTGCAAATAGCGAGAACTCTAATAAATAATCCTAAAATTATTTTACTTGATGAACCAATGGCTGCTCTTGATCCAATCGTTGTTCAAGATATTCAGAAATATATTCTAAAACTTCAATCTTACGGTACGGGAGTCATAGTAACAGACCACAACATTCAAAATCTACTTCAAGTTGTCGATAAATGTATAGTTATAGGTGAACAAACTATAATAGCAGAAGGTAAACCAAAAGAAATTTTACAATCAGCTAAAGCAAGAGAATTGTACTTTGGTTCTTACGAGTAGGAAGTATGCCAGAGGCTAGTTATTCTGTAATAATCAATCATAGAATTGGGAGTTTTAAAAACAAGATAAAGGTAGATAGCGATAAATCTATTTCTCAAAGAGGTTTTATTATTGGTTCAATTTCTGAAGGCGTTTCAAAATTAAAAAATGTACTAGAGTCTGATGATATATTTAGCCTAATTTCTTGTTTAAAAAAATTAAACTGTAAAATAAAAAAAATAAAAAGTGGAGAATACGAAGTTTATGGTAAAGGATTAGGAAGTCTTTATTGTAAAAAAAATACTGTACTAAATTTTGGAAATTCTGGTACCGCCTTAAGGATCTGTGGTTTTGGTGTTTTAGGAACAAATCCAAATATTCAAGTAAAATTGACTGGTGACAAAAGTTTGAGTAAGAGAAACATGTATAAAATAATGAAAACGATGGAGCGCTTTGGTGTTCAATTCTTTCCGAAAAATAAGTTTAATTTACCTTTAACATTAGTTTCATCTGAAATGCCGGTTGGATTTAATTTTGAAGCAGGTATTTCAAGCCAGATTAAATCTGCTGTTATGCTTGCCTCGATAAACTCATTTGGCAAAACTTTAATAGTTGAAAAAACGAAAAGCCGAGATCATACAGAAAGAATGTTAAGTCATAATAAAAATGCAATTAAAATTAAAAAAGGAAAAACAAATCTGATCGAGATCATCGGAAAAGAGAGTATAAAACCAGTAAATATTTCTGTTCCAGGCGATCCGTCATCTGCGAGCTTTTACGCAACATTATGTCTATTAAATAAACACTCTAAAATTATTCTACAAGATGTTCAAATTAATCCTACGCGTGTTGGTTTCTTTAATATAATCCGCAAACATAGTGGCAAAGTAAGTTTCAAAAATAAAAAAAAACAAGGAAATGAAGTTGTTGCAGATGTGCATGTTAGAAGTAGTAAAATGAAACCTTTGAAAGTGAGTGAAAAATTTTTTACAAGTTGTCAGGACGAAATACCTATCATGACAATTTTAGCTTGTTTTTTGCCAGGGACTTCAGTTTTCAAAGGCATAGGTGACCTGGTTAATAAAGAAAGCAATAGGATTAAGGAAATGCAAAAAATTTGTAAACAAATTGGAATCAAAACAACTGCATCTAAAAATGAAATGAAAATTTATGGAAAATCAAAATTTAATTTAAATAATAAAAAAATTAGCGTATCAGGTGTTCTTGATCATAGAATCTTGATGTCTGCTGCAATTTTGAGTTTACTAACGGGTGTGAAAGCTAGTCTAAAAAATTTTGAACAAGTAAATTCTAGTTGTCCAAATTTTTTACAAATAATCCGAAAACTTGGAGGAAAATTTGAAAAGAAGAGAAATTAATAATTTTATATTAACCGTTGATGGCAAAAGTAGTTCGGGTAAATCGACTGCTGCAAAGTTATTATCCAGAAAATTTCAAATTCCTCATTTAAGTAGTGGTCTACTTTATAGATGGGGAGCAAAAAAAATAATCGATAAAAAACCAAAAAATAAAGTATCTTATTTAAGAAAGTGCTTCAAAAGATTTGATTATAAAAAAATTAAAAAAATTAATCTTCACAAACCTGATATTTCAAAATATTCAGCTATTATTGCCAAAACTTTAGCTGTACGTAAAATTATTAAAAAAACTCAAAAAACTTGGGTAAAGCAAAATAAGAAATATTGTGTAATTGAAGGTAGAGATAGCCATCTTATTTTTCCAAATGCTCTTGTAAAATTTTATTTAAAGGCAAACTTAAATACCGCAGCTTTACGAAGATTTCGTGAATTGAAAAAGAAAAATAGAAAAATTACTTTCAAAGAAGTTAAAAATGATCTTAAAAGACGTGATTATTCAGATACTACAAGGAAACATAGTCCATTGATTCTTGCAAAAGATCATGTAGTAATACGATCCGATATTTTAAATAAATCTGAAATGGTAAAAAAAATGTCAAAAATGGTAAATATAAGATTAAAACAAAAATATGGCTTTAGAAACAAATTTAGAAAATAACAAAGGATCAAAAGAATTTGAGAATCTGCTAAAGGAAGATTTCAAAAAAAGAGATTTAAAAGAAGGTGGGATAGCCAAAGCTACTGTAAGCGAAATTGGAAAAAAATACGTTTTTGTAGATCTTAAAGCAAAATCGGAAGGAATAATTCCAGTGGAAGAATTTAAGATAGCCAAAGAGCTGGATAGTTTAAAAGTCGGGTCCAAAATTGAAGTTTACGTTGAAAGAATCGAAGGATTTAATCTTGAGCTTGTTGTGAGCAGAGAAAAAGCAAGAAGAATGAATTCTTGGAAAAAAATGGAGAAGGCTTTTAATGATCAAGAAGAAGTTGAGGGAATAATAACTAATAGAGTCAAAGGTGGAATGGTTGTCAATATTGACTCTTGCTTATGCTTTCTTCCAGGTTCACAAATAGATACTAAACCGCTAAGAAATTCCGAAATTGACGATTTGATTAATACGCCTCTTAAATTCATGTGTGTTAAAATGGATAAAGTAAGAGGAAATATAGTTGTTTCAAGAAGAGCTATACTTGAAAAAACAAGGAATCAAGATTTAAAAAATATTTTATCTAAAATTAAAGAAGGTGACATCGTCGATGGGAAAGTAAAATCAATTTTAGATTGGGGAGCTTTTATAGATCTTTCGGGTGCTGATGCACTTTTGCATTGTAGTGATCTAAGTTATTCTAGAGTAAAAAAACCTTCAGATCTCTTATCGGTGGGTGAAACAATTAAAGTAAAAATTATTAAAATAGACAAAGAGACAAGTAGAATAAGCTGCGGTGTTAAACAAATGCATCCTGATCCTTATGAAAATTTAGATAAAAAATATAAGGTGGGCGATATAGTAACTGGTACGGTTACCCGTAATTTAGAATATGGTTCATTTATTAGGATAAGCGAAGGCTTAGAGGGACTTGTTCATTCATCAGAACTTGATTGGACTAAAAAAAATATAAGTCCAAGTAAAGTTTTATCTCCGTCTCAAGAAATTAAAGTTAAAATAATGGAAATAGATCCTGAGAAAAGACGAATTTCTCTCAGCTACAAAGCTGTGTTAGGTAATCCATGGGACAAACTAGTTAAGGAAAGTCCAGTAGGATCCGTTGTAAATGCCAAAGTTAAAAATATTACTGATTTTGGAGTTTTTCTAAGTATAGGAAATTCAGGTTTAAACGGTTTGTTACACTACAAAGATATTTCATGGGAAGAGAGAGAGGAAGATTTAAAAAAATACAAAAAAAACGATACTGTCAAAACAAAAATTATTGAAATAGATAGAGAAAAAGAAAAAATAAGATTAAGTGTTAGACAGCTGGAAAACGATCCTTTCGACTACTTTAAAAATAGAAAAAATGGAGAAGTTATTACAGCTAAAGTTCAGTCTGTAATTAAAAATGGTATTAAAGTATCGCCAGGAAATGATGATAAATTACAAATTCTTATAAAAAAGAGCAATTTAGCTAAAGAACCAGAGAACTGTAGGCCCGAAGTATTTAATCCAGGTAACAAAGTAGACTGTATGATAGTTGATTTGGAGTTTGACAAAAGAAAGGTAAATTTATCTATCAAAGAATTAGAGATACAAAATGAGAAAAGAGATATCAAAAAATTCGGTAAAGATGGTTCTAAGAGTGGGGCGGTATTAGGCGATATTTTAGGAAAAGTATTTAGCTCAAAAAAGAAGAAGAAGTGATTAAATATGGTGAAATCTGAAATAGTTTCAAAATTATCAGATACAATTCGCCCGAAAATCAAAAAAGCTGAAATAGAAAAAATTCTTAATATAATAGTTGAGACAATAATACAGAAAATTAAGTTGCATAAAGCTACTGAGATAAGACATTTTGGACGTTTTTCTCAAAAAAAAATTAAGGAAAGAATGAACGCCAGGAATCCGCGTACAGGTGAAATAATTCAAACAAAAAATAAAATATCAATAGCATTTAAAATGTCGAAAGAATTAAGAATTAAAATTAATGATGGGAATAATATAAATTGAAAAAAAATATTTTTGTTGCGCTTGATTATAATTCTTTAGAAAAAGCAATTGATGTTACCAAAAAAATCAAGAACCAGATTGCAGGCGTAAAGATTGGAACAGAATTATATGCTGTTTGTGGAGTTGAAGGTCTTAAAAAATTTAAAGAAATGGGAGTAGAAATTTTTTTAGATTTAAAACTTCATGATATACCTAATCAAGTAAAAAAAACAATAACTGCAATTGCCAATTTAAAAGCAACAAAATATCTAACTATTCATATAAGCGGTAATGTTGAAATGTTAAAAGCTGCTCAAGAAGCTGCTTCCGGATCTATTGATTTACTTGGAGTAACTGTATTAACTTCAGAGACTAATCTTAAAGAAATTGGTATAAAAAATTCAGTAGATGAACAGATGCAACTTTTAATTAAATTAGCAGTTGATGCAGGTATATCTGGAGTTATTGC
This sequence comes from Pelagibacteraceae bacterium AG-426-I15, assembly GCA_003213135.1. Classification (GTDB taxonomy): domain Bacteria; phylum Pseudomonadota; class Alphaproteobacteria; order Pelagibacterales; family Pelagibacteraceae; genus Anoxypelagibacter. The sequence goes on along the minus strand of QCNT01000001.1, from coordinate 178,276 downwards.
GTCTGGAAAAGATATTTCTCTCGTTAGATCTCTATCAAAAAATCTGAAGATATTTTGTCCTGGAATAAGAGGTGACGAGAATAGACAAGATCAAAAAAGGGTTATGAGTTATGCCGAGTTCTCAAAAATCAAAGATGATAAATGTTTTGCGGTAATTGGAAGGCCAATTATCGAGGGCGACCCTGTTCAAAACATCAAAAAGATTATACAGTCTGCTAAATAGCAAAAATAATCATATTTTAAGAATGAAAATTAAAAAAGGAATACCTTTAATTGATCAACACGATAAAAACGGTTTTTATGCTGGAAAATTTGGTGGTAATTTTGTAGCCGAAACACTAAAGAAACCAATAGATGATTTAACAAAATTGTTTGAAAAGTATAGAAAAGATAAAAATTTTTTAAAAGAGAGAGATGATTTATATGAAAACTATATAGGAACACCTACAAGATTTATCAAATTACAAAATCTTTCAGATCATTTGGGTGGCGCGCAGATTTATGCAAAGATGGTATCTGATTGTAAAGGTGGTGCGCATAAATGCTACAATGCAATCACTCATGCAATGTTATGTAAGCGAGCAAAAAAGAAATATATCTGCACTGACACAGGCGCTGGATACAATGGAAAAATGTTTTCCATGGTCGCAAAAAAATTTGGCCTTGGATGTAAAGTTTTTATGGGGGCTCGGGATATTGAAAGACAAAAACCAAACTGTGATGCAATAAAAAAAAATGGCGCTGAAATTATTCCTGTAAATTCTGGTAGTAAAACTCTAGTAGATGCTGTTAGTGAATGTATTAGATATTGGGTTGCAAATTGTGATAAGGTTCATATGGGCATTGGAAGTTTGGTCGGTCCAAATATATTCGTAAAGATTTGTGGTTTTAGTACTGAGCAAATTTCTAGAGAACTTAAAATTCAAATAGAAGAAGAGTTTGGAGAAATACCAAATAAACTAAAATTAATTAACTGTGTTGGCGGTGGTTCTAGCGCATATGGATTTTGGAGTGAATTTATTGATTATAAAAAAAATCAAGTAGAGCTCATAGGAGTTGAGGCTGGAGGTCCATCAAAAAGTAAGCTTCATGCTGCACCTTTAAGTAAAAACTCTAAGATAGGGATTCTTCATGGCGCGGCTGCTTATTGTGTACAAAATTCAGACGGTCAAATTAACAAAACCGAATCTATTAGTAGTGGCCTGGATTATCCTTCTGTAAGTCCAATACATTGTCTTTTGAAGGATGCTGGTAGAGCAAGATACACATACGCTACGGACGAGGAAGCTTTACAAGCTTTTAAATTAGTAACTGAACTTGAAGAAATTTCTCCAAGCTTAGAGCCGGCTCATGCATTTGCGGAAGCAATAAAAATTGCTCCAAAGCTTGATAGCTCAAATATAATTGTAGTTGATAGTTGTGGAGACAGTATAAAAGACAAAGATATTATTAAAAAAAAGTTGGGTAATTATTCAAGATGAAATCTGAAATTAATTTAGCTTTTCAAAAGTGTAGAAAAGAAAATAGACCTGCCCTACTAACCTATACAGTAGCCGGTGATAATACTAAAAAGAGATCCTTAGAAATTCTAAAATCAATATCTGAATATGCGGATATTCTTGAGTTAGGTTTTGCGCATAATGCGCCAACAGCTGATGGACCTCAAATTCAGAATAGTTCTTATAGAGCTTTAAAAAAAGGCATTAAACTAAAAGATGTTTTTCAAATAGTTAAAAATTATAAGAAAAGTAAAAATGCAAAACCATGTATTCTCATGGGATATTACCAAATGGTGTATAGGTATGGGGAGAAAAAATTTGTAAAAAAATGTAAGCAGGTTGGTGTAAATGGGTTAATAATTGTAGATCTTCCTTTCCCAGATAATAAGGAATTTTCAAAATTATGTAAAAAAAATTCGATTACTTTTGTTCAATTGTTGTCTCCAACAACCTCTAAGGAAAGGATGAAAAAAATTATAGCAAGTTCTCATGACATGCTTTATTATATAAGTATGTTATCGACTACAGGCGGTAAATTAAAAGTTTCTCCTAAAAAAATTTTAAAAAATTACAATAAGATAAAGAGAATAAATAAGTCAAAAAATACTGTAATTGGTTTCGGAATAACAAATAAAACTATTGCTAGTTTAAAAAAGGCTGATGGTTTGGTTGTAGGAAGCGCATTATGCAAAGGAATTAGTGACTCACTAGAAAATCGCCAAAATCCTGTCATAAAATTAAATAAAATGGTAAAAAGCTTGAGAAACAAAATAAAATGAATTGGATAACAAAATTTATAAAACCAAAAATTAAGTCTCTTTTTAAAAAAAAATCGTCTGATACTAAAGAAGCTTTGTGGAAAACTTGTGAATGTAAAAATTTAATTTATAAAGATGATCTTTTCAAAAATCTCAGTGTTTGTCCTACATGTGGTTTTCACCACAAACTAAGTTCCGATGATAGATTTAAAATATTCTTTGATAATAAAATATATGAATTAATTAAGACTCCTGTTCCTAAAGATGATCCTTTGAAATGGTCAGATACCAAAAAGTATGCTGATAGGTTAAAAATTGCACGTGAAAAAACTAATCAATCTGATGCAATTTTAATTGCTGAAGGAAAATTGAATAATATTCTAGTAACAGTAGGAGCACAAAATTTTGATTTTATTGGCGGATCGGTCGGCGCAGCATCGGGTGAAGCTTTTATTCATGGCGCACAAAATGCAATTGATAAAAAAACACCATACATATTTTTTAGTTGTAGCGGTGGTCAACGTTTAATGGAGTCGGCTGTAGCTTTAGCTCAAATGAGCAGGACAGTACTGGCTGTGAATGAATTAAAAAAAAATAATTTGCCATATGTTGTGGTTATGACAAATCCAACTGCAGGAGGTGTTACTGGAAGTTTTGCTTCGCTAGGAGATATTCTAATTGCTGAGCCAAAAGCTACGGTGGCTTTTGCAGGACGTCGTGTAATAGAAAATACAGTAAAAGAGCAATTACCTGAAGACTTTCAGATGTCAGAATTTGTAAAAGAACATGGTGGACTGGATATGGTTATAGAAAGAAAATATTTAAGATCAACAATTTCTACTCTTTTAACAATTTTACTTAAGAAAAAAGAAGTTAAGCCTATATCTCAAACAGATAATGTCACAAACATCCAAGAAGCTTTACCAAAAACTTCAAAAGCAGTATAGCAAAAGGATCAATCTTGATCTTAAAAGAATAAAAAAAGTTTTAAGAAAATTAGATAATCCTGAAGAAAAACTCAACAATGTAATTAATATAATTGGAAGTGATGGAAAAAATAGTGTTCTTACATCTTTAAAATATTTTCTAGAAGCAAACAAACAGAAAGTTAATACATTCACAAGCCCTCATTTGTACGATGTAAGACAAAGATTTTGGTTAGGAAACAGATTTATTACTATAAATGAGATAGAAAAATATAAAAAGATCATAGAAAACACCAGGGAGAGACTGACGCTATTTGAACTGCTGACTTGTATTTATATTTTAGCAGCTTGTAAAACAAACTCTGACTCGTTCAATTTAGTAGAAAGTGGATTGTTGTTCAAACTTGATGGAACAAATCTATGGTCTAATCCCTTGGCACAAGTTGTTACTAATATTAATTTCCAACATCAAGAGTGGGTAAAACCAAAAACTATTAATGAAATTTGCAGACAAAAAGTAGGATATCTGAGTAAGAATACAATTATCTATATAGGAAAGCAAAAAACAAAAACATTTAAAATAATAAATAAAATTTTAAAAAAAAACCCAAGTACAAAAATAACACACAGATCTTGGAAAATTATAAATGAGAAAAATAAAAAATATTACAAAGAAAATAGTAATTTAATTCGTCTAAATTCTAAAAATATTCACTCAGAAGGATTATGGGAAAACGTAGGTTTAGCAATTAAAATGGCTCTGGACCTAGGAATAAGCAGTGAAACTATAAGAAAGACTATACCAAAAATTAAATTTGAAGGTCGTGTTCAATTTATCAAAGGTCGATTAACTAAAAATCTTAAAAAAACTAAAATTCTTGTAGATGGTTGTCATAGCGATGAATCTACTAAAAATTTAGCCCGTTTTTTAAAAAATATTAAAATTCCTATTTTTAGCATTTGGGGAAGCTTAAGAAATAAAAATCCAAAAAAACTAATCAAGAATTTTAAGGGAATTTTTAAAAAAATTATTACTGTGAAAATTCCCAATGAACCAAGCGCAATGAGTTCAAATAAACTTTACAAAATAGCAAAAGAAAATGGATTTCAAACTGTAGAATCTAAAAATATTAAAGATGCCCTAAAAAAAATTCCTAAAAAAGATAAAAAAATTATTGTGATTTTTGGTAGCTTATATTTAGTTGGCAAGGTTTTAAGTATGAACTAAATATTTTCTTTTATCCAAGACACAATATTTGATTTTGTTGTGGCTCCGACTTTGGTAGCTTTAAGTTCGCCTGCTTTAAATAAAAGCATCGTAGGAATACCCCTAATTCCATATTTTGTTGGTGTATTTGGTTGTTCGTCGATGTTGTGTTTGGCAATCACAACCTCATTTGACATTTCATTTGAAATCTCTTCTAAAATTGGGCCAATCTGTTTACATGGCCCACACCATTCTGCCCAAAAGTCTACAATGGTTGGTTTCTGTGACTTAATAACGTCTGACTCAAAACTTTCATCTGTTACTTTTTTTGTGGCCATAAAATTATAATTAGAGTTTTTTTAAAAAAAGTCAACTACGCGGTAGTGTAAGATTTTTCAAGCTCTTCAACGTATACGTTAATCTCTTCAAGCATTTTAAGTTTTTCAGTTTCCTTACTTTTTTCAAACTTTGCTCTTAAATCATCAATCTCTTTATATGTTCTAGGTATTGTATTCCATTTTTTGTCGTCAGTTGTTGAAAGAACTCTTTTTAAAATTGTGCTGTGAATTTCGTCGTAGTCTTCTTTGGGTAAAAGATCTGGTTTTTCTTGATAAATTAGTTTTTTTCCAAAATAGTGAAATCTTTTATCTTTAAATTTCTGTAAATATGAAAGTTTTCTATCCCATTCTGCTTCGTGGAAACCTGATAAAATTTTATTATCTTCACTTTGTTGAGGTGAAAAATTGTATAAACTTTCCTCTTCACAAATATCTTCTTGTGATTTAGTTTCTACTTTTTCTTGAGCCTCATCTCTTAAAATTAATTCTACTTTTTCTGAAAATTTTTTATTTTTTCTTACAATTTCGGCTCTTTCAGTTAATTTATTTATTCCAATCATTTTATATTCCTCAAAATGGTCAATATAAGAGGGGTTCATTACTATGGGATGTTTATTGTGTCGACAGGTTCTTAGAACTTTAGGGGCTTTTTTAAGTTCTGTTTTTAAAACTTCAACTGGCATATTCATATAAACACTTGGATCATGTTTTAAATCAAATGTTTTTGGCCATTGATATATAGGATGCTGGCAAACAAAGGTTTGAACGAAAGGCACAACCTTTCCATAGTAAAATTCATTAGCACAAAAAAGTTTTTCACTTTTAATAATTTTTAAACTTTCATCTTTACCTAAAGTAAGAAGGCTACTATTCCAAACACTGGGGGCTTTCTTCTTAATTATTCTTGCAACCTCTAATGTTGCACCACAATCTCCTATTGCCCTGTGAGCTATATGCTTAATTCCATTGAGTGGGGCCATTGTATCTAGTTTGTATTCTAAATTTCCTTTTGCATTAATCGCATTTTTAAGTGTATTTGGGTAATAGAGATTGGCAGCCCTTGCGAGGTTCAGTAAATCTCCCTCCCTATTTCCATTTGTTGTAGATGTAAAAGGATACTCAAGATTTTGAAACAGAGTATTTCTCCAAAAAATCTGATCAAATTCAATATTGTTCCAACCTATGTATGTGACTTTGCCCCAACTTTTTAATTTTTCAACAAATTGTCTTACCATTCCATAATGCGATAGGTTAATTTCTTTTAATTTTTTTGGTGAAGTATTGGTTACAATTAATGACATTGCTTCTGGAATTATTCCGGGGGATAGTCTACATCTAGACTCGAATCTATCTAACTCATTGAGTTCGTCATCGGCTAGGATTGCACCGATTTCAATAATTTGACCCCATTGTTTATTGGATGAACTTGTTTCAAAATCATAAAATACAAAATTTGGCATTTAGGAAATTAACTTACTTAAAGACTTTAATTTTATCAGAATTTTCTTCGACTGTCTCTTTTACTGTTCCGGGATCTTTGATGTTGTTAAGAGTATTCATTATAGAACGGGCATCTCTACCAAAACTGTCGGTTGTAGTCATAGCTTGTTCTAATTTTTTTCTTAAATCTACAATTCCATCAAAATGCTTTTCAAATCTTCTAGAGATTAGTTTTAAATCATTGTAAATATGAGTTGCATGCTTTTGAACTTTGAGTGTTTGAAAACCAAGATGATAAGATTGTAAAAGAGCAGACAGCGTATTAGGTCCTGCAATTGTAATTTTGTATTTTGTTCTAAGTTCTTCAAGTAAAAGCTCTTTGGTCTTAGGATCGCGATAACTTGAAAGTTCAGCGAACAATCCTTCGGTTGGAGCATAAACAATTGCAAAATCAGTTGTTTTTGGAGGTGCAATATATTTTGAACTTACTATTTTTGCTTTATTTCTAAAAGCTGTAGCCAAATCTTTTCTAGCCTCAGCTAATGCTTCTTTATCCTTTGCCTGATATGCATTATCTATCTCTTTAAATTTTTCAATTGGCCAATGACTATCTACCGGAACAAGAACATCTTGAAGTTTTATCGCAAATTCTACTGTGTCACTTGTTTCATCTGGTTTCATTTTTACGTTTTCGATATATTGAGAGGCTGGCAATAAATCTTTTAAAAGTGATGCTAGAGAAAATTCTGCTAAAACTCCATATTGTTTTACTCCTGCAAGAATTCGACTAAAGTTATCTTGGCTCTTATTTAAGGACTCCACTTGTTTATTAAATACTCCCACTTTCTCATCGACTCTTGTTAAAGCACCAGACATATCTTTTGCAATATCTTTGGACATGTGACCAAAAGATTGGCTAAAAGACTCTTTAAAAGAATTAAATTCATCTTTAAATGTCTGAGTAGGATCATCGTCTTTTTGTTGTTTATTGCTTAATAGGAAAAATATCACAACAATGTTTAAAACTAATAAAACAACCACAAGTGTAATAAGTAATGTATCCATAATTTATATATACGGTGTATTTGCCAAATTACAAATTTTAATTTAAATAATGTAATTCATGAGATTTTTTGCATATTTTTTGTCCGCATTGCTAATTTTTACCGCTGCTAATTCAAAAGAATTCCGAATCGATTTTAGCGATGAAGGAATGAAGCTTCTAACAAAAAGAGGGTTTGGTAAAAAAACTATTTATACAAATGATAAGGATGAAAAAGGTTGGTATTTAAAAGCAGAGGCTGAGGATAGCGCAACGGGTCTAGGTATGGAAATAGATAAAGACCTTCTTAAAGAAATGCCCTTTTTAAATATTTCATTTAAAATTGAAAAAGATTTTAAAAAAATTGACCAAAAAACTAAAAAGGGACATGACTGGACGGCAAGAGTAATGGTCGGCTATGGAAAAAAAATTGGTTCAAAACTAATGAGCTTGGCTCACTCATCCTTTTTGGAGGAAGGTTATCTTCAACAAAGCCCTTGGACAAAAGGAAGTAGAGATTATGTCATTTCAAGTGACAAAAGTGGAGAATGGCATACTCGAAAAATAAATGTAAGGGAATTGCTTGAAAAAACACACGGTATTTCTTTCACAAACTTTATTGCCATATTTTCTGACTCAAATAATTCCAAACAAAAAATTATTGCATATTATAGAGATATCTATTTTAGTAGTGAGTAATGAATATAAAAATAGAACCGTTTAAAAACAATATCGGGGCTTCAATCTCGTTTAATATTAAATTAATAGAGCCAAAAAATATTAATCAAATCAAAGAAGCTCTTAATAACTACGGTTTTGTGTGCTTCAGAGACCAAAATTTGGAGCCAGCAGAATATTTAAAGTTCGCTAATCAGCTTGGAAAAATTAAAGAATATCCAATGTTAAAAGATTTAGAAAACCACAAAGGTATCACCGTTGTTGAAAGGAAAGAGAACGATAAAGGAAAATCTTACGGTGAAGGATGGCATACGGATAGCAGTTATTTAAGTAAAACCCCTAAATACACTTGCCTTATGGGGAAAGTAGTTAAGAAAGACCAAGGTCAAACTCTTTTTGCCTCTCAATTAGCATCTTACGAAGCATTAGATCAAAAAACTAAAGATAAAATTGAAAGTCTTATTGGTGTTTTTAGTTCAGCGGGACCAATATCAATAACAAGACTTGAGAGAGAAGCTGAGCGAGGAACTGGAAAATCAAAAGATTTTTTAGCTGAACACTCAATTGTAAAAAAAGTTGGTAGTAGAAAAACACTTTATTTAAGTCCAGGCCACACAATTGCCATAAAAAATCTAAGTGAAGAAGAATCTAAAAATCTTTTAAATTTTTTGTTCAACCATCAAACGAAAAAAGAGTTTCAAACTAGTTTTTCTTGGGAAAAAAACACTATAGTCATCTGGGATAATCACTCGGTTATTCATTCAGCAACGCCCTTTCAAGGAAGAAGATTAATGCACAGAATTATTTTGGACGCATAAAAAAAACAAAATTGTGCCCCTCTTAAAACAAAAACAATAAATAATATTAACAAATGAAAAATATTATATTAATTACTGTTTGTTCGTTACTTTTGATAAATTGTACAAGCAAAGTAACTTTGGGACCCAAGTGTACAAAGATGAGTAAAGCAGGGAGTTATGAGAAAAGCCTGGTTTGGTTCAAGTCTAATCTGATATCTGAGAAAGAGTTTAAAAATAGGGTGTCAGCAGATTATTGTCCTAAAAAGCTTAAAAAATCATAATTTTTTAAAACCTAAAAAAATATGATTGTAATCGGCATTACTCTAATTTTATTCGCAGCCTTTTTTGTCGCATTAATTTTGAAGAATTTTAACTCCAAAAGCGATAAAAAAGGTGGTGAATAAACTTTTACTATTTGTAGTTTTTCTTTTTTCTTTTAATAATCTTAATTCAATGGAAAAACCACCTTATCATCATATTATAAAAGACGGGAAGCTATTTGCTTTTAGAAACCCAGAGGGTGGACCCCAAAGAGATCCTAATTTTAAATGGAACTGGAAAGTTTTTAGAGAAGAAAAAAAGAAACTTGAGATTAATTATCCTCCTGAACATGTAATTGATAAGCAAATAGTTTTAAAAAACCTTCAAAAACATAAATCAGATTCGTATGTTATGTGGATTGATCATGCGAGTTTTATTATAAAGCTTGGAAATACTACAATTATTACAGATCCAGTTTTTGAAAAAAATTATGGCCCTTTATGGTTTGGTCCCAAAAAATATATAGAGTCACCGCTTTCACTTAAGGAAATTCCAAAAATGGATTTATTTTTACTTACCCATAATCATTACGATCATATGAGCATTAGAACGATAAAAAATTTCCCTGATAAAAATATTAAAGTACTCGTTCCCTTAAAACTTAAAAAATATTTTACAAGAAATGGTTATAAAAAAGATAATGTTAGAGAAATGGATTGGTTTGATAAAATTAAAATTAATAATGAAATCTCAGTGACAATGCTACCCGCTCAACATTGGAGCAAACGTTGGATTTGGGGAGATGGAAATACAAATAGAAGTCTTTGGGGGAGTTTTTTAATCGAGTACAAAGGTAAGAAAATCTTTTTTGCCTGTGATACTGGGCCTGCGCCTTTTTATAAAGATTTAGGGGAAAAATTTGGTCCAATAGATTTAGGTTTTGGAAATATTGGTGCTTACAATTTCTTTCCTATTGTTAACGTCAAAGACAAATCTACAGCTCATGCAAATCCTGAGGAACTTTTGTCGTTAATGAAAGACTTAAAAGTGAAAAAAGTAGTGGGAATGCACTGGGGTACTTCGATTTTAAGTTTGGAACCAATTTGGGAACCTCCGGTTAGATTTAAGGCTAATGCTGAGAAACTTGGTTTTAAAAAAGAAGACGCGATAATATTTAAAATTGGAGAAATTAAGAAACTAGATGAACTTATCAACTAGCTTTTTTTTGTTCTGAAGATTTTTTTGAATTTCTCTCTTTTTCAATCATTTTGACAACATTATCAATAGCAGTTTCTTGGAATTGAAAAATTGATTTAATATCAAATTCAATACTAAGATGTTTTTCTGGATCAGTTTTCATTTCTAAAACTATCTTGTTACTTTCGATTGAATTATCTTTTAAGTAGCATAGTAAAAGAAAATCTTCAGAGTCCGATAGATCTAACCATTTTAAGTATACTTCCCCAGTATCATGAGAAGAGTCAATAATTTTTAGAGGTGACAAATGTTTTCCTAAAATATGAGACCGATTACAGAAAAAAGATATAGATCTTAATGATCTTGTGAAAGGCATTAAAGTATTTTCAATTTCTGTTTTTTGTAATAAAAGTTTTCTCTCTTTTTCAAGTAAAGCAGATTTATCTTCATCGCCTTTAACTTCTATTCCAAGATCCTGTAATTTTTTTCTATAACTTTCTAAACGTAAATTTTTATATTTTAATCTTATTGCTGAAATACGGTCGAGCACCTCCTGATAATCCTCTTTTTCAGCTTTGAAAGCAGTCTTTTCAAGTTCAGCTATCTCTTTATTTTGTCTAAGCTCAAACGCAGCTATTTGTTTGTTCAGCTTAAGGTTGTTAATAATCTCTTGTTGTTGTTTCGCTTTTTGTTTTCTTGTCTCTCTTTCTTGTTCTCTTAAAAAGATTCGCATATCCTTTTTGAGCTCTTTAGAATAGTAAGCCTCCTCCTTTAACTGTTCTTCTTTCATCTTTCTAATAAGTTCGAATTTTTCTTTTTTTATCCTTTCTTGCTCTTTTTCTTTGGCTTCTTGAGCTTTTAAAAGTTTTCTCTTTCTATCTCTTTGAAAATTATAATAAGCCTCAAAAACAGGTCTGCTTACATATGAAAAAATGCTTTCGAAACTAGGTGGTCTGATCTTTGAAAAAATTTTAAATAATTCGATTTGCTGTTTCTTCTTCCCTGATTTAATTTTTATTTTCTTTTTCTTTATTCGTTTCTTGGTAATTTTTTTCTTAAACTGTCTTTTCGCTTTTTTAATTTTTTTTCTTTTTTTGAAAGATCTTTGTTTTGATCTTTTTTTAAAAGTTTTTTTTTGTTTTTTTCTCTTTTTCATTGGCTATTTTACTAATAGCAGCAACTTAAGAATAAATATAGTCTCTCGTAGAGGGAGCTGTGTTTAATTTTTTAGTTAATTGAAGCTGATATACAACCTGATCTCCATGCTTAAATGCCATTTCACAGGAAGCTAGGTAAAATTCGAACATTCGAAAAAACCTTTCATCAAACATCTGTAGAACTTTATCTTTGTTTTTTCTAAATCTTGCTTTCCAATTCCTTAAAGTATGAGCATAATGCATCCTCAAAACCTCAATATCAGACAAGATTAAACCTGATTTTTCCACTGGGTTGGCTACTTCGCTAAGACTTGGGGTGTAACCACCAGGAAAAATATACTTTGTAATCCAAGGTTGAGGGCTTCTGGGTGCATTAATTGAACCTATGGTGTGTAAAAGGGCTAATCCATCATCTTTTAAAATTTCAAAAACTTTATTAAAAAAAGTTTTATAAAATTTTCTACCAACATGCTCGAACATTCCCACGGAGACTATTCGATCATACTTTTCTTTTACTTCTCTGTAATCCATTAATTTAAATTCAACTTGATTTCCTAAATTTTGCTCTTTAACTTTAGCGCAGCTGTAATTATACTGATTTTCAGACAAAGTTACTCCTGTCACTTGACATTTTGCTTGTTTAGCAATTTCAATTGATAAATGCCCCCATCCACTTCCAATATCTAAAACTTTTGAGTTTTCCTTAATATTAAGTTTTTTTATAATATGGTTTATTTTATTTTTCTGCGCCTCTTCCAAAGTATCACTTTCTTTTTTGAAATATGCGCATGAATATTGTTTAAGAGGATCCAAAAAAAGGAAATACAGTTCATCTGAAATATCATAATGATGGGCAACATTCATTTTAGATTTTTTGATAAAATTAAAATTTGTTAAATAACGATAAGAGCCTCTTATTGAATTTATAAATTCACTTATGGTATTTGTTTTCTCTCTTCCAATATTTTGTAGTGCAAGATCTAAAAAATCACTTATAGTCCCATTTTTAAATGAAATTTTTCCTTCAGTATATGCCTCTCCAAAATAAAGATCGGGATATAAAAGTAACTTATAGTGTAATTGTTTATCATGTATTTTCATTTTAATTGGGTTTTCTGAATTTGGTTTTCCAATTAAATGGCTTTTGTTATTGGCATCCTCTAATACGAAACCATCTTTTTTAATTAAGTTGTTTAAAAATCTAACTAATAACATATTTTATGCTGCAATATTTTTGTTTGATAAAAAATTTAATTCTTTGAGTTTTTTTAACATTTCTTTTTTTTTCTCTTCACTCAAAATTTCAAGAGGTGGAAGCATATTTTTATAAATTTCATTTTCTAAGCTTTTTAAAGTATGTAATGCGGAAATCAAATTACCTGTATCATCAAAAACTGTTCTTAAAGCTTTCAGTTTTATGTCGCTGGCTGAATTACCATCTTTATGAAAATCATCGAAAACTTTTTTTGCTAATAAACCTGTTAAATTTGTTGTGGCTGAAATACAACCGGCGGCACCTACTTTGAGACCGTCAAGTAATTTTTTTTCGCTCCCAACAAACATTGAAAAATTCTTCTCTTTAAAATTATTCCAAAGATTGCCGGTACTATCTTTCATTCCTATTATATTTTTTGGGAAATCTTTTATTAATCTTATTGTAACTTCTGGGCTAAATGTATATCCGCTTAATTTTGAAAAGTTATAAAGCACAATTTTAGACTCGGGTACAGATTTAATTATGTTCTTATAAAAATTATAAACTCCATTATCTTCATTTTTATAATAAGCAACATTCATAATTAGAAAATATTTAAAACCCGCCTTTGATGAATGCTTCATTAAATTTATTGTATCTTTTAAACTATTGCATGAAGTGCCTATTAAAATTTTTTCTTTAAAATTTTCCTTGGATAAAGCATCAATAAACATTTTTTTTTCTGAAATTGAAATCAGTTGTCCGCATCCGGTACTACCAAAAAAAGCGGAGCCAACCCCATTCTCATCAAGATTTTTCTTTGCATGATTTAGAGTTTCTTTAATATCTAAGCTTAAATCAGCTTTGAAAACTGACATTGAAGCTGCAAAAACACCTTTTAATTTTTCCGACATTTTTTTACCTAATTTTGTATATAAACGTACTATAAATTAAAAAAGAATGAAAATTCTTATTGTTCAACAAAGGTATGGAATTGGAGATATGGTAATTTTTTTACCTTATATTCAAGCAATTTCAAAAAAGTTCAATTCTCCGGTTAGCTTGCTGGCTAAGGAGACTTCAAAAGCAAAAGATATTTTAGAAGATGATAGCTCCATAGATGAAATAATTATTTTAGATAAAAATAAAGACGGGTTAAGTGGTTTTTTTAAATTAAAAAAAGAGCTTAAAAAAAGAAATTTTGATAAAGTGTTTATTTTTAATAGCTCTTTAAGATATAACTTAATTGCAAGATTCGCTGGTATAAAATCGATATATCAATACCCTCTCTTTAGATCAAAAGATAATATTGTTCATAGTGCTAAGAATTTTATTGAGGATAAAATCCATCAAGTTGTCTCTACTGAACCTAATTTGAAAATAAAAAATAAAGATAAAAATTTTGACAAAAATTTTAAACACATTTGTCTAGGTATTTCAGCTTCGGGTCCAACAAAAAGATGGGCTATAGATAATTATATAAAACTTTGTAAAGAATTAGCAGAAAAAAATAAATGCAAATTTTATTTAGCTGGAGGATTAAATGATGCTGAATTAATAAACAGATTTAAAAACTCTTTCCATAATAAAAACTGTATATCTTTTGAAAAACTTAGTATCAAAGAGACTTTGCCAATAATAAAAAATTGTAATTGTTATATAGGAAATGATACTGGTTTTATGCATTTAGCAGTTGCTTTAGGAATAAAGTCTCTTGCATTATTTATGGATAGTCCAGTAAAAGCATACGGCAAATATTCTAGTAGAATTAAAGTCGTCGAGCCTAAAGGAGAAAACAATACAACAACCCATAACACTTTAGGTAAAGATAAAATTTCGTTTGAAGAAGTACTGTCTAAAGCTAATGAAATATTATCTTAATTAAAATCATTCTTTATTATCGTCTCTTTAGCTTCCGAAACCATTTGTGCTAGCTTTGTAGTGTCTGTATCATTTTTGTCCGGATGAAGTTTGGCCATTATTTTTTTATACTTTGATATTACCTCAGATCTTGTGCATCCTTTTTTGCAACCTAATATATTATAGGCGTCATCTAAGGAAATATTGGAAGAAGCCTTAGAATAGTTCGTGCCTGATCTAAAAGAATATCTACCTGTTTGACGTAAATAATTTATTAATCTCCAAAGTTGGAAAAGTTGAAATAAACCAATGCCTCCTTTTAATTTCAGAAGAGGCAATAGGAAAATTAAAATCGGTATACTAAAGGCGTATCTACCAACAAAAAAAAGGATTATAGCTAAAATAATCCCTGTGGTAAAAATTAAATATCTAATACCTTTTGCGATTTTTTTGCTACTTGCTTTAATAAAAAAATTCAATAAAAGATATAGTACAACAAGAAAAATTCCAATGATTAAAAATAAATTCATAAAAATATGATACCACGATTAAGGAAGCAACCTGAAAAGAAAAGTTGTCATGGTTACAGCTGGGTAGATGAATATTCATGGATACACCAGGACAATTGTTTGGATATTCTTAAAGATCCAAATAAACTTAATAAAGAGGTAAGAAAGTATCTAGAACAGGAGAATAATTATACAAATAAAAATCTTAAAGATACCGAAAAATTACAAAAGAAACTTTTTGAGGAGATCAAGGGAAGGATCAAATTAGATGATGAAGGCCTACCCTATCGTGATAAACAATATGATTACTGGACCAAAACAACAAAAGAAGGAAACTATTTTAAAAAACTGAGAAAAAAAATTGGTAAAAATAAAATTGAGTGCTACTTCGATGCCGATCAAGAGGCAAAAGGGAAAAAATTCTTTAATTGCGGAGATCTTACAGTATCGCATAATGACGAGAGCTTGATCTATTCAGTAGATGAGAAAGGAAGTGAATACTTTACAATTTTTGTGAGGAGAATATCTGATGGTAAAATAATTGATAAAATCGAAGATACTGCGGGAGGATGTTTGTGGGCTTTTGATGATAAATCTTTTTTTTACAGAAAACATGATACTCAAAAAAGACCGAGAAAAATACTGCAACATATTTTGGGTACACCTGTTTCAAAAGATAAATTAATCTTTGAAGAAAAAGATGAAAGATTTACTTGTTCAATTGATGTGACATCATGTGAACAGTTCTATTTAATTGAAACAAGCGAACATACTACCAGTGAGGTCTATTATTTTCATAAGGATGAAAAGATATTTCAACCAAAACTGTTTATGCAAAGAGAAAAAGGAATTATTTACGATATAGATAGCTATAATGGATATTGGTACTTACATACAAATAAAAATGCGGAAGATTTTAAAGTTTCACGATGTGAGTATGATAAATTTAATGAGTGGAAAGATTTTATACCTGCAAAAAAGGGTGTAGTGATAGGTGGCCTTAATTTTTTAAAAGAGTGGATTATTAGATCAGAAATCTCTGATGCACTTTCAAAAATTTTTGTAAGAAATATAAAAACAAACATTGAAGAGCAATTAATTTTTGCCGATGAAAAAGTAATCTCTCCAGGTATTTCTTTAATTCAGAAGGATAAGGATACAGATTTAATTAGATTGACATATGAATCACCTAAAACCCCTGCTCGAGTTTTTGAATATAATATTAAAACTAAAAACAAAAAATTGGTGAAGGAAAACGAAATTCCGTCTGGCCATAACAGAGATGATTACATCGTTGAAAGGCTAAATTGCCCTAGTCATGATGGTCGACAAATTCCTATAACAATCACTTATCATAAAAATACAAAACTGGATGGAAGCTCTTATTTATTTCTTTATGGATACGGAAGTTATGGAAGTGCTATGATACCAAGTTTCTCATCATCAAAATTTTCACTAATTAATAGAAATATAATATGGGCAACATGTCATATTCGCGGTGGCTTTGAGAGAGGCTTTCATTGGTGGAAAGAAGGGAAAATGTTAAATAAAAAAAATACATTCTCAGATTTTTTAAGTTGTGCAAAGTTTTTAATTAAAAATAAATATTCTAGCCAAAAAAAAATTATTGCTTACGGAGGTAGTGCTGGAGGATTGCTGATTGGAAATGTTATAAATCAAGAGCCAGACTTATTTCTTGGTGCTATAATGGCTGTTCCATTTTTAGATAACCTAACAACAAATATGGATCATTCGTTACCTTTGACAAAAGGAGAGCTTTTAGAATTTGGTGATGCAAAAAATAATAAAGAACATTTTGAATATATTCGTTCGTACGCCCCCTACGATAACATTGAAAAAAAAGATTATCCTCACATTTTAATTACGACTTCTCTAGCAGACTCAAGAGTATTGTTCGATGAACCAACAAAATACTGTGCTAAATTGCGAGAACATAAAACTGATAAAAATTTACTCCTTCTTAAATGTGAAATGGATGCGGGGCATTCAGGAAAGTCCGGGAGAACCGCAGCAATTGAAGAGATAGCTTTTGATTACGCCTTTGCACTTAAAATTTCAGGAAAATTTGATTAAAAACAGTTTTTACTGCTAAAACCAATAACCTTATTTGTTTTATCGATCTCAAATCTTCTTTCGCATTTTATTTTGAATTTAGTGTCAAAATAAGTAAGTATTCTGCTCTGATTGTCTGCAATTTCAACTAAATCTGGTTTCCCAAATTCTATTTTTAATTCGCTCTCGGTTTTTGAGAGAAATTTTCCTAATCTTTCTTCTTCTTTTTTTGTGGCTTTATCTACTTTATTTCCAATAGTTTGACAGGACGTTAGGAAGATAAAGAAAATGAAAATATTTAAAATTTTTTTCATGGCTTTTAATTATATCAGTATAGTTATAAACAGAAATACAACTTTAAATAGATATCTTTACCCATTTTGAACTTTTTTAAAAATTAGATAAATATATATTAGTGAATACAAACAGGAGTAAAAAATTATGATGAATAAATATTTTGAGTACAGGAAGCATAAAACTAATTTTAAAACAGAAGTAGTTGCTGGGGTTACAACATTTTTGACAATGGCTTACATAATGTTTTTAAATCCCTTTATTCTTTCCGGAGAGTTTGCGGGACCTGAGAAAGGTTTTTTTGATTTTGGAGGAGTTTATACCGCTACAATAGTAGCAACTGCAATTGCTTGTTTTATAATGGCATTTGCCGGCAAGACATGGCCAGTTGGTTTGGCACCAGGAATGGGAATCAATGCGTTTGTGGCTTTTGGAGTGGTTGGTGGAATGAAGTATACAACTGCTGAGGCTTTAGCAGCAGTGTTACTTTCCGGTATATTGTTTTTGGTAATTTCACTGACGCCCATAAGAGCTTGGATAATTAATTCTATTCCTAGAAGTTTAAAATTTGGAATAGGTGCGGGTATTGGATTATTTCTTGCAATAATTGGTTTAGAAATAATGGGCGTAGTAGCAGATCATCCGGTAACATTAGTAACACTGGGTGATATAAAATCGCCAATTGTATTAATGGGATGTCTTGCTTTTGTAACAATGATTGTACTAGAAAAAATTAATGCAGGATTTATAAGCAGAGCAAATATAATTATTGGAATTTTAGTCTTTAGTTTGTTGGCCTGGCTTCCAATTTGGGAATGGACTGGAGCATCAATAAAAGGAAGTGCATCACTTGCAAAATTTAATGGAATACTATCAGCGCCTCCTTCAATGAGTTATTTGTTTGATGCTATTGATGGTTTTAGCACTGGAAAAGTTTTTACGGCTAGTGGATTAACAGTTATATTTACACTTTTCTTTATTGACTTTTTTGACACTGCTGGAACTTTAACTTCTGTAGCTAATGTTTCCGGAAAAGTAGATAGCAAAGGAAGAGTTCAAGATATTGAGAAAGCAATGTTATCTGACAGCGTTGGCACAGTAGCAGGGAGTCTATTGGGAACTACAACAGTAACAAGTTACGTTGAATCTGGCGCCGGAGTTAAAGCTGGAGGTCGGACAGGTATGACCTCTTTAGTTATTGGGATACTTTTTCTTCTTTGTTTAGGTTTTGCACCATTAGCAACTAGTTTGCCAAAAGAAATTGATGGCGCTGCATTAGTTTATGTTGCCGTCCTTTTCGTGCGTAATATTGTTGATATTGAGTGGAAAGACATTTCTGAGTCCGCTCCAGCAGTTTTGGCTATGATTACAATGCCTTTAACATACAGCATTAGCAATGGTATTGCCTTAGCGTTTATAGCTTACGCTTTGATTAAGATATTTAGTGGAGAGGCTTCTAAAACATCTCCAGCAATTTGGCTAGTAGCAGTATTAAGTGTTGTAAGTTTTTCACTTTAAAAGTTTTTTTAAAAACAAGGGTTGGATATTAATTTAACCCTTGTTTTTGTGTTTTTTTTCAAGCTCCTCTATTCTAATCTCTTCATAACGTTCGAAAGGCTGAACAATCCATGGATTATTTTTGAGTGTTATCGCGCAAAAATCTGGAGTGAAACTTGATTTGGCTTTTTTCCATAACACTGCAGTTTTTATTGATTTAATTTTACCTTTTAAAGGAGGATACTTTTTTAACCATTCAATACTTCTATTTAAAGTAACTCCTGTGTCAGAAAGATCGTCACACAAAAGCAAATTGCCTCCCAAGTTTTGAACTGTAGAACTCATTTCTCTTGAAAAAGTTAACTTTCCTTGTTGATCTTCTATTCCTTTTCCTGAGTAAGACTCAACAGCAAGATAAGCGCACTTCAATTTAAATATACGACTTAAAACGTCTATGATAGGTGCGGCACCTCTCATTATTCCGATTATAAGATCGGGTTTATAATTTTCATGAATTTGTATAGCTAATTTTTCAACAGTAGCGTTGTATTCGTCCCAGGATATAAAAAGTTTTTCAGCCATAGAAAAAATTAAATCATTTTTAAGAAGATGTAAATAAATTTAATATTGAACTGGCTCATTATCAACTGAATACCATAAGGCCATAACAGCTAAAGTACAAAATGGAGAAAATTTTTTTTGAAGTTTTTTAATAAAAGAATTTGGAGGAAAATATTTCTTTTTATAATTGTTTGAAATTGCTCTCAATAAACCTATATCCTGAACTGGCCAAATATTTGGTCTATTATAAAAGAATATTAAAACCATTTCGCTTGACCATCTTCCTATTTGTCTTAAGGAAGATAAGTAATTTATTGCATCCTCATCTGACATTTTTTTTATTAATTTAGGATCAAATGATTTATTTAATATTTTTTTTGCTAAACTTTTAATTCCTTTAGCCTTCATTCTGCTAAGACCACATTTTCTTAAATCTGATATTGATAACCTTGAAACCGTTTTTGGTCTTATTTTTCCTTTACATTTTTTTTGAAATTTAGAAAAAACTGAGTCTGCAGCAGAGACTGATATTTGCTGAGAAATTATTGACCTACTTAATGAATAAAAGAAATTTTTTCTTGTTGTGAGATGTCCTTTGTATGCCTCAATAAGTTTTCGCATAACTTTATCTCTGTTGGAGAGATGCCTTTTTCCTTTATTCCACCATTTAGGTTTCATATCTTGTTGGGACAACTTGTTTTTTTAAAGTTTCCTCTCTTCGGAAGATAATATAGGAACCAGCAACAATAAATGCGGCACCAATTAAGGTTGTTAACTTGAGCGTTTCGCCAAAAATAAAATATCCGGCTGTTGCTGCAAAAACCAATGATAAGTATTTTATCGGAGTTACAAGACTTGTGTCTGCCATACGTAGTGATTGTGTTAGAAGTATATTGGCATAACCTCCTGCCAATCCCAGAACAACAAATAAAAAAGCTTCAAATAAACTTGGCCAAATCCAACCATTAATAATAGTTGCTAGGCCGATTAGCATCGATAGTAGGGAGAAATAAAAAGCTATTAAATAATTTGGTTCAGTTTTTGATAAAGATTTAATTGATAAAGCAACTTGTGCAAATCCAAATGCAAAAATTAGAGGCATAAAATAAAATAAATTAAATTCTTCAAAAGTTGGCCTTATAATTATTAATCCACCAATTACCCCTAAAATAATTGCAGAGATTCTAGTCATTCTTATTTTTTCACCAAGAAAGAGAGCGGATAAAACTGTTACAAAAACTGGTCCAAGAAAAGTTAAAGAGATGCAGTCGGCTAACTCAACATTTCTAAGTCCTATGAACAATGCTACAATAGCTATTGCGCCCCAACATGCTCTCCAAGCATGGAGGCCAGGTCTTCTTGTTTTATAGAAAGTAAAAATTTTTTCTCTCGGTATTAGCAGAACTATAGGTATCATGCCAAATGCAAAACGCATAAAAAGTACTTGCCCAAATGGCACATCTTTAAGATATTTAACAATTATGTCCATAATACTGAAGCAAGCGACGCTTGCGATCATATAAAGAATTGCTAATTGCGATTTTGTGAGCATATTACCACCTTTAATTAAATGGAATAACATATTAGAATTTTAAAACAATGAAAATTGCTTTTTTTTCTCTTGGATGTTTTTGGGGACCTCAGTTAAAATTTGAAAAAATTAAAGGCGTCAAGAATACCGAGGTTGGATATTGTGGTGGAGACGATCCAAATACAACCTATGAAAAAGTTTGCTCTGGTTCAACAAACCATGCGGAAACTGTAAAAGTTGAGTTCGATGATAATATAGTTTCTTACGAGGAACTTGTTAAATTTTTTTTTCAAATTCATGATCCTACCCAGCTGAATATGCAAGGCCCAGATATTGGAAGTCAATATAGATCTGAAATTTTCTACAAAGATGAAAATCAAAAGAAGGTTGCTGAAAGAATTAAAGATGAGTTTAATAAAAAATTTAACGGAAATATAGTCACAAATATATCAAAAGAAAAACTATATCAACCAGCAGAAGAGTATCATCAATATTATTTAAAAAAAAAATATTAAATGAATTTAGTAACTACAGAGTGGCTTGAAAAAAATTTAAATAAAACAAAAGTATTTGATGCTAGTTGGCATATGCCTTCATCTAAAAGAAGCGCAAAAAAAGAATATATGGAAAAACATATTGAAGGAGCTATCTTTTGGGATGTTGATGAACACTCTGATAAAAACTCGCCGTACCCTCATATGATGAGTAATTCGGATTATTGGGCTAAAATGCTTGGTTCTTTTGGAATCCGAAACGATGACCATATTATTATTTATGATTATAGCGATACCTACAGCTCGTGTAGATTGTGGTTTGCTTTAAAATATTTTGGCCATCAAAAAGTTTCTGTTTTGGACGGAGGTATGAAAAAGTGGTTAAAGGAAAATAAGCCTACTACTCATGAGGCAGATAAGGATCCCGGGAAGTTTAGCAACATAAATAAATTAAATCCCAAAAGTAGATATAAAGTGAGTGAAAATACTGGATGGATTAAGAATAAAAAACAAATAGAGGAAAATATTAAAAAGAGTTCTTTTCAAACTGTTGATGCCAGAGGTCGTGATCGATTTGAGGGAAAAGTGGATGAACCACGTCCCGGTTTAAAGAAAGGCTGTATTATAGGTTCAAAAAATATTCCATTTAAAGATTGTATTAACCCCGAGACAAATACTTTCAAGACAAAGGATGAATTAAGCAAAATTTTCAGCCAAAACAAGGTGGATATTTCTAAGCCTATAGTTTTTACTTGTGGTTCCGGAATTACAGCTTGTGTTTTAGGCCTAGCATATTCTATCATAAGTGGTAAAAATGCTGTGATTTATGATGGCTCGTGGTCAGAATACGGAATGAAATGAAAAGATCCAAAAAAGTAACTATCGGTATAATAATATTTTTTATCATAATTGCTACTGTAATTGGTGGAAGAACTGCTATGGGCGTCTATTTTAAAAAAAAATTCGGGAAACGACCGCCCCCAGGAGTAGTAGTTGAAATAGTTTCGCAAAAAAAATTTAGTAAGACAATTGAAAGCTATTGTACTGCTTTGAGTAGTAAAACGACATCTTTTAAAATAAAAAAAAGCGAGCTTTTAGAACCAATTAGATTTCAGGCAATTAAAAAAGGTGAAATAATAGCAAAACTCCAAAACAAAACAATTACAGCGCCTTTTGCAGGAACGGTAGGTACTCGTGGCATAAGCTCCTCAATATTAGGAACGGATTCTATAATTGTTACTCTCGATGATTCAAAAAAAATATTGTGCGATTTGCAAATTCCTGAAGTTTTTGCCTCTGTTTTGAAAAAAAATTTGAAGGTTAGCGCAAAATTTTTAGCTTATAAAAATAAAATATATAAAGGTATTGTTATTTCCCATGCGTCTAGAGTTGATGCTCAAACACGTAGTATATTAGCCAGAGCACAGATCGGCAATGAAAATTTAGAGATTTTACCAGGATCGTTATTAGACATAGAGGTTTTGTATAATGAAAAAGATGCACTTTCTGTTGCAGACACAAGTATAATTTTTGAGGATAAAAAGAAATATGTTTATAAAATTTTAGATAATAATAAGATTAAAAAGACCGAAGTTAAAACAGGAATTAGAAAAAGTGGAAACTTAGAGATATTAGAGGGCCTAAGCGTAAATGATAAAATCGTAAAAGAAGGTTTGGCAAGATTGGCTGATGGTATGACAATTAAACCTCTGATTAAATAACATGCACAATTTTTGTTTGTTAAATATAAAAAGACCAGTTTTAAGCGCTGTGTTTTCTCTTTTGCTTGTAATTTTTGGCCTATATACTTTTTTTGAACTGAGTACTAGAGAGTTACCGAAAAACCTTCAGCCACCAGAAGTTGTTATTTCTACAAAATATACAGGTGCAAGCCCTTCAATTATTGCCTCGGAAATATCTGAACCAATTGAATTAGCAGTTGGTGGGGCAGAAGGCATTAAATCAATTGATACACTCTCTGAAATTGGTAGAAGCACAATAAAAATAGAATTTTTTACATCAATAGATATTGATGATGCTGCGAATGATATTCGTGAGAGAATAGCTAGAATTATTGACAACCTGCCTGAAGATAGCAAAGCTCCAGAAGTGAGAAAGGCATCAGCTGGTTTTTCTACAAGCATGTGGATATCAGTAAGTAGTACATCATGGGACTCTCTAGATATTGGTGATTATGTAAAAAGAAACTTAGTAGATGCATTTAGCTCTGTTCCTGGTACTGGCAGAGTTATTGTTGGAGGAATAAATGAAAAAGCAGTTAGAGTTTATCTAAACCCAGTAAAACTTAGTGCTAATGATTTAGATATAAGAGAAGTTGAAAGCTCGATAAGAAAAAATAATGTTGCAGTTCCCGCAGGCACAATTGAATCTAACAATGTAGACCTTACACTTGATCTTGGAAAAACCTACACTGATATTCAATCAATAAAAAAATTGCCTATAAAAAAAATTAAGGGAAAAACTTTAACTCTGGGAGATTTGGGTGACGTAAAATATGGTCCTGTTTCAGAGAAAACATTATTCAAAGCCCAAAGTCCTGATGCTTTGAATGAAAACACAGTTGGGATTGGTATTTATGCAAGAACTAATGAAAGTACAGTAACACTATCAAAAAATATTAGAAATAAAATGAAAGAGTTAAACAGAACATTGCCGGATGGTCTTAAAATATCAGTTAGTTTTGATAGGGCAACTTATATTAAAGAGGCTATACAAATGTGCTATCAGTCAATTATCTTGGCACTTTGTTTGGTTGTGGGAATTATTTATCTTTTTTTAGGAAATATAAGAGCGACCATTGTTCCTGCAATAACACTTCCTGTTAGTCTAATTGGAGCATGTCTTGGTTTATGGATTTTTGGTCTTACAATTAATGTTTTTACTCTTTTAGCAATAATTTTAAGTGTTGCAATTGTAACCGATGACAGTGTTGTTATGACTGAATCAATTTACCATAGAGTTGAACAAGGAGACTCTTCTCTAAGTGCTGCAGCAACAGGATCTAAAAATGTTATTTTTGCAATTTTGTCAACAAGTATAATACTTTTAGCAACATTTGCTCCTTTATTATTTATTGGGGGTATAAGCGGTACTTTATTCAGAGAAATGGCAATTACACTTTCTATAACAATTGTAATAAGCACATTCACAGCTCTTTCGATTGCTCCTATGTTGGGTTCAAAATTGCTCAACAAAAAGAAACGCACATCAAAGATACTTATAAAGTTTGAGAGGTTGTTTGATTCTTTTGGAGAATTTTACTACGAGACATTAAGATATTGGATAAAAAAACCAAAGACAATTGTTTGGTTTATGGTTTTCGTAGTTGGATTTGCTGCTTTTCTATTTGAAATTACACCAAAAACATTACTTGAAAGAAATCCAGATAGAGGAGTTTATTTAGTTTTTGGAAAAACTGACGAGTCCTCATCTTTTGAATATACAGTTGACAAAGCAGAAAAAGTTGAAAAAAGACTATTACCTCTTTTACAAGATGAAAAAGAGTCTTATCAAAAATTAATTATGAGAGTACCTGGATTTGGTAGATCGTCTCAGTCTTATAATAGTTTTATCATTATAGCCCTATTAGACAACTGGAAAGACAGAAAAGATAGTGCGCAAGTAATTGTCAGAAAAGCTATAGGCAAAATTGTAACAGTTCCAGGAACAATGGCATTTCCGCTTACACCGAATTCTGTTCGTGTAAGCAATTATCAAAAACCTGTCGTGGTAACTATGACAGGGCCTTCCTACGAAAGTCTTTACAAATGGCAAAACTCCGTAATGAAAGAATTAAGAAAAAACAGAGGTTTGGCAGATATAACCTCTGACTATACAAAAAATAAACCTGAGGTACAGTTGATCGTAGACGAAAATAAAGCAAAAGATCTTGGTTTATCTATTCAAGCAATTGGAAAATCTATAGAAACATTATTTTCAGGAAAAACTGTTACTTCGCTAAATGAAGATGGTAAAGAATATCCAATAATTTTGCAGGCAGATCTCGAAGATAGGAGAAAGACTGAAAGTTTAAGTAAAATTTATGTGCGTTCTGATACTACGGGAAAATTAGTCTCTTTAGCAAATGTAGTAAGTTTTCAAGAGAAAGGTTCGCCGAAATTATTGACACGTTTTCAAAGATCAAAATCTATAACGTTAACAGCTAGGCTAACAGGAGGATATACTTTGAATGAAGCATTGAATTTTATTGAGAAAACTATTGATAAAAAAGCCCCTTCAGCTGGAATTTTTTATAAAGGTAAATCATTAGACTTAAAAGAAGCATCCAGTGAATTGGTAATAATTTTTTGTTTAGCTTTAGTTAGCGCATATCTAGTAATGGCTGGTACTTTTAATGCGTGGCGCCAACCTTTTGTGGTTATGTTAACTGTGCCTTTGGCAGCTTTAGGTGGATTAATATTTATTCTTTTATTTAATAGTACTATAAATATTTTTTCACAAATTGCTCTGATTGTATTGATTGGTATAGCAACTAAGAACAGTATTCTAATAGTTGATTGGGCAAACCAGCTGAGAGTAAAAGGCAAAAGTGTTGAAAATGCTATTATAGAGTCTTGTTTAAGAAGATTTAGGCCTATTATGATGACAAGTTTATCAACCCTTATCGCAATGGTGCCTCTAATTATTGGAAATATAGGCCCAGGGGCTGGGGAAGGAATAAGGCTGGCTGTAGGCTGTACAATATTTGGTGGAATGCTGATTAGTACTTTTCTAACTTTATTTACTACTCCAGTATTTTATTTATTACTTTGTAAAAATTCTAAAAGATTAGATGAAGTTGACATTCAATTGAATAAAGAATTTAGTAAATAATATATTTTTTTCTACTTAGCTTATCCTTACATCTCGTAAGCTGTTTTCTATACTCGTTAGCTATATCCTTTGTAGATCTTGCGTAGATGATTGCTTTTCTATCCTTTGAATAGTTCTTATAATCTCCCCAGCCCTTGTAGTAAGCCAAATATTGTCGGTAAGCATCGTTCTTGGGTATCCTAAGCATTTTGTGAGATTTGTTTACATACCATCCGATAAAATCTACAGAGTCTTTAAATCTTGCCCTAGTTGCCAACTTGTTTCCCGTTTCGTTTTTATATTGCTTCCAGGTACCTTTAACAGCTTGGGAATATCCAAAAGAGCTAGATTTACGTTTATACGGGATTACTTTGAATAATTTGTGACGAGGTGGTTTTGCAAGCCAATTGAAATCACTTTCTTTTTTTACAAAAGCTAACTGAATATAAACTGGAACGCCCCACTTTTCTTCGACTTTCTTGGTGTGCTTATACCACAAATATCGATCTTCAAAGATTGCACAACTATTTTTAGTGTTTTTGGGAACAGATGAACAAGCAGCGAGAAAGAATAATAAAGTTAATAAATAAAGATTTGTTTTTCGAATCACCTAAACATTATAAATTATTTATTTTTTCTTCTCCATTGTTCTGGTCTTTCAAATTCACCTCGCCACACTCCACGTTTATTTGTTTTGGCTTCTTCCTCAAATTCTTTATATAATTTAGAATATCTAATATATGCAACAGCATGCCCAAACCTTACCATCCATGCATTTAATGTATAATCATTGATTGGCATTAGTAAATCATTTTGTTCGACGGCACATATACCTAATATTCTTTTATATCTATCTTTTCCTTTTGTAATGCACCAAACTTCATTATTGGGTTCATATTTTACATTAAGATTTTTTGGCTTAGGCAGTTTTTCTAAAATTGCCCTTTCTAATGACTTTTTACTTTCTATCCCACAATTATAATTTTTTTTAAATTCATTTTTACAAATTTGTTTCATTTCTGGCGCATCAATTCCCCATAATCTAATTTTTTGATTATTAATTACAATTGAATCGCCATCTACAATTCTTAATTTTCCATGAATGAATTCTCCAGCACTTGCAAAAGATTTTAAAAATAATATTAAACTAAATAAAATCAGACTTAGCTTTTTCATCAAGTTCTTTCATTTTGTTTCTTATATCTTCATCTGAAACACTATGATCTTTTAAATCTGCTTTTATTTTTCTAAAAACATCTTCATCGCCTGCTTCTTGAAAATCTGCTTTTATAACTGATTGAATATATTCTTTTTCTTTCTCAACACCATAACCAAGTTTTTGAGATACCCATTGACCAAGGTATTTATTCCTTCTTGAGGCAACTTTGAATTTCAACTCTTCATCGTGAGCAAATTTTTTTTCAAAGGATTTTTTTCGTTCGTCAAATTTTTCCATATTTAAATTTTTTATATAAAATCATTATAACAATACCTAATAATGTTCCAAGCAAATTTGCAAAAAGATCTAAATATTGGAATGATCTATTTGGTATAAATATATGAGATAATTCTAACAATGATGAAAGTATTATTAAAAAAATTAAAGTTTTTTTAAATTCAAATCCCCTAACGTAGCTCATTAAGCCGAGTATGGATAAATAAAAAAAAGCTAAAGCGTGATTAATTGATGTTCCCAATGGATTTGGGATCAAATCGGGTTGCCTTCCAAAGTCGCCATAAAAAAAATAACCAACTAAACTACCTGGAAAAAGATATAAAATTAATAAACCTAAAAGAGAAAAATAATAAATATAACGAGTTATACGGATTTTATTATCCATTTTAAAAAATCTGTATTTCCATTTTTTATATCAAAAAAAATAACACAAGGCACATCGTAGCTATGAAATTTTTTTACGCTTTTTATAACTTTTTGAATATTTTTGTTCATTGTCTTACCAACAACCAAAATCTCTTTGGCCTTTGTTACCTTGCCTTTCCAATTAAATATGGAGTCGACGTTGTAAATAATATTTGCACAGGCCACCAGTTTCTTTTTTACAAGAAATGTAGCTATTTTGTGAGCTTCATTTTTTTTAGGACAAGTAATGTAAAAGAATTTAATACCCTTCATACAAATAATTTAATATATTAAATATATTATATTCAATGGGCAAACTCATAGCAATTAGACATGGACAGAGTACTTGGAATGCAGAAAATCGTTTTACAGGCTGGGTTGACGTCGATCTCTCAGAAAAAGGCATTCAAGAAGCAGAGAAATCTGGAAAATTATTGAAAGAGTTAAATATAAGTTTTGACATATGTTTTACTTCTTACTTAAAACGAGCAATTAAGACCTTAGAAATAGTACTTGAGATAGCTGAGAAAGATATGAATTATACCAAAGCTTGGGAGCTTAATGAGAGACATTATGGATCTTTAACTGGACTAAATAAAACTGAAATGAAAAAAAAACTTGGTGAAGAAAGTTTTAAAAAATATAGGAGGTCTTGGGATACTCCTCCACCAAGACTTGATAAAGATTCTGAATACAGTTCACACAAAGACCCGCTATATAAAAATTTAAAAAATATACCTAATACTGAGTCTTTAAAAAATACTTATGATCGAGTCGTGCCGTATTTTGAGAAATATATAGAAAAACATCTCAAACAAAATAAAAATGTTATTCTTTCAGCACATGGAAATACTATTAGAGCTCTTGGAAAAAAAATTTTCAAGATATCTAATGAAAAAATTAATATGCTTGAAATACCAACGGGAAACCCTTTGGTAATTGATTTCGATAATTCAGGTAAGTTTTTAAATGCAAAATATTTGGACACTTCCAGAAAGAATGAAATAATATCTAATCAATAATTTTTTTATTCAATTTTTTATAAATTTTATAATTATTTATATGAAAAAATTTTTGTCTACTTATAACTCCAAAAAGTTCTTTATTCTTTATTAAATCATCCCATACTTTGTTTATTGAAAAGGATCTAATTTTTCTTTTCTTAAAAACTAGCCTGCTAATAATTTGAGCTCCAGTAAAAATAAATTTGTTATTCTTTTCTCTTAAAATTTGATTTTTAGAATTTAAATTAAAATCACCTTTAAACGATCTGTCATAACTTTTATTTTTTGGAACCAAAAGCATTGTTGGTTTTTTATTTTGAAAATATAATTTTTCAAGTTTTTTAATTTCCTTCTTATATTTTTTTCCCCAAATAGTATCTGGATTTAAAACTAAAAATATTTTTTTTTTAAATTTTTTTGAAGCATTTAATATGCCTCCGCCAGTATTTAATATTTTTCCTTTCTCAACCACCACATTAATTCTTGGATTAAATTTCTTTTTTTTCACAAAGCTAATAATATCTTTGTGAAGATGATGTGAATTAATAATAATATGATTAATTCCTAATGAATTTAGAAAATTAATACTATTTTCCAATAAAGTTATACCTCTGATTTTTATAAGAGGTTTTGGAATTTTTTTTGTAATTGGACGCATCCTTTTTCCGAAACCTGCTCCTAAAATTATTGCTTTTTTTATTTTCATTTAAAATTAGTTTTTTTTCTTAATTTTTTATTAACAGTTTTTTGAAGTATTGCTTTTAAATTATCAAAAATTTTATTTTTTATTCTTAACTCAATTAAATTCCATGTATAGGGTAAATATTTTAAATATTGAGGCTTGTTATCTCTTTTGAAAAGTCTATAAAAAATTCCTAATATTTTTAAATTTCTTTGGATTGATAAAATATCGAAATCATTTTTTAATAAGTTAATTTC
Source organism: Pelagibacteraceae bacterium AG-426-I15 (assembly GCA_003213135.1). Taxonomy (GTDB): domain Bacteria; phylum Pseudomonadota; class Alphaproteobacteria; order Pelagibacterales; family Pelagibacteraceae; genus Anoxypelagibacter. The sequence continues at coordinate 148,322 of QCNT01000001.1, read as the reverse complement.
TTTTTTTTTCATTGAACAATTTTTTAAATAATATTGAAATGTTTTCTTTTTAATTTGGTGAGGAACTTTAACTCTTACATCGTCAATTAATGACGCAAGATCGTACATAGGATTTCCTAAAATTGTATCTTGTGTATCAATAATACCTAATTTTTTTTTTGTTGGAATAATATTAGATACATGAAAATCTCTGTGTACAATGAATTGATTTTTAAAAGAAATTTTTTTGTATAGTTTATTTAATTCTTTCTTTATAATTTTTTTATATTTTAAAGATTTTTTTTTACCAATAACCCCTGGAAGATACCAATCAAGAAATAAGTTTGATTCTCTGTGCAAGTTGTTTGTATTATAACTTTTTAATTTATAATATTTATTTGATCGAAGTTTAATTTTTTTTATTGGTTTTATTTTTTGAATTTTTAATATTACATCAACACACTTCTTATAGATGCTAAATTTATTTTTTGATTTTTTGACAAAATGTAAAAGTGTATTATTTCCAAGATCTTCTATCTCAACAATCCCTTCCTTGAAATGTTGGCTTATTAACTTCGGGGTATAAATTCCATTTTTTTGAAGAAATTTATTAATTGCTAAGTATAAAATAAGATTTTTAAAAACTTCTTTTTTAGCTGTAACTATAATTGAGGTTTTTTTTCCTTTGTAAAGTCTAAAAAACTCCCTAAATGATGCGTCGCTTGTAATTTTTTTAAGTTTAAATTGCATTAATTTTAAATTTTTTCCATCTTCCAAAACCTCGTATTTTAATTTTTCTATTCTCATTTTCAGAAAGATGGTAAAATGTAATTTCTAATCTATTTTTTATATTCGTTTTCATTTTTTCTGGCCATTCGATTATTTTTATATTATTTTCGTAATCCTGAAAAATACCTAATTGTTCTATCTCCTTATTTTTTTTTAACCTAAAAAGATCGTAATGCATTACTTTTAATGATTTTATCTCATATTCATAAAGAAGATTGTATGTCGGACTTAAAACATCTGTTTTACTAACTTTATTTTCTTTTTGTAGTTGATGAATTAAGCTTCTTACAAAAGTTGTTTTTCCAGATCCTAGTTCTCCATATAAAAATATACAATCTGATTTTGACAAATTAGCTGAAATCTTTTTTGAAATACTGTCGATTTGAGATAAATTATATTTTAGCATTGGCTACTATTTTAGTAGCGATAAGTATCTGGTTTGAACGGTCCTGATTGTTTAACGCTGATATAGTCTGCCTGTTCTTTTGACATTTTAGTTAATTTTGCTCCAACTTTGTCCAAATGCAACATGGCTACCTTTTCATCTAAATGTTTTGGTAAAACATAAACTTTTTTTTCATATTTTTCTGAATTATTCCACAATTCAATTTGTGCGATTACCTGATTTGTAAAAGATGCACTCATTACAAAACTTGGGTGGCCAGTAGCGCATCCTAAATTTACTAATCTACCTTCGGCTAATAATATTATTCTTTTTTTACTTGGTAACTCTATCTCGTGAACTTGAGGTTTAATCTCATTCCATTTGTAATTTTTTAAAGCCTCTACCTGAATTTCGTTATCAAAGTGACCGATATTACACAATATAGCTCTGTCTTTCATGTCTCTCATATGATCTGCTGTAACTATATCTTTATTTCCTGTGGCTGTGACTACTATATCGGCATCTTTTATTGCTTTATCCATTAAAACTACTTCGTATCCCTCCATAGCTGCCTGTAAAGCACATATCGGATCTGTTTCTGTTACCATAACTCTTGCTCCTGCTTGTCTTAACGATGCTGCGCTACCCTTACCAACATCACCGAAACCAGCAACTATTGCTACTTTTCCTGACATCATAACATCTGTTGCTCTTTTAATGCCATCAACTAGACTTTCTCTGCAGCCATACAAATTATCAAATTTTGATTTTGTCACAGAGTCATTTACATTTATTGCGGGTATTAATAATTTTTTATTAGTTTCCATTTTTTTCAAAGCTAGCACACCTGTAGTTGTTTCTTCTGAAACACCTTTTACATTTTTTAATAACTCTTTATAATCTTTATGCATTAGTGCGGTAAGATCCCCTCCATCATCTAAAATCATATTTGGTTTCCATTCTTTCTTGCCTTCAATTGTTTGTTTAACACACCACCAATATTCCTCCTCTGTCTCACCTTTCCACGCAAAAACTGGTATGCCTGCTTTTGCAATTGCTGCAGCGGCATGATCCTGGGTAGAAAATATATTACAGGATGACCATCTCACTTCTGCTCCTAATGCAACTAAAGTTTCAATTAGAACAGCTGTTTGTATAGTCATATGCAAACAGCCTAAAATCTTAGCTCCCTTTAGTGGTTTTTTTTCTTTAAATTCTTTTCTGAGAGCCATTAAGCCAGGCATTTCCGTTTCTGCTAGAGAGATTTCCTTTCTACCAAATTCTGCTTGATTTAAATCTTTTACTTTAAAATCATTAGTCATAAAATTATCTTGTTGGTAAAGTCACTTTTACTTGTGCGCCTCTTTCGTTATCTTTTCTATTTGAAGCATTTATTTCACCGTCATGCATTTCTATTATATTTTTAACAATATTTAAACCTAATCCAGAATGTTCACCAAATTTTTCTGGCCGATTACTATAAAATCTTTTAAAAATTCTTTCAGTATTTGTCTCTTTAAAGCCTGGTCCCTGGTCTTTAATTGTTAAACTGACTGTATCTTTAGTACTTTTGAGATTTATGCTAATTTGTCCACCTTTAGGGCTAAATGATATAGCATTATCAATTAAATTAGCCATAACTTGTTCTAACCTGCTCCTTACACCAGAAACGCTAAATGGATGTCCATTTGGTTTCTCTTTGATAATTTTAAATCTTATATTTTTCTCAATCACAGATTTATTATTATTAAATTCTTCGGTTACATCTTTTACTAGATCAATTAAATTTAAGACTTTCATTTTTTCTCTAGATAATGAAGCTTCATCTTTTAACATTTTTGAATAATCGGTAATTAATCGATCTATTCTTTCAACATCATGACTTAAAATACTGATTAATTTTTTTCTTTCCTCTTTATCACTAGTATTATCTAAAAGTTCTGAAGCACCTTTTAGTGAGGCCAAAGGGTTTCTGATTTCGTGCGCAAGATCTGCTGAAGAATCCTCAGCATTTTTAGTTCTATTTTGTAAATTTTGTGTCATTTCGCTAAGAGATCTAGATAAAAGTCCAACTTCGTCACTTCTATACAAAAATTTTTCTATACGGCCATAGGGCTCATCTTTTGCTTTGATTGACCTAGTGTACTCAACAAGCGTTCCTATTGGCTTTAAAACATATCTGTTTAGAAAAATAGAAAAAATTGCAATTACAAGCGCAATAATGAGTACTGTTCTTAAAATAAAATTTTTTCTTTCATCTACAGCAACAAGTATTTCATTTGCTTGTTCTGTAACTATTATATATCCCAAAATTTCTCCATTAATAATTACATCATTTAATGTTTTCACGTAAAAATTATTATTTTCTTTAATTTGTATTGTTACTTCTTGTTTTGGTTTTTTATTTGATATTAAATTATCAATCTCCCCAACTTTTTTTTGTTTTTCTTCTTGTAAAGATTTTTCTTGGTCAGTATTTTTTTCAATTAAAGACTGATCGGTATTTAAGTTTTCTTGAAAAATTTTATCAGACTTTGTAAAAACATTTTGATCTAGGTCTATAACATTAGTATCGGCTAACAAAATACCATTCAAATCGTAAAACTGGACCCTTTCAAGATTTTGAAAAAGAAACCTTGTAGAAAGTAAAAAATCTTTAATAGAATTTTGTTCAAAACTTACTTGGAGTCTCTCTATATGATTAGCCGTATTGTTGATTATAACATTATGTTTTTCAGTTCGCTGTTTTACAAGATTAGGCTGAATTGCTTTTAAATAAAAAAAAGTAAAGAGGCCTAAAATAATGAAAACAAAGAAATTAAATATTAAAAATCTATTAAGTATCGATGATGATTTTTTTTTAATTTTCATTAATTAATATTCCATCTATAACCGCTGCCATAACGAGTTTCAATAGATGAAAATTTTTCATCAACTTTTTTAAATTTTTTTCTTATTCTCTTGATATGACTATCAATTGTTCTGTCCTCGATATCAGTATTTTCTTTATAAGCTATGTCCATTAAATGAGCCCGCTCTTTTATAACCCCCGGTCTTTTGGCTAATTCTTTAACGATTAAAAATTCTGTAGTAGTTAACTTTTCTGGTAAAGATTGTCCGTTCCATTCACATTCTAGTTGATTTGGATCAAGTTTAAGCTTTCCATGAACAATCAAACTTTTTGACTCTTCTTGTGGCCCAGTTTTTTTTCTTAATTGAACTCTTATTCTTTCTATTAAAACTTTTATTGAAAAACCGCCTGACTTTTTAATATAGTCGTCTGCTCCTAATTTTAAGCCCAAAAGTTCATCAACCTCCTCTTCTTTTGAAGTCAAAAATATAATTGGTATTGACATTTTTTTTCTTATTTTTTGTAATAACTCCTCCCCAGTGAGTTTAGGCATTTTTAAATCTACCACTGCTAAATCAGGGGGATTTCTTGATAGGCCTGCTAAAGCACTTTGCCCGTCAATATAAGTCTGTACCTTATATCCTTCTCTCTCGAGTGCCATGCTAATACTCGTTAAAATATTTCTATCATCATCAACAAGAGCAATAGTTTTTGACATAATTAGTTCCTTTAAATTTATAATAGTTTAAAATAAATTGTCAAAATTTAGGCATCAGTGTGCTTCGTCCCAATTATTACCTGATTTAACGTTTACATCCAATGGAATTGAGAACATATGATATTCAGAGCTAGAAATTGACTCCATTGTATTTTTGACAATTTTTTCAATATTATTTTGACTCTTTACAGGGCATTCAAATACTAGCTCGTCGTGGATTTGGAGAAGCATTTTTGCATCAAAAGTCTTTTTAGATTTTTCCACTTCTTTCAATTTTATCATTGCGATCCTTATAATATCTGCTGCTGAACTCTGAATAGGAGCATTAATTGCAGCTCTTTCTTGAAAGCTTCTTACGCTAAAATTTTTATCATTTATACCTCTTAAATGTATTCTTCTTCCAAAAATATTATTTACATATCCTTTTGACCTACAAAACTTTACTGTGGTCTGCATATAATCTTTAATCTCAGGAAATTTTTTAAAGTATGAATTTATAAATTCTAGTGCTTCCTCATTTGAAACTGATATTTGTTTAGCAAGTCCGTATTGTGTTATTCCATAGATTATACCAAAATTTATAGTTTTTGCTTTTCTTCTAAGATTTGTATCAACTTTTTTTAATGGAACGTTAAAAACTTGGCTGGCGGTTAAACTATGAATATCCTCCTTATTTATGAAAGCTTTTTTTAATGCTTTAACATCTGCCATATCTGCTAAAATTCTCATTTCAATTTGATTATAATCTGCAGAAATCAAAATATTATTTTTTTCAGCAATGAAGGCTTTTCTTATTTCTCTGCCATCATCACTCTTTATCGGAATATTTTGTAAATTTGGATCGCTCGAAGCTAATCTGCCAGTATTTGTTGCTGCCAACAGAAAAGATGTATGTACTCTTTTTGTTTTTAAATTTATATGTTCTTGTAAAGCATCTGTATAAGTGTTTTTAAGTTTTGATAATTGTCTCCAATCTAAAACTAAACGTGGAAATTTGTGACCTTTAAATGCAAGTTCCTCTAATATTGAGGCGCTAGTAGCTAGGCTTCCCTTTTTCGTTCTTTTTAAATTTCTGATCTTTAACTGATTGTAAATAATATCTCCAAGCTGCTTAGTTGAGGCGATATTAAATTTCTTTTTTGCTAATTTATAAATCTCCTGTTCAATTGTTTTGATTTTATCCTCGAATTTTTTTGAAAGTTTTTTTAAATATATGCTATCGACTTTAATTCCATTAACTTCCATATCAGAAAGTATTTTTATTAATGGTATCTCAAATAACTCGTAAATTTTGTTAAGTTTTTCTTTATCTAACCTTTGTTTAAGAAGCTCGTATAATCTAAATGTTACATCAGCATCTTCGCCAGCATATTCTGTTGCTTTTTTTAAATCAACATCCGCAAATTTAATTTGTTTTTTTCCAGTTCCAACTAAGTCTTTAAAAGAAATAGTTTTATGATTTAAATGTATAGACGATAGAGTATCAAGATTATGTCTATTAATACCAGCATCTAAAGTATAAGAAGCAAGCATAGTATCTTCTAGTGGATCTAGATTAACGTTGTTTTTTTTTAAAATTATATCGTCAAATTTAATATTTTGACCAATTTTTTTAATACTTCTATCTTCAAGAATTTTTTTAACTTTGTTTAGAACAAGGCTTTTTTCCAAACATTTCTGGTTGATGTGTTTAAGTGGAATATAACATGCATTATTGGGAGAGTGACAAAATGAAATTCCAACTAAATCTGCATCTATCGGGTTTAGAGAGCTTGTTTCAGTATCAACAGCTATAATATCTTTATTTTTAAGAATAGATATCCAATGATCAAGTCTTGTTTCGTCAATAATGGTTTCATATTTTTGAATATCAATTTTATTAGATTTTTTATTTTTTTCGGTACCAAGTTCTTTTCCTGTTGGTTCACCATAGAAGCTAATTGCTTGGCTAAGCAACCTATTAAATTCCATTTCTCTTAAAAAATCGTATAGTTTATTTTTTTCTACATCTTTAATTAAAAAGTTTTCTATTTTGTCCTTTACTGGAACATCATTTTTTAAAGTTACAAGTTTTCTGCTTAATAAAGCAGAGTCTTTATTTTCAATTAAGGTTTGCCTTCTTTTTTGTTGAGAGATCTCCTCTGCTTTGTTTAATAAATTATCTAGAGTTTTATACTTTTTGATAAGTTCGGATGCAGTTTTAATTCCAATTCCCGGCACTCCAGGAATATTATCGGAGGAGTCGCCTGCCAAAGACTGGACATCTACAACCTGTTCTGGTTTAACTCCAAATTTTTCTTCAACTTCTTTTTTTCCAATCACTTTACTTTTCATCGGATCAAAAAGTCTCACATCTTTAGATACCAATTGCATAAGGTCTTTATCTGAAGAAATTATCGTAACTTTAGCTCCGAGTTTAATTATCTGTTGAGCATAAGTAGCAAGAAGATCGTCTGCTTCATAGTTTATTTGCTCAATCGAAGGCAAATTAAAAGCTTTAACTGCTTTCCTTATGTATTCGAACTGTGGAGCAAGGTCATCTGGGGCTTCCGACCTATTTGCTTTATAATCTTTATATATCTCATTCCTAAAATTTTTTCTGGCGGAGTCAAATATGACTGCAAAATGAGTGGGCTTTTGTTTGCTGTCATCTGATCTGGAGTCCTCTAAAAGCTTGAAGAGCATATTGCAGAAACCAATTACTGCACCTGTGGGCAGTCCATCACTTTTTCTAGATAATGGTGGCAGAGCATAATAGGCTCTGAAAATATAACCTGACCCATCAACTAAATAAAAATGATCCGTTTTTTTAATTTTGTTCATTAATTAATGATATATTAATTTTTATAATGCTAATATGATATTAGATTATGAACAAAATTGCATTAAGAGCTAGAAATTTAACTAAAGTTTATCAAAAAATCAAAGGATCAAACAAACCTGTTTTAGCTTTAAACAAACTTAATCTTGAAGTTAAACAAGGTGAAATTTTTGGCTTATTGGGCCCAAATGGCGCGGGTAAAACAACTTTTATAAATATTTTGGGAGGCCTTGTTGTTAAAAATTCTGGGGATGTGAATGTTTGGGGCTTTGATTTAGACACTAATCCAAGACAAGTTAGAGCTTCATTGGGCATTGTGCCTCAAGAAGTTAATTTAGATGCTTTTTTTAGTCCAAAAAAATTACTTGAACTTCAGGCTGGGCTTTACGGAGTAAAGGTAGAAGATAGAATTACAGAAACTATTCTTAAGATGGTGTCCTTAGATAAACAAGCAAACTCATATGCAAGATCTTTGTCAGGAGGTATGAAAAGAAGACTTTTAATAGCAAAAGCTATGGTTCACCAACCCCCAATTTTAATTCTGGATGAGCCTACAGCAGGCGTTGATGTAGAATTAAGAAAGAACCTTTGGTCAAATGTTAAAGATTTAAATAAACTTGGTGTTACTATAGTTCTTACAACACATCAGCTGTATGAGGCCGAGGAAATGTGTAACCGTATTGCAATAATAAATAGAGGCAGTCTTGTAGCATTAGATACAACCGAAAAGCTTTTGCAAAGAATAGAAAGTAAAAAAATTAAATTTAAGATAAAAAACTTAGTAAATTTGGAAAAAATAAAATTAGAAGGAGTAAAATTTATAAAAAGTGATTCGGGTATTACTGCAATCTACGATAAGAATAAGTTTAAATTTGATGAAATAATAAACGTAGTTAAGGAAAATGCAGAAATAATTGATATTTACACTGATGATGGAGATTTAGAGGATATATTTATAAAGCTTACAAATAACTAGCTTTTTTTATAAAATAAAAGTAAAAATACAAATATGGAACTTATTAAAAACTTAAAAGAATACACAATATTTAAAAATTTATTTTTAGCTATTCTTGCAACTATAATACTTGCGGTTTCTGCTAAAATAAAAATTCCTTTTTATCCAATACCAATGACAATGCAAACATTTGTTGTTTTGTTTATAGGATTATATTTTGGGTGGAGGTTGGGTATATTTACTGTGGGACTTTATATAGCAGAAGGTGCTATTGGACTTCCTGTGTTTGCTGGAACCCCAGAAAAAGGAGTCGGTCTTGTTTATTTGGTGGGGCCTACCATGGGTTATTTGCTAGGTTTTTTATTTGCAGTATTTTTATCAGGTTTTTTAAAATTTGGTAATAATTATATTTTAAATTTTTTTAAGTTAATTTTTGCAGTAAGTACAATTTATCTATCAGGTATAATTTGGTTAGCTAAATTCACAGGATGGGAAAAGGTTTTTTTAGTTGGTGTACAGCCTTTTCTGTTAGCAGAATTATTCAAAATAATTCTTTTAACAATTCTAATTCCAAAAATATTAAATTTCAGAAAAACCAAATTTTAACGTGGAGACCGTTTGGAAAGAATTCTTTGAAGGGTTCTTCTGTGCATTTTTAAACGTCTAGCTGTTTCTGAAACGTTTCTATTGCAAAGTTCAAATACCCTATTTATATGCTCCCATTTTACCCTATCCGCGGACATGGGATTTTCCGGTGGTTTGGCTTTAGAATTGGGATCAGATAATAGAGCGGCCTCTACATCGTCTGCATCCACCGGTTTTGCCATATAATCTATCGCTCCCGCCTTTATAGCCGCTACAGCTGTTGGGAGATTGCCGTATCCTGTTAACATCACGATTCTACTATCTTTGCCTGTTGTTTTTATCTCTTTTACTACATCAATGCCGTTTCCATCATCAAGTCTCAAGTCAACTACGGCGAACTGAGGGGCCTTAGTTTTCACTAAATTGATGGCATTTTCAGTTGTTTTTGAGGTGCTTACCGTGAATCCCTTCTTTTCCATGGCTCGGCCCAGTCTTTCACGAAAAGGGTCATCATCGTCTACTATAAGTAGCGACTTATCCTCAAACTCGGAAATCTTTAAACTTGGGGGTGTTAAATTCGTTTTTCTCATACCTTATATGTATGCACCAATTTTAAATTTTCAAGTCATTATTAGCTTTACATAAAGTGAAAAAGCCTTATATACAAAATTTATAGAGCTTCTTTTAATAAATTTTTGTGAAGCATAATGTGTAATTAAATATGGGGGACACATAAACGATGCGAAAATTTGGTGGTGTTGACGAGTTAATCAATACTTTAAAACCTGAAAATCCGGTCTATTGCATCAGACCTAACTCAATAAAAAAGTCGGTGGAATTTTTCAAAAATAATTTTCCTGGCAGAGTCCTTTACGCAGTAAAGACAAATCCTCAGGAAAAAATAATTAAAATCATTATTAATAATGGAATAAATAATTTCGATGTGGCTTCGATTAATGAAATAAAACTAATTAAAAAAATTGATGATAAAGTAAAAATTTATTTTATGCATACAGTTAAAAGTAAAGAAAGTATTAGGGAGGCATATTATCAATATAATGTTAAAGATTTTGCTCTGGACAGTAAGGATGAATTACTCAAAATTCTGGAGGCAACAGGTAATGCTAAAGATTTAAATTTATATGTAAGAACAGCTGTGTCTAATGAACATGCAGAAATTGATCTTTCAAGAAAATTTGGGGCTTCGCCAAGCGAGGCTTTAGGGCTTCTAAGATTATGTAAAGAACATGGTAAAAAAGTTGGTCTAAGTTTTCATGTAGGATCCCAATGTATGCATAAAATTTCCTTTTCAAAAGGGATCTCTGAAATTGGTAATATAATTAAAAAAACAAAGATTAATCCAGATGTAATTAATATCGGGGGTGGATTTCCTTCTGTATATCCAGACCTTATACCTGAGCCGTTAGAAAATTATATGAGTGAAATTAATGAAAGTCTTAAAAAATTAAAATTAGAGAAAATGCCAGAGATATATTGTGAACCCGGCCGTGCACTTGTAGCTGAAGCTGGATCAACAATTGTTAGAGTTTTATTACGTAAAAAAAATAAGTTATATATTAATGATGGAACCTATGGATCTTTATTCGATGCAGGAGTTCCAAACTTTGTATTGCCATCAAGAATGATAAAAAATGGTAGAGCTCTTTCTAAAAAACTAACTGCGTTTAATTTTTATGGTCCTACTTGTGATAGTCTTGACTATATGAAGGGGCCTTTTCTTCTTCCAAACAATATAAAAGAGGGCGATTATATCGAACTTGGTCAGCTTGGAGCATACGGAACAACTTTTAGAACAAAATTTAATGGTTTTTATTCAGATGCGATTTATCAAGTAGATGACAAACCTATTCTTTCGATGTACGATCGTAAAGATAAAGTCAATTACTTGGTTGCTTAATGAATAAAAAAAAAGGTCCATCCTTAGGACATAATAAAAATTCCCTTTTAAAATCTGAAGTAAAGCATATAGACATAACGTCTTTTGACGCGAGAAAAATAATAGAGTCCATGAATAAGATGTCATTTACATCTAGGGATACTGCTAAAGCTGCTGAAATATATAATGAAATGATAAGGGATAAAAATTGTTCTATATTTTTAACAATTGCTGGTTCAACATCAGCTGGGGGGTGTATGCAACTCTATTCTGATTTGGTCAAATACAACATGGTTGATGCTATTGTAGCTACTGGAGCTTCTATAGTTGATATGGATTTTTTTGAGGCTTTAGGTTTTAAACATTATCAAGGTAATCAGTTTCAAGACGATAAAATATTGAGAGAGAACTATATAGACAGAATATATGATACTTATATCGATGAGGAGCAATTACAAGCATGTGATAAAAAGATATGTGAAATAGCAAATGCTTTGCCTCCTAAATCCTACACTTCAAGGGAATTCATAAAAGAAATGGGGAAATATTTAAAGAAAAACGCAAAGAAAAAAGGCTCCTTGATTGAATTAGCTTACGATAACAATGTTCCTATTTTTTGTCCTGCTTTTACCGATAGTTCAGCTGGTTTTGGACTTGTAATGCATCAAGAACAAAATCCCAGTAAACATATCACGATTGACTCTGTTAGAGAATTTAGGGAGCTCACAGAAATAAAGCTTAAATCGAATTCATCTGGTTTATTGATGGTAGGTGGTGGAGTCCCAAAAAACTTTGTTCAAGATACAGTTGTTTGTGCTGAACTTTTAGGTAAAAAAGTTGATATGCATAAATACGCAATACAAATAACTGTTGCAGATACAAGGGATGGCGCATGCAGTAGTTCAACTTTAAAAGAAGCAAGTTCTTGGGGAAAGGTGGATACTACAAAAGAACAAATGGTTTTTGCGGAGGCTACTAGCGTTTTGCCCTTAATTGCTAGTGATGCATATCACCGTCAAAATTGGAAAAATAGGGAAAGAAGAAATTTCCAAAAATTATTTTAGTAAAATGACAAAAACAAAAATAGCTCTTATACAGATGAAGATGTCGTCTGAAACTCAAAAAAATATGAGTTCCGCTATTAAAAAAATAAAAGAAGCCAGTAAAAAGAGAGCCAAAATAGTTTGTTTGCCAGAATTATTTTTATCAAATTATTTTTGCCAAAAAGAAAAACACTCAAATTTTAATTTAGCAGAGAAGATACCGGGAAAAACAACAAAAATTTTTTCTTCATTAGCCAAAGAGCTAAAAATCGTAATTATTTTGCCAATTTTTGAGAAAAAAACTGCTGGTATATATCATAACAGCTTAGTGGTGATTAATGAAAAAGGTAAAATAATTGGAAAATATAGAAAAATGCACATACCAGATGATCCTCAATATTATGAAAAATTTTATTTTACTCCTGGTGATCTTGGGTTTAGATCCTTTAAAACTAATTATGGTAAAGTTGGAACTCTAATTTGTTGGGATCAATGGTTTCCAGAGGCAGCAAGACTAACTTCCTTACAAGGTGCAGAAATACTCTTTTATCCAACTGCGATTGGCTGGCACCCGAAGGAAAAAAAGAAATTTGGAAAATCTCAACTTAATTCTTGGATATCAATACAAAGGGCGCATGCGATAGCAAACGGGGTTTATGTTGCGGCTGTTAACAGGGTTGGGGTCGAAAGACAGGGCTCTAAAAAATTAGAATTTTGGGGAAACACTACTGTTTTTGATCCGAGTGGTAATATAATTGCTAGCGCCAAACAAAATGAGAAAGTTTTAATTTGTGATATTGATTTTAAAAAAGTTGAAAATGTAAGAAGACATTGGCCTTTTTTTAGAGATAGAAGAATTGACTATTATAAAGGCATATTAAGCAACCCTAGAGATGCCTAGTAAGGAAGTAAATGGCATGTATAGGATGCCTGCAGAGTGGGAGCCGCAGAAGTCAACCTGGATAGCATGGCCCCACAATCATATGGATTGGCCAGGTAAATTTAGTGAAATACCATGGGTTTTTAGCAAAATAATTACTAAACTTTCAAAAGTTCAATCAGTCAATATTTTAGTCAAAGATAAGGTCGACTTAAAAAAAGCAAAATTGTTTCTAAGAGTTTCTGGTGCCAAAATTAAAAATATAAGACTTTTAATCTGCAAAACTGATAGAGCTTGGACAAGGGATTTTTTACCGATATTTGTTAAAGATAGAATGAAAAGAAACATACTATCTAAATGGGAATTTAATGGTTGGGCAAAATACAAAAATTTTAAAAATGACAATAAAGCTTTTTTGAAGGTAAATAAATCTAAAAAATTTAAAGTTATAAAACCAAAATATAGAAAAAAGAAAATTGTTCTTGAGGGTGGTTCTATTGATGTTAATGGAAGCGGTCTTATTTTAACTACTATGCAATGTCTATTGAGTAAAGTTCAACAAAGGAATAAGGGATTTAAAAAGAATGACTACAATAAAATTTTTAATAAATTTTTTGGAACAAGAAAAATAATATGGCTTAATAAGGGGATACAGGGAGATGATACGCATGGACATGTGGATGATATAGCAAGGTTTGTGGGTAAAAACAAAATATTCATGGCAACAGAAAAAAATAAAAAAGATAAAAATTTCAAAAATTTAAAAGAGAATATTGAAATAATTAAAAAATTTAAGAGAAAAAATGAAGAAAAATTTAAAATTATTTATGTACCTATGCCTAAGCCGAAGTTTATGGATGGTATTCGGCTACCTGCAAGTTATCTTAATTTTTATATTGCTAATAAAATTGTTCTTGTTCCATCATTTAATGATCCAAAAGATAAAATTGTTTTGAAAATATTTAGAAAACATTTTAAAAATAGGCAAGTTGTTCTAATAGATAGTTCAGTTTTAGTATGGGGCTTTGGAACAATTCATTGCTTGACTCAGCAGGAACCGAAATAGTTATAATCTGCTTATTAAATCAGAATTTTTCCAAATTATTTCTACTCGAGCTCCGCCAAGTTTAGATCTGGAGAATTCAATTTCTGCTTTTTTTCTTTCTAATAAAGTCTTACCAATAAAAGTTCCTAATCCTAAACCAGATTTAGATTTAAGTTTTTTTGATTTTGAAGCGATATAAGGTTGACCTATAATTTTAGCTATATCATCTGGAAATCCAGGACCATCATCTAAAATTTCAATTGTTGTTTGATTATCTTCACTAATTAAATTGATATCAATTTTTTTTCTTGAAAATTTAACTGCGTTGCCTACAAAGTTTCTAATTCCATAGGTTATTTCGGGAGATCTTTTGATAGGAATTTTTGAATTTGTACTAGTAAAATTTAAATTTATTTGCTTTTCTGAAATTTCTTCAAATGATCTCGTTATCTCATTAAGCAAATCCTGCAAAGATATGTTTGTCATATAATCATCGTCGACTATTTTATTTTGGGAAATTTTTTTTAATATTTCTCCACATTTTTTAGCTTGATTTAATAAGGTATCAATATCTTCATTAAATTGTTTGTTTTTATTATTTTCTTTTTTTAGTTCTCTCGCAATAACAGTTATGGTTGATAAAGGCGTGCCTAGTGAATGTGCTGCAGCAGCTGCATGGTGGCCAATTGACTCTAGTTCTTGCTCTTTTGCTAAAATAAGTTCTAACCTATTAAGGGCATTACCTCTTTTTCTTGCTTCATATCCAAAACGAAAACCAAAATAGTTTAAGAAAATTAGTACAATAGTAAGAGATACTGGAATCGATAAAATATAATAATCAGGTACATGAAAATGAAGATTTCCATAACTTGGTAAAGGTAAATAATTAAATGTGAGTAATAATAAGGCTATTGCAGTTATAAATGATAAGAAAAAAGTACTAGATAAGTTTAATAATGTTGATGATATTATAGCTGGTACGATAAGGAAAACTATAAAAGGATTTGTTACACCCCCAGTTAAATAAAGTAATACTGCTAATTGTAAAACATCATAAAATAAAAGTATCGTTGACTCTGTATTATTTAATTGATTTTTATTAATTCCAAATTGTACAAATATGTTTGTAACTCCTCCAAAAAAAATTGTTAGGGAACAAAAAATTAATGGGAGATCAAATTTTATGTAAAAATGTACTATATATATTGTTATTAATTGCCCAATTAGAGCAATCCATCTTAAAATTATTACCGTATTTTTCTCTAACTGCAAGTCCTCATCATATTTGAGGAGATCGGAAAATTTCATTTATTTAAATATCTAGGTTTTCTACTTCAAGAGCTTTTTCGGTTATAAAGTCTTTTCTTGGAGCTACTTCGTCCCCCATTAGTATTTTAATAATATTTTGATCTTCTTTTGATTTTTCTTTTGTTCCTTTGGAATATTCAACTCTTAACAAAGTTCTATTTTCTGGATTTAAGGTTGTCTCCCAAAGTTCTTCTGGGTTCATTTCTCCAAGTCCTTTAAATCTTTGTATATTTAATTTTTGTTTTTCTTGGCTAATAAATTTTTCTAATTCTGATTTATTTAATTTTTTTGATCCATTTTCTGCAGATTTAAGAATGTATTTTTCTAGATCTTTTTCATTTTTTATATAAGAACTTTTTGATCCTTTGGTTACTTTAAATAAAGGGGGTTGTGCTAAATATAAATGCCCTTTTTCGATTAATTCATTAAAAGGTTTGTTATTGAATAGAGTTAAAAGTAAGGTTCTAATATGTGAACCATCGACATCCGCATCAGTCATAATAATAATTTTTTCATATCTCAAATCTTCAATATTAAAATTTGTGGAGCCAGTTCCGAGAGCATTTATTAAGGTAACAATTTCATTTGACGACATCATCTTCGATAAAGTTTTGTTTTCGTGAGCACCATTTGCTCCATTTCTTTTTTTATTTTCATTTACATAAGTGTTTAAAATTTTACCTCTAAGTGGTAGTACAGCTTGAAATTCCCTTTTTCGTCCTTGCTTAGCAGATCCTCCGGCTGAATCTCCCTCAACTATAAATAATTCTGTACCCTCCATTGATGAAATTTGGCAATCTGCTAATTTACCTGGAAGACCTGATAGTTCTAGTGATCCTTTTCTTCTAACGCTATCTCTTGCCTTTCTTGCAAGATCTCTTGCTATTGCTGCTTGTAAAACCTTGTCTAAAACTAAACGAACAATTGAAGGATTTTGATCAAACCAAACAGTAACCTTTTCAGTAACTATTGACTCTACAATGTTTCTTATTTCAGAAGTTACAAGTTTATCCTTTGTTTGAGAAGAGAATTTTGGATCTGGCATTTTAACTGATAAAATTGCCGTGAGACCTTCTTTGATATCTTCTCCACTTATAACGACTTTGTTTTTCTTGTTTAAATTTTTTTCAGATGCATATTTATTTATTATTCTTGTGAGTCCGCTTCTAAAACCAAGAAGGTGTGTACCTCCATCTTTTTGATGAATATTATTTGTAAAGGCCATCACTTCTTCTGAATAGCTAGCATTCCATTGGAAAGAGCAGTCTACAATGACATCTTTTTTCTCACCTCTTAAATATATGGGTTTTTTGAATACCGCCTTTTCATTTTTATTTATTAATAATGACTTTTTTTGATCAAGAAAGGTTACAAATTCAGCTATTCCTCCATCATATTTATGCTCGTAGATCTTTGTTTTAGCATGAGTCTCATCAATTAAGCTTATTTTTAATCCTTTGTTTAAAAATGCCAGTTCTCTCATTTTTTTTTGTAGAGTAGCAACACTAAATTTTATGTTGGAAAAAATGTCTTTAGAAGGAATAAAATTTATTTTAGTTCCTGATTGTTTGGTTTTTTTTTGGAATTTAATAGAATTAAGAGCTTTTCCATTTTTGAAAGAAATAAAATATTCTTTTCCATCTCTATATATAGTGAGGTCAAGTTTTTCTGATAAAGCGTTTACAACAGAAACTCCAACTCCATGAAGTCCCCCTGAAACTTTGTAAGAATTTTGGTCAAATTTACCTCCGGCATGTAATTGGGTCATTATAACTTCGGCTGCAGATTTTTTTTCACCTTTGTGCATATCAACTGGAATTCCTCTACCATCGTCTTCTACTGTAATAGAATTATCTTTGTGCATAGTTACAGTTATATTTTTACAAAAACCAACTATGGCTTCATCGATTGAATTATCCACTACCTCAAAAACCATATGATGTAGACCGGAGCCATCGTCTGTGTCACCTATGTACATCCCTGGTCTTTTTCGAACAGCCTCTAATCCTTTTAGTACTTTAATTGAGTCTGCCTTGTAACTTTGGTTTGAGTTTTTTTGAGTATCTGTCATTAATTTGAAAAAATTATTATATCATTTTTTTAGTAGCATATAAAATCGCTGTAACGTCGCTTATCAAATAAGCATTGAGGGACAAGGATAATAGAAGATAAATAAAATTTATTTTATAAACTGGCTAAATTTCATATTTTCATTGGCATAATTACATAATAACTTAATTTGTCAGAATTATCTTGTATCAAAACTGGGGAAACAGCATCGCTCAGTTTGATTGTGATTATATCGTCTTCTATAGCTGACGCAATATCAAGTAGATACCTTGAGTTAAAACTGATTGTAAGTGGTTCTGAGCTATAATTTGCTTTAAGTGTTTCTTTTCCTTCTCCTGAAGATGAGCTATTAACGAAGAATTGTATATTATCTTTATCTAAAGTAATTTTGACACCCTCTTTTCTATCAATAGAAACTGTAATTACTCTTTCAACAGAATTTATTAAATCTTTTACATTTACTGATAGAATTTTTTGATTATTTGAAGGAACCACTTTTTTATAGTCTGGAAATTTACCATCTATAATTTTTGAAGTTATCTTGGAATTTCCTACTTTAAATTGGATCTTTGTATCACTAGAATAGAGTGTAATTTGCTCACTTCCATTATCTTCCAATAAATTACTTAATTGAAAAACTGTTTTTTTTGGTAAGATAAATGATTTTAATTCATTTGTTTTTTCTAAAAGCATACTGCTCGATGATAATCTGTGACTATCAGTTGCTACTCCAGTAAGATAAATTTTGCCTTTACTTTCAATATTATGAATATATATGCCGTTCAAATAATGCCTTGTTTCGTCATTTGACATAGAAATTTTAGTTTTATTTAAAAGTGATAAGAAATTTTTTTTATTTAAAGTTATTGCATCTTTGCTAAAATTGTTTGAAAAATTTGGAAAATTGTCGACGGGTAAGCAAAGCAGGTTAAATTTTGAACTTTCTGCTGTAATATTTAATCTGTTTTCATCTTTTAAACTAAATATTACATCCAAATTAGATGGTAGTTTTCTTAGTAAATCATGAAGGACAGTGGCGGATGTTGTGGTGCTTCCGTCTTGTATAATTTTTAAATCAGTAATTTCGTCTTGAAATACCAGATCTAAATCAGTAGCAACAACACTAAGTTTTCCTTGTTTAATTTCTAAAAGAACGTTTGATAAAATCGGTAGAGTATTTTTTCTTTCTATTATATTGTGCGCGTAATTAAGTGACTTTAGTAGTGTATCTCTTTTAATCTGAAATTGCATTTAATCGCTTAAAATGATGGATTTAATATCCTCGACATTTTTTTTCATTTCTGATGTATTTTGGCAAAGTTTCTCTATCGTTTTAACAGCGTGTATAACTGTAGTATGATCTCTATTGGCAAACTTTCTTCCTATTTCAGGCAAAGATCTAGTTGTTAATTTTTTTGCAAGATACATTGCCACTTGTCTAGGTCTTGCTAAAGGTCTTGACCTTCTTTGAGAAAGCATTTCTTCAAGGTTTAAACTATAAAAATTGGAGGTTACATTTTGAATTTTTTCTATAGTTATAATTTTACTGTTTCTGTAAACATCTTTTAATATTATTTTACAGTCATTAACATCGAGCTGTTTTTTACTCATTTTGCTAAAAGCAACGATTCTATTAAAAACTCCTATAAGCTCTCTTATGTTTGAATTGGAGTCTTTTGCTAAAAAATCAATAACACTTTCGTTTAGATTGGGATATTCTTTAAAAGTATTCTCGAACTCTGTTATTTTCTTTTTTAAAATTTTTAATTTTAACTCATATTCTGGTGTTCCAATATCTACTACCAATCCTCCTGATAAACGTGACTTTATTCTGTCTTGAACTCTATCAAGTTTATTTGGGGCACGATCAGAAGATATTACAATTTGAGAGCTTTTATCGAACAAGCTATTGAAAGTGTGAAAAAATTCCTCTTGAAGCCCCTCTTTGCCTCTTATGAATTGAATATCGTCTATGATAAAAACATTAGCTTTTCTGAAAAAATCTTTAAAACTAACCATCTCATTTTTTTTTATTGATTTAATAAATTGATACATAAATCTTTCTGCAGAAATAAACATCACGTTGTTATCTTTCTGTAATTCCAAGCCAATAGAGTTAATTAGGTGAGTTTTACCCAAACCTACTCCTCCATAAATAAAAAGTGGATTATATCTAGAAAATTGACTACAAATTTTTTTGGAAGACAAGTAAGCAAGTTTATTACTTTCGCCTACGATAAAATTATCAAAATTTAAATTTGGGTTTAATCTATTATAATTTAAAACGGAATCTTTAATTTCCGCAACATTATTGTTAAAGGATTGTGAATATACAGTTTTGCTATCTATATTCTCTTCCTGAATTTTAAATTCAATTCTATTAATACTCAGTTTAGACTTTTTAATAGCATCTAAAATCTTGTCAGCGTATCTAGATGTTATCCAGTCTCTGAAAAACCTCGTCTGAACACCAAGAATAACGTAATGATTATATTCCTTCAGTAGCTTAATATTCTTTAGCCAACTCGTATAAATTTGCAATCCTAGAGTGTCTTTAAGATTTGTCTGAACCTTGCTCCAATCTAAAAGATTTTCCTCTGGTAAAGCTTGGTCTAAAATTTTATTAGATTTTTTTTCCATGATTTTTCTTAAAAGAAGTTTTTTTTTATATGTTATTTTTTTTTAATTCAATCTCTATGGGTTGTATTTTAAAAAAAAATAAAAAAAAATTTTAAGTTGTATTATTAACGTGCAAATAGAAAAAAAAATTATAATTCAACTGCAAATGTAATTTTTCTAGATTTAGGTAAAAATTTAATATTTGGATTTAGAACAACTTCTAATTGTTGATTGCAACTATTTCTTGAGATTCTTTAATTTTTTAGATACACGAGAAATTTTTCTTGATGCATTTTTCTTTTTAATAACGCCTTTTTTGGCGGCCTTCATTAACTCTGATTGAAACTTAGGATAGAATGACTCAATTTCTTTTTTACTATTTTTTTTTAGTATTCCGTCCATCTTTTTAATCGCTATTTTGCACCTTCTTTTCCAAAGTTTATTCAAAGTAGTTTGTCTAGCTACTAATTTAACTTTTCTTTTAGCTGATTTTGTATTTGGCATGAAAAGAAGATATATCTCTTTGAAATATTTGGGTCAATGTTTAATTACTTTGACATTTAGGGCAAAAAAAGGAGGATCGGTTAGAAATATAAATTTTTTTTATTTTACCATTACAACCTCTTTTTTTACATTCCAATCCTTCTCTTTCATATACTTTAAATTCTTCCTGGAAATCTCCCTTTTTACCCGAAATTCCCTTAAAATCTTTAATACTGGAGCCACCATATTTTATAGACTTTTTTAAAATCAATTTAGTGTTTTTAACCAAATAAGGTATTAATTTTTTTTTAATTTTAAATGTTTTTTTTCGCGGATTAATTGAACTTAAATGAAGTATCTCATTAGCATAGATGTTGCCAATTCCAGATACGTATTTTTGATCCATGAAAAAATTTTTTACACTTTTTTTTGTCTTCGATAATTTATTTTTCAAATATTCATTTTTAAATTTACCACTTAAAGGGTCTGGTCCTAAAAAACGCAAATGTGAAGAAGATTTAACCTCACTTTTTTTCAAAATTTTTACAAATCCAAATTTTCTAACATCATTATAAATTATCTTTTTTGATTTATTAAATTCAAAAGAAAAATGATTATGTTTTTTTAGAAAAAAATTGTCATAGTAAAAGCTTGTTTTATGTGTTGTATTTTTTTCAAGGATAAAAATCTTTCCTGTCATTCCTAAATGCAATAGTATTATATAATTATTGCTCAATTCTATGAGCAAATATTTAGATTTTCTTTTAGTGGATATTACTTTTTGGTTTTCTACAAAAATTTTAAGATTTTTATCAATTTTATAACGTAGATTTCTATTGAAAATATGTACTTTCTTTATCTTTTGTCCATTTATAAATTTTGAAAGCGATCTTCTAACAACTTCAACTTCGGGCAATTCTGGCATATAACTTTATAAAAAATGAAAAATTTAAATCAATCAAAAAATACCAGAGTAAATAAAGTATTCAATAGTGTATTTGACAAATATGATCTGATGAATGATTTAATGTCTCTGGGCATTCATAGATTGTGGAAAAAAAAATTAATAGATTGGATTAATCCATCCATAAATAACAATTTTTTAGATATGAGCTCTGGTACAGGAGATTTAGCAAGAGAGTTTATGCAAAGAGTAAATTTTGAAGGTGAGGTTACATGTGTAGAACCAAATATAAACATGATAAGCGCTGGAAAGAAAAGACTTAAAGGTTTTAAAAATATTAAGTGGGTATGTTCGCCTGCAGAAAAAATACCTTTGGAAAATGAAACATTTGACTTTTATGCTGTAAGTTTTGGTATAAGAAATTTTCAAGATATTAACAAATCTTTGAATGAAGCTTTACGAGTTTTAAAACCAGGTGGAAGGTTTATTTGTTTAGAATTTTCTAAAGTTGAAAATGAATTATTAGAAAAAGTTTACAGAATTTACTCTAAGACAATACCTTACTTGGGAAAATATTTGGTTGGGGACTCTGCGCCTTATGATTACTTGGTGAAAAGTATTGAAGATTTTTATTCACAAGATGAATTATCTGGGATATTGAGAAAAAATGGATTTTCAGAAGTTGAGTATAGAAATTTATCAGGTGGAATTGTAGCAATTCACTCAGGTTGGAAAATATAAATATGATAAAAAAAATTTATAATTTACTAAAAATTATTAGAAAATTATCAGTTTCAGGCGCGGTTGAAGTAATAGATCAAATTAAGCCTCTACCTAAAATTATAAAATTAGTTTTTTTTATATTTTCCTTAGGTTCAAATATTAAAACTGAAAAAGTTGAAAAAAGTTCTGGGGAAAAACTTTGTACAGCCCTTCAAGGTATGGGTACAACGTTTATTAAACTTGGGCAATTTTTGGCAACTAGACCAGATATAATAGGAAATGAAACAGCTAAGAACTTAGAAAAATTACAAGATAAGCTTCCCGCATTTGATACACGTTACGCCAAGGAAATAATTAAAAATGAGATAGGTGAAAGATCATCAAGAGATATTATTTCTATAGATGAACCAGTTGCTGCCGCATCAATTGCGCAAGTACATTTTGCAAAAGTTAAAATTAAGAACAATGAAAAAGAGTTAGCTATAAAAATTTTAAGACCAAATATTCATAAAATTGTAAATGAAGAACTCGATGCTTTGATGTTTCTTGCTTATTTAATTGAAAATCTATTTAAAAAAACTAAGAGATTAAAGTTAGTTGAGGTTATTTTTTTGTTAAAAGAAATCACTAATGTTGAAATGGATCTAAGATTTGAGGCTGCAGCTGCTAGTGAACTTTACGAAAATACTAAAAAAGATAACTTTATTAAAGTTCCTAAAATTTACTGGAATTTAACTTCAAAACAAACATTAGCTTTGGATAAGGTAGACTCAATTTCTATAAGAGATTTAGACTCTTTAAAAAAAGCAAATATAGATCTAAAAAAATTATCAAGGAATTTAATTCAACTTTTTTTAAAACAAGCTGTTAGAGATGGTTTTTTTCATGCTGATATGCATCAAGGAAATTTATTTGTGGATGTTCAAGGCAATATAATTCCGATTGATTTTGGAATTATGGGTCGTCTTGATAAAAAAAATAAAAAATATTTAGCAGAAATACTGTTTGGTTTTATTCAAAGAGATTATAATAAAGTTGCACATGTTCATTTTTTAGCTGGTCTCGTTCCTGCAAATACGTCTAAGGATGAGCTTGCTCAAGCTTTAAGATCAATTGGAGAGCCTATATTTGGTCAATCAGTTAAAGATATTTCCGGTGGTAATTTGCTTGCACAATTATTTGATATTACTGAAAAATTTAATATGCAAACCCAAACTCAGCTACTTTTACTTCAAAAAACTATGGTCTCGGTAGAAGGGGTCGCAAGAAGTCTTGACCCTGAAGCTAATATTTGGGAAATATCAAGACCTATATTAGAGGAGTGGATAAAAAAAGAAAAAGGTCCTGAGGCCAAAATTAAAGAAACAATTAATATTTCAAAAGAAGTTTTGGAAAAAATACCAGATCTACCTAATGTGATGGATAAGGCTAATATAGCTCTTCAAATGCTAGCTGAAGGGAAACTGAATTTATATGTTGATGGAAGCAAAAATATTGAGCTTGAAGAATTAAAAATGAAAAATATGAGAAACAATATAATTATAATATCTTTAGGGGTTGTAATAGGATTGTTTATAGTATTTTAATTAATAATGAGCTTAGAAAATAAAAAAATTTTACTTATAGTTGGCGGCGGAATATCGGCTTATAAATCCTTAGATTTAATTAGATTATTGCAAAGAAAAAAGTGGTCTATAAAAGTAATTTTAACTAAAAGTGGAAAAAAATTTGTAACTAGTCTATCTATTTCTTCTCTTCTTAAGAATAGAGTTTTTGAAGACACATTCGACGAAAAAACAAAAGGAAAGATCGATCACATCGCTTTGTCCAGATGGGCAGACTTAGTTCTAGTGATGCCAGCAACTGCAAATTTAATATCTAAATTGAGCAGAGGTGGAGCCGATGATCTTGCATCAACTGTAATTTTAGCATCAAACAAAGAAACTTTTTTATCTCCCGCTATGAATGTTAGAATGTGGTTACATAAAGCTACTCAAAAAAATATAAAAACTTTAATTGAGTATGGTTATAAATTTATAGGTCCGGAAGAAGGTACGATGGCATGCGGTGAATTTGGAAAAGGAAAAATGTCTAGTCCAAGACAGATTTTATCATTTATAGAAAAATTTTTTAAAAATAAAAATTATTTGATAAAGAAAAAAATTAAGGCAGTAGTAACTTCTGGACCTACAAGGGAATATTTGGACCCCATAAGATACATAACTAATGAGTCAAGTGGAAAACAAGGTTATGAAATTGCTCTCGAATTATCAAGGCTCGGTATCAAAACTACTTTAGTCTCAGGACCATCAAATATTTCATATGATAAAAATATTAAAGTAAAAAAAGTTACATCAGGGAAACAAATGCTAGATGCGGTTAAGAAAAGTTTGCCAGCTGATATTGCCGTATGTGCTGCTGCAGTATCTGATTTTAAGCCAAGAGAATTTAAAAAACATAAAATTAAGAAACAGCAAAATGTAAATGAAATTCAGATAGAAAAAAATTCGGATATATTAAGTTTTCTTGGAACTAATAATAGATATAGACCAAAAATATTAGTAGGTTTTTCTGCTGAAACAGAAAATATAATAAAAAATTCAAAAATAAAATTGGAAGAAAAATTCTGTGATTTTATCATAGCAAATGACGTTTCAAAATCAGATTTTGGTTTCAATAAAGATCAAAATGAAATTACTATTATTGATAAAAATGGTAAAACTGAAAAGATTAAAAAAAGCTCAAAAAAATTTATAGCTTCAGTTATTGCAAAAAAAATTGTAAAAACATTTTTATCCAATGAAAAAAAATTCAATTAAAGAATCAGATTATCAAAAATATTATAGGCAATTAATATTAAAAAAAATAGGTGTGGTTGGCCAAAAGAAAATTCTTGGTGGAAAAGTCTTGGTTGTTGGTGCTGGAGGGCTTGGTTGTCCTTTAATTTTATATCTAGCATACTCAGGTGTTGGAAGTATAGGTATTGTTGATAACGACAAAATTGAATTGTCAAATTTAAGCCGGCAAGTTCTGTTTACAAAAAATGATTTAGGAAAATTTAAAACTAATGTTTCAAAAAAAGCTGTGACAAGAATAAATAGAAAAATAAAAGTTAAAATTTTTACAAAAAGATTGGATACTTCAAATATTGGTAAAATTTTAAGGAATTATAATATTATTTGTGATGGCACTGATAATTTTAAATCTAGACTTCTAATAAATGATTATTGTGTAAAAAACAA
This sequence comes from Pelagibacteraceae bacterium AG-426-I15, assembly GCA_003213135.1. Lineage (GTDB taxonomy): Bacteria > Pseudomonadota > Alphaproteobacteria > Pelagibacterales > Pelagibacteraceae > Anoxypelagibacter. The sequence continues at coordinate 123,025 of QCNT01000001.1, read as the reverse complement.
AAAAATATTGATATCTTCTGCAATCAGTAAATTCGATGGTCAATTATTTTACTTTGATTTTAGAAAAAAAATTCCGTGTTATAGATGTTTTATGCCTGAACTTTCTGAAGAAAATCGAAATTGTGAAAGTGATGGTGTAATGACAACACTTGCTGGTATTGCTGGGTCAATGCAAGCCAATGAAGTCATTAAGTCTATCCTAAATATAAAAAATGATTTAAATGGAAAAATAATGATATTTAATTCACTTAATTCAAATTTTAGAAAAGTAAAATTATCTAAAAATCCAAAATGTAAAAATAACTATCTGCATGTCTAAAGTAATTATTCCTTTATTCTTTATTTTCTTTATTACTAATTATTTATATGCCCAGAATGAATATTACTTAACTTTAAGAAGTGACAAGGTAAATTTAAGACAAGGACCATCCTTTGAGTACCCCGTGAAATTAACATATGAGAAAAAATTTTTACCAGTTTTAATTATCGACAAATCATATAATTTTAGAAAAATAATTGACCATGAGAATAATTCAGGTTGGATTCATATTTCTCAATTATCGAAAAAAAAAGCTGCAATAAGTAATAAGACTGAAGTTATAATTTATAAAAAATCATCTAAATATTCAAAACCTTTGGCTTTAGTTGAGAAGGGTAGATTATTTCTGATTAAGAAATGTGAAAACAGTTGGTGTAAAATCGAAACTGGTGACTATAGCGGTTGGGTAAAAAAGGAACATTTAAAAGGAAGACTCTAGTCTTTTTTTATTTTTTTTTTGAAAAAACTTTGGAAACCCATATTTTATCTAAAACAAAATACCATACTGAATTTGCTAGAGGCTCAACTATTGCGTCTGTCATTGCTTCTGTAAATGTTACATCTGCCACAGCTTTCAGTACAACAATAGCGATTATAAAATGACCAATAGTGTAAATAATTGTTCTTAAAATCGAACCTTTGTTTGAATTGTAGATTTTTTTTGTGGCGTTAAATATGCCAGAAGTTAATTCTGTCATTTTAGTTTAAATTTCTATGCCCTTGCCTATCTGCGTTCATAATTTTTACCCAGATTTTAACAAAGTCTTCTATAAATTTTTCTTTGTTGTCATCTTGAGCATACACCTCTGCATAAGATCTTAAAATTGAATTTGAACCCAAAACTAGGTCTGCTCTAGAAGCGGTGTATTTAACTTTATTTGTTTTACGATCAATTATATCGTAAGAGTTTTTACCAGTCGGTTTCCAAATATATTTCATATCTACCAAGTTAATAAAGAAATCATTTGTCAAAGTACCGACCTTACTTGTGAGAACTCCTTTATCTTTTGCTGACTCATGATTTGTTCCCAGCACTCTCATACCTCCAACCAAACAAGTCATTTCTTGTGCGGTCAATCCCATTAAAGAAGCGCGTTCTAATAGAAGTTCTTCTGGCATCACTGAGTAATCTGCTTTTACATAGTTTCTGAATCCGTCATGCAGAGGTTCTAACCACTTGAAACTTTTTAATTCTGTTTGCTCTTGGGACGAATCTCCTCTGCCAGGACTAAATGGAACTTTGACTTTAGAACCAGCTTTCTTTATCGCCTTTTCAAGCCCGACATTACCTGCAAGAATAATTGTATCTGCTATAGTTGCTCCTGTCTTATTAGCTATATTCTCAAGCACTTTTAAATTCTTTGACAGTTTTTTTGGCTCGTTTGCTTCCCAGTCCTTCATAGGTGCTAATCGAATTCTTGCACCATTAGCTCCTCCTCTTTTGTCAGTCCTTCTATATGTTCTCGCGCTATCCCAAGCAATGGTAATTAAATCACTAGTAGATAAGCTGGAAGCTGAAATCATTTTTTTTACCTTATTTACATTATATTTTTTTTTTGGAGATGGAACGTTACCTTGCCAGAGTAGATCTTCTTTGGGTGCCCAAGGACCAATATAATTTTCTCTATTTCCCATTGTTCTATGTGTTAACTTAAACCAAGCACGCGCGAATGAGTCTTCAAAGAATTTTGGATCTTTATAAAATCTTTCTGAAATTTTTCTATACTCTGGATCCATCGCCATCGCCATATCGGCGTCAGTAAACATTAATCTAGCTTTTTTGTTGGGGTCTCCTAAATCTCTCGGCTTTTTATCTTCTTCTAGATTGATAGGTTCCCATTGCCAAGCGCCTGCGGGACTTTTTTTACTTTCCCACTCATAGTTAAGTAAAAGATCTAAGTATTGATGATCCCATTTGTCGGGGTTAGTTGTCCAAGCCCCCTCGAGACCTGAGGTTATTTGGTTAGCACCTGTTCCATTTTTTTGATTCCATCCAAAACCTTGTTCGTGAATATCAGCTCCAGCGGGTTCTGGACCTAAATTGTCTGGATTACCATTACCATGAGCCCTTCCGATAGAGTGGCCTCCGACTGTGAGAGCTGCAGTTTCTACGTCGTTCATTCCCATTCGCCCAAACGTTTCACGCACATCCATCGCGGTTCTTACTGGATCAGGTTTTCCTTCAACTCCTTGAGGGTTAACATATACAAGTTGAAAATGTGACGCCGCAAGTGGAGCCTCTAAAGAAGAACGATCTTGTGGATCACCATATCTGTTAACTGCTAATGGTTCTGTCTCTTTACCCCAATAAACATCTTTTTCAGGCTCCCATATATCTTCTCTGCCAAATGAAAAGCCAAAAGTTTTAAATCCAGAATGCTCATAAGCCATAGTTCCAGCTAGAACCATAAGGTCTGACCAACTTAATCTATTTCCATATTTTTTTTTAATTGGCCAAAGAAGACGTCTTGCTTTATCTAAGTTTGTGTTATCTGGCCAAGAGTCCTGAGGGGAAAATCTATGAGATCCTACGTTAGGTCTTCCATCAAATTCTCTATAAGTTCCAACTTGGTGCCAAGTTAGTCTTACCATAAGACCACTATAAGTTCCTAAATCTGCTGGCCACCATTCTTGGCTTTCGGTCATTAATTTTAGTAAATCTTTTTTAAGTGCTTTAAAATTTAATTTTTTTACTTCCTTTTTATAGTTAAATTTTGGTAGGGGATTAGTTTTTGTGTCATGTTGGTGTAAAATATCGAGATTAATACTATTTGGCCAAAGTCGCGAAGTATTTGACTCTCCTGCTTTAGTAACTCCTCCGTGCATCACAGGGCATTTGCCATTTCCATTTTTTTTAGGTTCAACGCTCATACTATATCTACTTTATAATAGTTCTAAACTAAGTGTCAATATAGCAAGATATTTTATTGAGATTAATTATTATTTTCTAATCTTATTACAACTTCAACGTTTTTAATTTTCTTACCTTTTGGAGCTTCTGGAAGTTTTTTAAAGGTAATTTTGTCGCTCTTAATATCAATCACCTTCCCATTATCAAAGAAGTGATGATGCGATGAAATATTTGTGTCATAGTAAGATGTGTTGTTTTCTAATGAAAATTCCTTCAAATACCCCGCACTTTTTAGCGCATGTACGGTATTATAAAAAGTTGCTGTTGAAATTTTTTTTGACCTTTTTAAGTTCATTGAGTTTTTTAATTCCTCAACTGTGAAATGAAAAGTTTTTTTTCTTTTGAAGAGAAATGTGCTTATTTCTACTCTTTGCTTAGTGGGTCTGAGGCCTGAAGATCTAAGTTTATCAATAAAAATCTGGTTTTTATTATTCATTTTTTGCATTAACTTACTGTATAATTTTCCAATTTTATATATGATATTGCCAAAAACTCAAGCAATTGTTAGCTTTCAAAATGAAACAAAAAAACAATTACAACTATAACGAATTAATTGACTGTGCAAATGGTAATCTTTTTGGTGAAGGAAACGCACGTCTACCATCACCGCCTATGTTAATGTTTGATAGAATTACACAAATTAAATCAGATGAAGGAAAATTTAAAAAAGGTATTGTGAGAGCTGAGCTGGATATAAAAGATAAGATGTGGTTTTTTGATTGTCATTTTAAAATGGATCCTGTTATGCCAGGATGCTTGGGTTTAGATGCTATGTGGCAATTAGTGGGATTTTTTCTAGGATGGATAGGGGAACCAGGTAAAGGACGTGCGCTAGGCGTAAATTCTGTTAGATTTACTGGAGAGGTTCTTAAAAATGTCAAAATGGCAACATATGAGATTGATATGAAAAAAATTTTGAAGACTGAGGGCGGTACAGTTGGATTTGCTGATGGTATTTTGAAGGCGGATGGAAAACAAATATATACTGCTGAGAACTTAAAAGTTGGAGTTTATAAAAGATGAAAAGAGTTGTTATAACCGGTATTGGAATAGTTTCTTGCTTGGGTAATAATCAAAAGGAAGTTTGTACTTCTCTGATGAATGGAAAATCTGGTATTACTTTTGCCCAAGAATATAAAGAGCATAATTTAAAAAGTAATATTCATGGAAAACCCGAAATAAAATTAAGTGATCACGTGGATAGGAAAGCATTAAGATTTATGGGCAATGGTTCAGCTTATAACTACGTGGCTATGAAAGAGGCCGTTTTAGATTCAGGATTAAAGGAAAGTGAAGTCAGTAATATTTCAACTGGTATGGTTATGGGGTCGGGAGGTCCTTCAATTGAAAATGTAATTCTTGCAGCTGACAAAACTAGAGAGAAAAATCCAAAAAAAATGGGTCCATTTATAGTTCCTAGAACAATGGCAAGCACTGCGTCAGCCACTTTGGCAGTTCCTTTTAAAATCAAAGGTGTTAATTACACAATAAGTTCTGCATGTGCTACTAGCGGACATTGTATAGGAAATGCCATGGAGTTAATCCAGTTTGGAAAACAAAAAATTATTTTTGCAGGTGGAAGCGATGAATTGCATTTTGCTATGACAGCTATGTTTGACGCAATGACAGCGCTATCATCAAAATATAATGAAACTCCGGAAAAAGCTTCAAGACCATATGATAAAACTAGAGATGGATTTGTTATTGCGGGAGGTGCAGGTGTTTTGGTTTTGGAAGAAATGGAAAATGCAAAGGCAAGAGGCGCAAAAATTTATGCTGAATTGACAGGTTATGGAGCTACTTCAGATGGTTTTGATATGGTCGCTCCATCTGGTGAAGGAGCTGCTAGATGTATGGACCTGGCGTTAAAAACTACGAGAAACAAAGTAGATTATATTAATGCCCATGGAACTTCTACTCCGGTGGGGGATATAACAGAATTAAAAGCTATAGAGCAAGCTTTTAAAGATAAAATTCCAAAAATTAGTTCAACAAAGTCTCTATCTGGACATCCTCTAGGTGCGGCTTCAGTACATGAAGCAATTTACTCTTTGATAATGATGAAAAATAATTTTATTGCAGCATCTGCAAATGTTAATGAAATGGATGATGAGGCAAAAAAATTTCCAATAGTTACAAAAGTTGAAAAAAATGTAAGTTTAAACTCTGTAATGTCTAATAGTTTTGGTTTTGGTGGTACAAACGCGACTTTAATTTTTGAAAAGGTATAATAATGAGCTTGGTCAAAGGTAAAAAAGGATTAATAATGGGCGTTGCTAATGAAAGATCTATTGCATGGGGTATAGCTAAAAGGCTCTCTGAAAATGGAGCCGAGTTGGCTTTTACATACTTGGGCGATGCACTAAAAAAAAGAGTAACGCCTCTAGCTGAGTCATTAAATTCAAAATTTACAATAAATTGCAATGTAGAAAATAAGGATGATGTCGTAAAAACATTTCAAGAAATCAAAAATAAATGGGGCAAATTAGATTTTGTTGTACATGCAGTTGCTTTTTCAGATAGAGCAGAGTTATCTGGAGAATATATAAATACATCTAGAGAAAATTTTGCTAAAAGTATGCTGGTATCTTGTTTTTCATTTACAGAAGTAGCAAAAGAGGCATCTAAAATTATGGAAAGTGGTTCCAGCATGTTAACTTTAACTTATGAGTCTACGAAAGTTGTTCCAAATTATAATGTAATGGGCGTTTGTAAAGCTGCTTTGGAGTCTAGCGTGAAATATATTGCTAAAGATTTAGGTTCTAAAGGGATTAGGGTTAATGCCATAAGTGCTGGACCTATCAAAACTTTGGCTGCTTCTGCCATAGGCGATGCAAAATTTTTATACAAATGGAGTGCAGACCATTCTTTGCTAAAGAGAAATGTAGACATAGATGATGTTGGAAAATCAGCTTTATATTTGTTAAGCGATCTTGCGGCGGGTGTTACGGGCGAAATACACTATGTGGATGCAGGCTACAATAAAGTAGGAATGCCTAATCCAAAAAATATCTCATAATAAAAGCTATCAGTTTGGAATGATTAAATGAAAAAATTTAATAAAAAAATAAAAGAAAAATTTAACAATTTCTTTGATTGGATTAAGGGAGCAGAGTTAGTAGAGCTTAATTCATGTGATGTAGCAGAAGACCCGATAAGGCCAGAACTAGATGTGGATTTTAGAACAAGTTATGGAAGAAAAATTTTTGGGGTTAAGTATAAAAATGAAATATGTGCAATCATGTGTTTTGGTTTCACAAATGAGGTTCCCAAAACAATAAAAGAGTTTGATTTAATGACAAAAGATGCTCATTTACAAAGTGCCTCATGGAGAAATGAAAATATTGGAAAAATAGCTATTGCTTATACAGTTTGGTCTAAGAAGAAGGGCGGAGGTAAATTAATAGTAAAGGAAGTGTTTAAAAAAATTAAAAAATCAAACCATTTAAATAGGTTAATTACTTTGTCACCATTAACTGACATGGCTAGAAATTTTCATTTACGTAATGGTGCTAAGGAACTTCAGGTCAATCCGGAGTCTCAAAATTTTGAATATAAAATTTAGACAGCTTCTTTTATTGAGAGCTTAACTTTTCCTCTATCAAATCCAATTACTTTAACCGATACTTCATCACCTTCTTTTACAACATCAGTTACTTTTTGAACTCTTTTAGCTGCCAATTGTGAAATATGAACAAGACCATCTTGTTTTCCTAAAAAATTTACAAAGGCTCCAAATTCCATAATTTTAACCACCTTTCCTTTATACGTTTTTCCCATTTCAGGTTTAGCTACAAGATCATTAATCATTTGAACAGCTATCTTTCTGGTTTCTTCATTCGCAGCAGCCACTGTAACCTCTCCAGTATCCTTAACATCAACTTTTGCACCTGATTTTTCTACTATCTCTCTTATAGTGGCTCCACCCTTGCCTATAACAGTGGCTATATCTTTTTTATCAACCTTTATTGTTTCCATTTTTGGAGTATGTTTTCCAACTTCTTTTCTTGAAGATTTTATGGTTTTATTCATTTCATTTAAAATGTGAACCCTTCCTTCTTTTGCTTGAGTAAGAGCTTTTTCCATAATCTCAAAAGTAATTCCTGTAATCTTTATATCCATCTGCAATGAAGTAATTCCATTTTTTGTTCCGGCAACTTTAAAATCCATATCACCTAAATGATCTTCGTCTCCCAAGATATCTGATAAAATCGAAAACTTATCTTTTTCCTTAATTAATCCCATCGCTATTCCTGCTACAGGCTCTGCTATTGGAACAGCAGCATCCATTAATGCTAATGAAGATCCACAAACTGTTGCCATTGATGAAGATCCGTTAGATTCTGTGATCTCAGAAACAATTCTTAATGTGTAAGGAAAATTTTCTTTTTTAGGAAGTGATGAATTTAAAGCTCTCCAAGCTAGTTTTCCGTGTCCAACTTCTCTTCTACCTGTACCAATTCTTCCTGTTTCTCCAACTGAAAAGGGAGGAAAATTATAATGTAACATAAATCTTTCTCTTCTTAGACCTTCTAAGCTTTCAATTCTTTGTTCATCATCTGTTGTACCTAAAGTTGTTGTTACCAAAGCCTGTGTTTCACCTCTAGTAAACAGGGCTGAACCATGCACTCTTGGTAAAATTCCAACTTCGCATTTAATTGGTCTTATATCTCCTAAGCCTCTTCCATCAATTCTCTTTTTGCTTTTTAAAATTCTATTTCTTACAATATCTTTCTCTAAATTTTTGAGTTGTAACATTATCTCATGTTCTAAAAGATCTTCATCATCCTCGAATAAAGCTTTGCATTTTTCTCCTGCTAAACTAATTAGTTCGGATCTTTTCTTTTTATCTTTTTCTGAGAATGCCTTTTCTAAATCTTTGGTGAGTTCTTTATTAATTTTTTTTGAAACATTGCTGTAATCTTTCTTTTCGATTATCCAATCTTCTTTTGAGCATTTTTTTGCTAGTTTTTCTATGCCCTTAATTACTGAAACAAAACCTTCGTGACCAAATTTCACGGCATCTAACATTTCTTTTTCTATTAAACCAGAAGCTTCGGACTCAACCATTAAAACAGCATCCTTGGTTCCAGCAACAACTAAATCCAGTTTGGAATTCTCCATCTCTTTTTTTGTTGGATTTAAAACATACTTGTTTTCTATAAATCCGACCCTTGATGCTCCTACTGGTCCTTTAAAGGGTAATCCAGAAATTGATAGTGCAGCTGATGACGCTATTATTGATAATATATCAGACTCGTTTTCATGGTCGTAAGAAAGGACTGTAGGCAAAACTTGAACTTCATTTCTAAAATCGTCTGGGAATAAAGGTCTGATTGGTCTGTCTATTAATCTTGATATTAAAGTTTCAGACTCGGTCGGTCTCGCTTCTCTTTTAAAATAGCCTCCCGGAATCTTTCCTGCAGCATAATATTTTTCTTGATAGTTAACAGAAAGTGGAAAGTAATCTGTTTCTGGATTTACTTTTTTAGCACCAACGACTGTCGCGATAACTACTGTTTCACCCCAAGTAGCAATTATTGCAGCGTCTGCTTGTCGTGCTATCTTGCCCGTTTCTAAAGTAAGTTTTTTTCCACCAAAATCTATTTCTTCTTTGAATTGTTTGAACATTTATTTTCTTAAATTTAATTTTTTTAAAATATCATTATATTTCTTCGGATCATTTTTGCTTAAATAAGCTAGTAATCTTTTTCTCTGATTCACTGATTTTGTAAGTCCACGAAAAGAATGTTTGTCTTTTTTGAACTTTTTAAAATGATCTGAAAGTTTATTAATTTTTTCACTTAACAAGCCTATTTGTACAGCTGTTGAACCAACATCATTCTTATGTCCAGCTAAAGATTTAATAATTTCTTTTTTTGACTTCATTATTATTTTGTTTAATTAACTTCTCAATTCTTTCAGCATAATCAAAGGATTTATCTCCGACAAAGTACAACCTAGGAAGAAACTTAATATCTAACTTCTTTGATAGTGCCTTTCTAACAAGATAAGAAAACTCGGTCAAGGTATTAACAGTCCTTTCTATTTCTTTGCCCCCTAGAGGAATAACGTATGCTCTAGCGGATTTTAGATCAGAACTCATTTTCACTTCTGTTATGGTAATTAGATTTGTATTAAAAGAAGGTATTTTTGCTTCATTTTTAAGAAAAATTTGACCTAGATTTTGTTTTATTAATTCACCAACTCTTAATTTTCGGTGATTTGGACCAAAGTTTGATGAATTTTTAATCATGGATTTCTCTTCTTATAATGTCAACTGTATAAGACTCGATTATGTCTTTCTCCTTAAAATCTGTAAAATTTTTAAATGAAATTCCACATTCAAGACCATTTTTGACTTCCTTAACAGCATTTTTTTCCCTAAAAATACTTGATATACTACCTTCGTGAACAACTTTTCCATCTCTTACAATTCTTGCTTTTGAATTATTTTTTATCTCACCTTCTGTAACTTTAGATCCGGCAATTTTTCCAGATTTTGATAATTTAAATATTTTTAAAATTTCTGCCATACCCTCGACTTTTTCTTTTCTCTCTGGCTCTAATAATCCTGAAAGATTGTTTTCAACAAACTCAATAGCTTTATAAATAATATTATAAAATTCAATTCTTACTTTCTGTGCCTCAGCAGTTTTTTTTGCCTCTCTATTCGGTTTAATATTATAACCAATGATAACTGCGCTGGATGCTTTAGCTAAGGATACATCTGTTTCATTGATCATGCCTATATCTGATAAAATAATTTTGGGTGTTACTTCTGGGTGATCAATTTTCTCTATGGCGCTCTTAAGAGCTTCACTAGACCCCTGAACATCAGATTTTAAAATTATGTTCAACTCTTTTTTTTTATTTTCTTTATCAAAAATATTAGTTTTATCTTGTGATATTAAATTTTTACTTTCACTAATTCCCGTTTTCTTAAAATCGCTAATTTTTCTTGCTTCATCTTCGCTTGAAACTACTAAAAACTCATCTCCAGCTTGAGCCTTTTCGTTTAAACCAAGAATTTCTACAGGAGAAGATGGATAAGCGTTATCTATTGTTTTGCCATTGTAATCAATCATGGCTCGAATTTTTCCATAGGTACTTCCGCAAATAAAATAATTACTTTTCCTTAATTCCCCATCGGTAACTAAGATTGTAGCCACGGGTCCTTTGCCTTTATCTATTTTAGCTTCTAATACTATACCTTTTGCATTTCCAGTTTCTGAAGCCTTTAGATCTAATAAATCAGCTTGAAGAAGTATTGTTTCTTTTAATTTATCTAAATTTTTTTTTGTTTTTGCAGATACCTCTACAAATAAAGTATCGCCGCTTAAACTTTCAGCTATTAGTTCATAACGCATAAGTTCATTTTTTATTTTTTCAATATTTGTATTGGGTAAATCACATTTATTAATCGCAACTATAATTGGAACTTTTGCTGCCTTTGAATGCTGAATGGCTTCAACAGTTTGTGGTTTAACACCATCCTCTGCAGAAATTACTAGAACAACTATATCTGTAAGTTTTGATCCTCTAGCTCTCATTTCGGTAAAAGCTGCATGACCTGGGGTATCTATAAAAGTTATCAGCTTATTTTTATTATCTTTGACTTGGTATGCACCGATGTGTTGGGTTATCCCTCCGTGCTCTCCTGAAACTACATTTGTACTTCTTAATGAATCCAGTAGAGAAGTTTTACCGTGATCAACGTGGCCCATAATCGTAACTATAGGTGGACGTGTTTTAAGATTTTTTTTATCTTCTTGCTTTTTAATTTCCTGATTTATAGAAGGAGTTTTTTCTAAAACTGGGTTATGACCAAACTCCTTGACGATGTATTCAGCAGTATCCTTATCTATTGTATGATTTATTGTTGCCTGTACCCCCATATTTAATAGAAATTTTATTATTCCACTAGATTGTTCTGCCATTCTGTTAGACAGTTCTTGTATAGTTATTTTGTTAGGTATGTTTACATCTCTTATTACTTTTTTAAACTCTTTTTTTACATCATCTTTTTTTAATTTTTTTTCCTTTTGTCTTGCTCTTTTCACAGAAGCCAAACTTCTTTGTTTAATTTCGAACTCTTCAACATTCATTGCTCTGGAGATTGTAAGTTTAGACTCTCTTTTTTGATCTAAATTTTTATTTTTATCTGTCTTGGTTTTTGGTTTAAATGTATCTTTGGCGTCTGAATGAATAAATCTTTTTGTAGCTTGCTGCTCAGCAAACTTTCTCGAAAAATTTCTTTTATTTGGTTTGTCTGCAGGTTTTGTAAAATTTTGATCAAACTTTTTAGTAAAGTTACCTTGAGGCTTCTTTTTGTAAACATTAAAAGTTTTTTTTCCAGGCTGTTTGTTTGGAAATGTAGATGCTTTCTTTTCAAAATTTCCAGATATTGTAAGTGTTTTTTTTTTATTTTTATTTTTTTCCATTTTAATTAACTTTTAAAAACGATATTTCTAGCTGCCATAATTAGATTATCTGCTTCCTCTTTTGACAAGGCAAAATCTTCTAAATAACCGTTTATTCTTATTCTTTTGCCTTTTATTTCATCAAAACCCCCTATCAACTCATCGGAAGATAGGTCTGCAAAATCTTTAAGCTTCTTGATATTTTTTTCACCTAAAACAACAAGCATACCTTGTGTCATTCCTTTTAAATTAATAAGTGAGTCTTCAACACCTAGATCTATAAGTTTTTTTGATATTTCAATTTTTTCTTTTTCCAAGCTTTCTGTTGCTCTAGATATTAATTCAGAAGCAGTTGCTTCGTCTATTCCTTCAATTTTATGAATATCTTCAGGTTTTGACTGGGCAATTTCCTCTACACTTTGAAAATTTTCTGAAACCAAAAGTTGTCCTAAAGTCTCGTCTACTTCTAAATTTTTGACAAAATTTTCTGTTTTTTCTTTAAATTCTATTTGTCTTCTTTCTGAGTCTTCCTTGTCAGTTAAAATATCAATTTCATAACCTATCAACTTTGATGCCAATCTTACATTTTGCCCTCTTCTACCAATTGCTTTACTTAGATTTTCCTCTCCCAAAATAACCTCGATTCTTTTATTTTGTTCATCTATTAAAACTTTCTGAATTTCAGCCGGAGATAAGGATTCTGCAACTAATGTTGGTAAATCTTCAGTCCATTTTATTATGTCAATTTTTTCTCCCTGTAATTCATTAACTACTGTTTGAACTCTGCTTCCCCTCATTCCCACACAGGCCCCTACAGGATCTAGGGACGAGTCTTTAGAGTAAACTAAAATTTTAGCTCGACTTCCCGGATCTCTTGAAACTGATTTAACCTCAATTATACCGTCGTATATTTCTGGAACTTCCTGAAAAAATAATTTAGCAAGAAATTGCGGGTGGGCTCTAGATAAATATATTTGATGCGCTTTAACGTCTTGTTTGACATCGAAACAATAAGCTTTAACCCTGTCTCCATTTTTAAGTATTTCTCTTTGAATTAATTCTTCTTTTCTTATTATTCCTTCGGCTCTGCCTAAGTCTACTATTACATTGCTGTACTCTTGTCTTTTAATAACTCCGCTCAATATTTGACCTTTTTTATCTTTAAAGTCTTCATATTGCCTATTTTTTTCAGCTTCTCTAACTCTTTGAGAAATTACTTGTTTCGCACTTTGTGCCGCTATTCTTCCAAAATCAATTTGGGGTAGCTCTTCATATATTTTGTCTCCAACTTTTAGATCAATATTTTTCTTTTTTTCTGATTCAATGTCCTTAAGCAATACTTCTCTTGCAGGATCTTCTACATTGTCTACAATTTTTAAAACTTTTTGAATTTTTATACTTCCACTTTTTCGGTCTATTTGTGCCTCAATTTCATTTTCAGTTCCAAATTTACTATATGCAGCCTTCTGTATAGCAGATTCCATTGAGCTTAGGATTAGTTCCTTGTCAATTGATTTTTCATTCGCTACAGCGTCAACAACTCTTAGCAGTTCTTGTTTGTCTAAACCTCTATTAAGCATTTTTTTCCTTTCACCTAAAAAAAAATGGGCAAAAGCCCATTTTGTAATTCCAGATAACTTAATTAGTTTTTAATTTAAAATTTCAGCTTTTTCAAGAATTACTTTTTAAAAATACCTGTTTTATCAGTTTTTTCCCATGAAAAACTGCCCTTTGAATCTGGTTTTCTGCCGAAATGGCCATATGCTGCTGTGCACTCATATATAGGTTTATTAAGCGATAGCATTTCTCTTATTCCTCTTGGACTTAAATCAAAATTATCTTGAATTAATTTTTGAACATCTTGTGCTTTCTCTTCATCGCCATCGAAGAGATCAACAAAAATTGATAAAGGTTTTGAAACTCCAATTGCATAAGACAATTGTATTAAACATTTTTTTGCAATTTTTGAGGCTACGACGTTTTTTGCAACATATCTAGCAGCATATGCAGCTGACCTATCAACTTTACTTGGGTCTTTGCCAGAAAAAGCTCCTCCGCCATGTGGTGCCGCACCTCCGTAAGTATCAACAATAATTTTTCTTCCTGTAAGACCAGTGTCACCATCGGGACCTCCAATAATAAATTGGCCAGTTGGGTTTACATAAAATTCTTCATCTTTTAAATCTGAAATCAAACTTTTTGGAATTGCTTTTTCTAAATATGGTCTGACAATTTCCTTGACCTGTGATTGATCAACTTCTGGGGAATGTTGGGTAGAAATTACAACCGAGGTCACTTTTACTGGTTTTCCATTCTCGTATTTCATGGTGACTTGGCTTTTTGAATCTGGCTCTAATTTGTCGGCAATTCCCTTTTTTCTATCTGAAGCCATTAATTCTAAAATTTTGTGTGAGTAATAAATTGGGGCAGGCATTAAAACTTCTGTTTCGTCACATGCATAACCAAACATTATACCTTGATCACCTGCACCTTCATCTTTGTTTCCTTTAGAGTCAACTCCCATTGCTATATCAGAAGATTGTGAATGAAGATGGACATCTATTTTACAATTCTTCCAATGAAATCCTTTTTGTTCGTACCCTATATCTTTGATACATCCTCTTACTTTTTCAATCAATTCTTCTTTTTTAGTTTCGGGGCCCCTAGTTTCTCCAGCTAAAATGACTCTATTAGTTGTTGTGAGTGTTTCACAAGCGACTCTGGATTGAGGATCTTTTGATATATAAGTATCTACGACCATATCAGAAATTCGATCACATACTTTATCTGGATGACCTTCTGAAACTGACTCACTTGTAAAAAAATAATTATTAAATTTCATTAAATTTTTAATTTACGTAAAATAAAAAATGCAAGAACATATGTAATTAAAAGCAATAAAAATATCAAACTTTTTTTGTATTGATAGTTCGTATCTTCTAAAATTGGTATTTCTAGCTCAATATTGCCAGACTCGTTTGGTTGTAAAACCTTTATAACTTTGCCGGTAGGGTCAACGAAAACGCTTTTTCCTTTATTTGCAGATCTTATTAAAAATTTTCTTGATTCTATAGACCTAAAAATCGCTTTTGCAAAATGTTGGTGAGGTCCGATGCTGTCTCCAAACCACGCATCCTCAGAAATATTTACTATTAAATCAAATTGATTTTTGTTTTTCTCAATAAAATTATGAAAAATAATTTCATAACATACAAGTGGTAATAATTTTAAATTGATTTCTTTAAAATCAAACTCTAATAAAGATTTTGTTTCACCTTTTGAAAATGATGAGTAACCAGGAGTAATTTTTTTTAAACCTAATCCACTTAAAAGATTTTCAAGAGGTAAAAACTCTCCGAAAGGAACAAGTTTTTTTTTATCATATTTTGAAACAATATTCAGGTTATTATCAACAACTATCATACTATTAAAATATTTTTCTTTTAAGGTATTTTTTTTTAATGTACTTGCACCCAATATTATTAAATGATTTTTTGAAAAATTATCTCTAAATAGTTTTTTAATTTTTTCATTTTTTTTTACTTTAAAAAAATATTCACTCATAAACGCACCTTCGGGCCAAACAAAAATTGTATTTTTTTCTTTTTCAGGTTCGCTCATTTTTATAAGTTTTGAAGCCACATTTTTTGGATCATTAAATTCAGATAATTTTAAACCTGCTGTAACAATTTTGAAATTAATTGTCTGATTTGAACTCTTTGTATTTTTATTAAAGGAATTTATTTTAAATGATCCATAAAAATAATTTGAAAATAATATTGTAATAAAAATTCCTAATATAAAATATTTACTAAAATTCTTCATAAAAATGACCGAAGGAATAAAGAAAATTGTGATGGTGATTAAATTCAAAGTAAGAAAACCCAAACTATCTAGTAGCTGTAAATTCTCTATGCTTGACGATAAGCTATAAATCCATAAATTCCATGGAAATCCTGTAAGTATAAATCCTCTCAGAAAATCAGCAAATCCAAAAACAAGGCTTATAAAAAGAATAGATGATATTTTTTCCTCAATTAATGTGCCGCAGATAATAATTGGAATAGAAAAAAAAACGGACAAAAAAAGTGGAATTAAAAAAAGTCCAAAGGGGATGAAAATTTTAAATTGGTCATCAAAAGTCATTGAGTAAATAATCCAGTACAATCCAAAGAAAAAAAAGCCAAATCCATAAGAGGTGCCTAAATAAAATAAATTTTTAATAAAAGGTTTTTTTCTATAAATACTTTTAGATTTTTTTTTAACGTACAAAATAAGGTAAAATAATGCGGGTAGAGTCAGAAAATTTAATAAAAAAACATTAAAAGGTTGAAAGCTAAGAACTGATATACCACCTAAAATAATTGGGAAAATAAATAAAATAAATATTCTCTTATTAAAAAAGTTGATCATTTAGTATTTCCGATCCTACTTAAAATTTCTTTTTCTAATTTATTCATTTTATAATAATCTTTATTTTTATAATGTTTGTAACCTAATAAATGCAAGAATCCATGAACCCAAAGTTTGTTAAATTCATTTATAAAAATTTTTTTATGTAATTTTTTAATTTTATAATAATTTAAAATTATATCGCCTAAATACGTATTCTTGTTAACTTTGATTTTTTTTTTTAAATCATTGTTTTTATAAAAAGGGAAAGATAAAATATCTGTTGTTTTATTTTTGCATCTATATCTTTTATTGAGATTTTTAATATTTTTATTTCCTGACAACATAATTGACAGGCTAATGTTCTTGTTCTTTATAAGCGGGATTAGATTTTTTATCTTATTGATTTGCTGTTTTAAGTATTTTTCCGGATTGACGATATGTTTTTTCCACTTTTTTTCTTGAATAAAAACATCAATTTTTATCATTAATTTTTTTTTGATAAGCCTCTACTATTTTTGCAACCAATGGATGTCTTGCTACATCATTATGGTCAAATTCTATAAATTTGATTTCTTTTACTCCCTTTAAAATCGATTGAGATTTTAGCAAACCTGAATGATTTTTATTTATTAAATCAATTTGTGATGGATCTCCATTTACTACAAGCTTAGAATTTTCTCCTATTCTTGTAAGAAACATTTTAATTTGAGTTAAAGAAGCATTTTGAGCTTCATCTAATATTGCAAAAGAATTTTTTAAAGTTCTTCCTCTCATGAAGGCCAAGGGTGCTATTTCTATTTCTCCTGTTTCAATTTTTTTTTGAATTTTTTCATATCCAAACAAATCATATAATGCATCGTAAAGAGGACGTAGATATGGATCTACTTTATCTTTCATATCACCAGGTAGAAAACCTAATTTTTCACCGGCCTCTACAGCTGGTCTTGATAAAATAACTCTTTCTACTTTTTTTTCCATTAACATTTTCACACCTACTGACACTGCTAAATAACTTTTTCCTGTACCTGCAGGCCCTAAGGATACAACTATTTTTTCTCTCATTAAAGCTTCCAGGTATTCTGATTGTTTTTTTGATCTTGGAACAACAGACCTTTTAGGAGTTTTGATTATCTGACCTAATGGTCTTATATTATTTTTATCTTTCTCGTTTGAATATGTCATATCATTTTTAATAGATGAAATTATATCACCATTTTCTATGGAATTGGTAACTAGAAATTTATTAGCTAAATATTTTATAGACTCAGAAACGTTTGTAATTGAATTTTTATCTCCCTTTACTGTAATCGAATTTCCTCTGAAAAAGAGTTTAGTTTTTGTTAATTTCTCTAGTTCTATTAAGTTTTTATTGAATTCACCGACTACTGCCATCAACATTTTATTATCAAATATTTTGATACTCAGAGTTTCATTGTCTATTTTTTTGATCAGAACTTGTTTGTCTAAATTTCTGGCCTCCAACATTATGCGGCGACCTCTTTGTTTATTTTTATTTTTGATCCAAATAAAGAATTTTGATTGAAGTCTTTTATTTCTATTTTAATAATTTTCCCGATGTCTTGCTCGTTTGCATCAAAAATTACAGGGGTTAATTCGGGCGTTCTTCCAAAATATTTATTTTGGTTTTTTAGTTTATTTTCTACTAAAATATTTTTTAATTTACCTACATTTTTTTTATTTTTATTTTTTTGAATATCCTCTAACAAATTTTGAAGAATTATTAATCTTTCTTTTTGCACTTTATTTTCAATAGAGACTGAATTTGAAGCAGGTGTTCCAGGTCTCTTATTGTATATAAATGAAAAAGAGTTAATAAATTCAACCCTTTTAACTAAATCTACAGTATCTTTAAAATCTTTTTCGGTTTCACCTGGGTAACCAACTATAAAATCACTAGAAAACTGTATGTTGGGAGAAATTTTTCTCATTTTTTCTACTATTAATAAATATTCCTCTTTAGTGTATTTACGATTCATTTTTTTTAATATTGTATTGGAACCACTTTGCGCAGGTAAATGAAGAAAGGGCATAAGTTTTTTTTCATCTTTATAACAGTCTATTAAATCATCCGTCATATCCTTTGGGTGTGAAGTCGTATATCTAATTCTCTCTAATTCTTCAATTTTACTTAAGCTTCTAATTATATCAGATAATCTTAGAATTTTTTTACCTTTATTGTAACTGTATGCATTAACATTTTGACCCAACAATGTAATTTCTTTCGTTCCATTTAAAATTAATTCTCTGGCTTCAATTAAAATTTCATCTAAAGATCTAGAATATTCTGCTCCTCTTGTATAGGGAACTACACAGAAATTACAGAATTTATCACAACCTTCCTGGATTGTAATAAAAGATGAAATTTTAGATTCATGATTTTTAATCAAATTTAATTTATCAAATTTTTCAATTACATCAAAATCTGTAAAATTTAATTTTCTTTTATTATCATTTATTTTTTTCAAAATTTTAGGAATATTTTGATAAGATTGAGGACCCACTACCGCATCGATATAAGTTTCTCTTTTAAGCATTTCCTCATTTTCGGCTTGGGCAACACATCCTGTGACTAACACAATTGGCTTTTTTTTATTTCTATATTTTTTCTTAAGTCTACCTATATCGTGATAAACTTTTTCAGTTGCTTTTTCTCTTATGTGGCATGTGTTTAAAATATAACAATCAGTATTTTCTAAATTATCTGTTTTTTTATATCCGATTGTTTTTACTAAGTCTGCAATACGATTGCTATCATATTCGTTCATTTGACAACCGAAAGTTTTGATGAAAAAATTTTTTTGCAATTTTCTATTTTTTTTTAATTTTTGATCCATAAAGTTCAAGTTTATGATCAACCAATTTATATCCTAATTTATTTGCTATTTTTTTCTGGAGATCTTCTACATCTTTATCGACGAACTCAACTATATCTCCAGTATTGATATCTATCAAATGATTGTGATGTTCATCTGTTGTAGGTTCATACCTAGATTTTCCTTCTTTGAAATCATGTCTAATTAAAATTCCAGACTCTTCAAAAAGTTTTATAGTTCTGTAAACTGTAGCTATACTTATTTTTTTATCAATTAAGGATGCCCTCTTATGAAGCTCGTCAACATCTGGATGATCTTTTGATCCAAATGTCTCTTTGGAGTCAGATATTACTTTAGCTATAACTTTTCTTTGCTCTGTAAGTCGAACTCCCTTTTCTTTACATTTTTCTTCAATTTTACTCATAAATTTTTATTAATTTAACTTATATATACTGGTTTAATCAAACTTTTTTCTATTAAATTTTTCATAATTAATAACTCGATATTTTTACGATTTAGTTCCCTTAAATTGACATTTTTATACCCATATAAATTTGCACCCTTTGATATCTCAATTCCCTTGCCTATTGCTAACGAAATCCTTACTCCTGAGAAGCTACCCGGGCCAAGATTAACAATAACCGAAAAATTTTTATCAATTTTGGCTTTTTTTTGTTTGGTAAATTGCAATATATTATTCACAATTAATTTATTATCTTTAATATTTGTTTGAAATCTTTTAATGAAAAAATTACTATTAATTTTTAAACCAATAAAATTATTTTTGCCTGTGAAACTTATTATTAGAAAATCTTTTATCATTTTTTTATTTATAGTTTCTTTTCTTTCATTAAACAATTCTTTTTCGAAGGCAAACAGTTCGGAAGATCTGGGGGTCATGTCAATAATGTACCACCGTTTTGAAGAAAATAAATATCCTTCAACTAATATTAGGCTTGAGGACTTTAAATTACATATTGAAACCATTAAAAACTCAAATCTTAAATTTATTACTTATCTTGAATTTAAAGAGGCTATAAATAAAAAAAATAATAAAAAGAAAATTTTACTAACAATTGATGATGGTTTTTCGTCTTTTTATAAAAATGCATGGCCAATTTTAAAAAAACAGAAAATACCATTCATTATTTTTGTTAATACTAAAACTGTTGGGTCTCCCGGTTATATGAATTGGGACGAATTAAGAGAAATTTTAAAATTTGATTTTGTTCATATTGGAAATCATAGTCACTCTCACGATTATCTAGTTGATAAATCTGACACTGAGATCAAAAAAGATATAGAAATATCAATTAAATTATTTAAGGATAAACTAAATCATACGACGGATTTTTTTGCATATCCTTTTGGTGAATATAAAAACTCCTATAAAAAAATTGTTAAAGATCTAGGTTTTAATTATGCATTTGGTCAGCATTCAGGAGTTATGGATCTAACAAAAGACAAGTTTACACTTCCAAGATTTCCTATTAATGAAAAATATGGAGAAATTAAAAGATTTAAAAATCTACTTAGAACTATTCCCTTGCCTTATAAGAAAATAATTCCAGAAGAAAAATATATAGGGGATAAAAATAATCCACCAGATGTTAAAGTTGTTTTTTTTGATGATGGTCCAAATATTAAAAATATTAACTGTTATTCAAACGAAGAAAATAAATGGAGAAAATCTAAAATAGAATTTATAAACGATAATGAGTTAAGAATATTTTTAGATGGAAAATTTACTACGGAAAGAGGAAGAATTAATTGCTCTTCAAGAAAAAGTACGGGGGAGTGGCGATGGCTAGGTATTCAATTTGTAATTTCTAATTTATAAAGTTAATGAGCTATCTCTGTTAGTATTCATTAAATTTGAATTATCAAAATCTGTTAAACTATTTTGATTAATAATGCTTGTAAGAATTTTAACATAATCTTTACCTGTTGCTGCATAGCTTTCTAGGTAATTTACCAAATCTAAACCAGATAATTTTTTATTTTTTTCTCTTATATTTGCTCTTTCTTCTCTAAATTCTCCATAAGCTTTATGGGTATTTAAGTTTTTTTTGGTAAGCCATTATAGATGAACGCAACATTGGGAACTTTAACACTTTGTGTCCTGTTCCAACACTATCTTTTGGTTTAATTCCATCTTTTCCATATGTCCACTGACCGAACATTGCGTTACCTTGCAAAGCAAATCTAGAAGTACCCCAACCACTTTCTTTAGCTGCTTGGGAAATTGCTAAGGAAACAGGTATTATATCCATTCTTAATTTAAGTTCGGTAATGTCCTCATTCTTTACTTGATAATCTTCAAAACGTCTTTTCAACCAACGCTTTTCACCCATTGTATTTACTGGTTTGCTTAAAATTTTGAATAGTTTTTTTCTATTTTCTAGAATTTTATTATTTTCATCAATGATTAAGGGTAAAATTATTTTTATAAAAGTATCTTTTCTTTTGGACGTGCTTTTAATGTTTTTTAAATCAGGGGGTAGCTTAGAAAGATAAACTGGTTTAACACTAGCTCCTAATCTAATGCTTTTAAGATCGTATTTTAAATTTTCAAATAAATTCAAAGTAATTCTAGTATCAAGGCTAATTTTATTATCCTTTTCAGAGTTTTTTAAATTATCATTTTTTTTATTTGATAAAAATTTTTGGTTAGACTTATACTCTTTTGCTACATAAGAAAATTTTATTTCGCTTGTGACTGTTTTTATATAAGGCCTAACACTCACCAAACTGATTAGAAAAACTATTAAACAACAAGTTACTATTAAATTTGTAACTAGTTGCTCTTTAAATTGTATCTCTGCAACCTTTTTTTTACTATAACTCTGCTCTGGCAATCTAACTTTGTTTTTAAGCAAAATTAATTCAATTTGAGAGGTCGTAAGTTTTTTTCTTGAATTTATATAATTTTTTATTTCTTGAATTTTATAGAGTTTAGACAATTCAACTAATTGTTCTCGATATGGAATATTTTTTTTCATTTTTGTTCTATATTGCTTCTACAGATGTAACCTCTTTTACATAATGTTTAAGCAAATTTTGAACACCTTTTTTTAATGTCATCATCGAACTTGGACATCCCGAACAACTACCTTTTAGTTCAACTTTTACAACCCCTTTCTCAAAAGATATAAATTTTATATCTCCGCCGTCTTTTGCAACAGCAGGTCGAATTTTTGTTTCCAAAACATCATTAATTTGATTAATTGTTTCATTGCTGTTTTTATCAATATGAGTTTTTGACTCTTCTGTGTTTTTTTTAAGAAGTATTGGTTTTTTATTTTTTTGAAAATAGTCATTTAGGTAGGATATCACTGATGGTTTAATATTTTCCCAGTTTGCATCTTCCTCTTTTTTTACACTTAAAAAATTATCTGAAAATAATATTAATTCTATTCCTGTTATATTTAAAAGACTTTTAACAAAATTATTATCAACTTCTGAAATTCTTGTTTTTTGAAATTCTTTTGTTCCAATCTCTGAAATTTTATTAGTTGATAAAAATTTTAAAGCGTTTGGATTTGGAGTATTTTCAATTTGTATCATAGTTTATTTTATCATATGCGAAAAAAAAACGTTAATTATTTTGTCACACAAAACCTACTATTTCCTTAACTTCTTTTATGTTTTTTTCTGCAATTAAACTTGCTCTAGAAGTTCCCTCATTCAATATTTTAATTAGATGTGACTTATCTTTTTTTAAATTTTCAATTTTTTTTCCAATAGGGCAAACAACTGAAATAATCAAATCTGATAATTCGTTTTTGAATTTTGAGAATTCCTTACCTTTCATTAAATTAAGTGTGGTTTCTAAATTAGAATTAGTTAGAAAAGAATATATACTTAAAAGATTTAAGGCCTCAGGTCTATTAATTAATTCTGATAGTTTTTCGGGGATCGGCAAAGAATCGGTTTTGGCTTTTTTTATTTTTTTTTTAATTTCATCTTCGCTATCTTTTAAATCAATTCTGGAATATTCTGATTCTTCAGATTTGCTCATTTTCTTTTTACCATCTCGTAGACTCATAATCCTTGAAAGATTTTTCTGTATTAAAGGTTCTGGTAAAGGGAAAAAATTTTTGCTTTGAAAATCATTATTAAACTTTTGAGCAATATCTCTTGCTAATTCCAAATGTTGTTTTTGATCGTCTCCGACTGGAACGTGGGTGGCTTTGTAAAGCAAAATATCTGCTGCCATTAAATTTGGGTAGACATAAAGACCTACGCTTGCATTTTCTTTATTTGATCCAGCTTTTTCTTTGAATTGTGTCATTCGATTCATCCAACCAACTCTTGAAACACAATTAAGTATCCAAGCTAGTTCGCTGTGCCCACTTACTGAGGATTGGTTAAAGATTATACTTTTATTAAAATCTAAGCCACAAGCAATAAAACCTGCTGTTGTTTCAAGTATATTTTCTCTTAATTCTTTTGGATTTTTAAATACTGTTATTGCATGTAAGTCCACAACGCAAAAAATACAAGGCATTTTATTTTGCAAACTAACAAAATTTTTCATTGCACCTAAATAATTTCCTAAGTGAAGATTTCCAGTTGGTTGAACGCCAGAAAATGTTAATTCTTTATTTTTCATTTTAACTTAAAATTTTTTAAATTTAACACTCCTAAAAGATTTGCTGCTAACAGATATATACCTGCAGATAAACTTACCACAATAAGTAAATAAATTAATTTAAAATTATAACCATATTTAAACTTATCCTCAAAATAATCTAAACCAAAATGTAAGAAAAAGCACATTAAGAATACAGCTAAAGAAATTTTAAAAAAATTAATTAAGTTTTTATTTTCGAAGCTAATAATTTTTCTGTTTATTAATAAGTAAAAATAAATTAATACTGCTACCCAGGTTGAGATCGAAGTGGCAATAGGTATTATTATAAATCCATATTTTTTAAAAAAAGAAATACTTATCAGAATATTCAAAATCATGCTTATAAAAGATATATAAAAGGGTGATTTTGTATTATCTCTTGCAAAATAAAAATTAGATAAAACTTTAATTAACGCAAAAGCTGGAACGCCCAACGCAAAATAAATAAGTGCAAGTGATGTATTAGAAATATCTAATACATTGAAAGAACCATATCCAAATAAAGAATTCACTATTTGATTTGATGCTATCAAAAGTCCAAACGTGGCTGGAAGTGATAATAATAAAGATAATTCAATTGATTTATTTTGTATTAAATTAACCTTATTTTTATCATTATTTTTAATACTCTTTGTTAAACTTGGTAAAGCTACAGTTCCAACTGCTATGCCAGCAATTGCAAGATTAATTTGATAAACTCTATCGGCATAATATAAATAAGATACTGCGCCTGTTTGAAATGAGGCTATTATAGTCCCAATAAGTATATTGATTTGGGTTACCCCAGAAGAAAAAATGCTGGGTAAAAGTTTTTTAAAGAAACGTTTAAGACTATTTCTGATCCTAAAATTTAATATGATTGATGGGAAATAATATTTTTTTGTAAAAAATAGAAGAATAATTAATTGTAATATTCCTGCTAATGTAACGCCTATAGATAAATTCTTTGCAAAATTTAATTTTAAATAAAAAGAAATTATCATTGATAAAATCAAAATAATGTTAAGAATAATTGGCGCAGCGGCAGCAGCGGCAAACTTATTATTTGTATTTAATACTCCTGATAATAATGATGACAAACTCACGAAAAGCAAAAAAGGAAATGTAATCCTCGTTAATTCTACTGCTAGAGAAAATTTGTCAGGATTATTGTAAAAGCCTGGAGCTATTATATAAACTAAAAAGGGAGTAAATATTTCTATTAGCAAAACTGTGACAATCAAAAAAATTAGAAGAAGGTTAAAAACTTCATCTGCAAATTTCTTCCCTCTTTCTTTGCTTTTTAAGTTTTCTTCTGCATAGCTGGGAATAAAGGCTGCATTAAATGTACCTTCAGCAAATAATCTACGAAAAGTATTTGGAAGTCTAAAAGCCACAAAAAAAGCATCCGCATATACACTTGTTCCAAGAAAAATAGCTATAATAATGTCTCTCAAATAGCCTAAAATTCTACTAAGTAATGTATAAAAACTAAAAATTGATGTTGAAGATAGTAAATTCATAATTAAGCCAAAATTATTAGTGATTTAATGTCATTTATATTACATACTCAAAATTTAATGACAAAAAAATCAAAAATTGATCACTACACTGATAAAGAGGCATTAGACTTTCATAATAGAGGAAAGTCTGGCAAAATTGAGATTATCTCATCAAAATCTTTGACTACAAAAAGAGACCTTTCCCTAGCATATTCTCCAGGGGTTGCTGTTCCAGTTATAGAAATTTCTAAAAACCCTGATGCAGCCTATGAATATACAAGCAAAGGAAACTTGGTGGCTGTGATAAGCAATGGTTCAGCAATTTTAGGTTTAGGGGATTTGGGTGCTTTAGCATCTAAACCTGTTATGGAAGGAAAGGCTGTTTTATTTAAAAGGTTTGCAGATATTGATGCTATCGACATTGAAATAGATAATAAAAATGCAGATGAAATAATTAAATGTATTCAGAATATTGGAAATAGTTTTGGGGGTATTAATTTGGAAGATATTGCTGCGCCTGATTGTTTTATTATTGAGAGAAAATTAAGAGAAACTCTTGATATACCTATTTTTCATGATGACCAACATGGTACTGCTATAATTACATCTGCTGCACTAATTAATGCTCTTGATATTTCTAATAAAAAACCAGGAGAGGTAAAAATAGTTATAAATGGTGCTGGGGCTTCAGCGCTTGCATGTGCAAATCTTTTCAAAAGTATTGGAATTAAAACTCAAAATATAATTATGCTTGATCGAAAAGGCGTGATCTATAAAGGCAGAGATAATATTGATCAATTTAAATCAGCTTATGCAGTTGAAACTAAACTAAGAAATCTTAAAGATGCAATAAAAGGTTCAGATGTTTTTTTAGGATTGTCAGCTAAGAATGTTCTAACCCAAGATATGGTAAAATCTATGGCTAAAAATCCAATAATATTTGCCTGTGCAAATCCTGATCCGGAGATTAAACCAGAATTAGTTGACGAAGTAAGATCTGATGCAATAGTTGCAACGGGAAGATCGGACTATCCTAATCAGGTTAATAATTTGATCGGATTTCCATATATATTTAGGGGCGCGCTTGATGTGAGAGCAAAAGAAATTAATGATGAAATGAAGATAGCTGCTGCTAAAGCTATTGCAACACTCGCAAGAGAAGAGGTTCCTGATGAAGTGGTTAATGCTTATGGCGGAGAAAGACCTCACTACGGTAAAGAGTATATTATTCCTTCAACTTTTGATCCAAGATTGATCAGCAGGATACCTGCTGCGGTTGCCCAAGCAGCAATGAAAACTGGCGTAGCAAGAAAAAAGATAAAAGATATTGAAACATATAAAGATCAATTAAGTAACAGGCTTGATCCCTCTATGAGTATAATGCAAGGAATTAATGCTCAAGTTAAGAAAAGACCTAAAACAGTTGTCTTTGCAGAAGGTGAAGATGAAAATATGTTAAAAGCGGCAGTAGCTTTTAAAAATAGTCGCTTAGGTACCCCAATAGTAATTGGAAATGAAAAAAGGGTACAAGAACAACTTAGGGAAATAGGTTTAGATGAAAATTATAAGATAAAAATTGTTAATTCTACTGATAAAGATAAAAGAGAGAAATACTCAAAAAAATTATATTCAAAATTACAGAGACAAGGTTTGTTGGAGAGAGATGTTGATAGATTGATTAGAAATGACAGAATTATATGGGGGTCTTCAATGGTTGAGTGTGGTGATGCAGACGCAATGGTTACTGGAAATATTAGACATTATGCTGCATCAATTGAAAGTCTTAAAAAAGTAGTTGAAGCTAGAACTGGTGAGATTTTATTCGGACTTAATATGCTAATAACGCCGAAAAAAACTGTATTCATTGCAGACACACAGGTAAATGACTTTCCCACAGCTGAAAATTTAACTAAAATTGCAATATCAAGTGTAAGAGTAGCTAAGTTATTTGGATTTGAACCTAAAGTGGCTTTTTTATCTCACTCGACTTTTGGTAAACCTTCTTCAAGAAATACAAAACACGTTAGAGAGGCAATTGAAATTTTAAAAAATAAAAGTGTGGATTTCGATTTTGATGGTGAGATGCAACCAGATGTTGCTTTAAATCCAAAGTATAAAGAAACTTATCCTTTTTCAAAAATAGTGGGTAATGCAAATATTTTGATAATGCCTGCTTTGCATAGCGCTGCGATTTCAACAAAATTAATGAGAACTATTGGCGGTGCTAAAACAATTGGTCCCCTTTTAATTGGATTGGGATTGCCAATTGAAATTGCTCCATTAAGGTCGTCTCCAAACGATATATTAAACCTTGCATCTGTAGCCGCTTACTCCTCTGAGGTAATAGATTATAAGAATAAAAAAAATTAAGTTTTATTTCTACTGAGATCTTCTACAAGAATTATACTTGGGATTACTTCCTTAACTCCGTAGATATTTTTTGCCTCTTCGACGACTTTTCTCTTTTCCTCATCGGTCATTGAAATCCCAAATATATAAATTTTTCCATTTATAGTATCTATATTATAATTTGTTGCTTTCACATTTTTGCTGAAAATTAATGAAGTTTTTAACTGAGTTGTAATTAAAGCATCTTTAGCAGAGTTTTTAAAATTTGTTTCGCCTTTGATTGTTATGGCAGTTTTAACTGATCGTACTCCTTTTGTCTCCCATGCTAATTTTATTATTTTTAGTTTTTCCTCAGGCTCATTTACTTTTCCTGATAAAAAAATATTTCCATCTAAAACTTTGGTGCTTATATAAATTAGATTTTTTTTATCTGTTAGAGCTAGCCTAGCTGTTAAGTTTTTTTGCATAATTGAGTCATCGATTTGCATTCCTACAGTTCGTGGGTCATACGCCACGCTAACACCAGATCCGAAAATTCCTATCGACGAACTACCTACACATGAATTTAAAAAACAGAATAAAAAAAGAATATTAAAATAATTTTTCATTTTTTCTTAAGTTTAAGACAGAGTTTATAAATTGTTTTTTTTGGTATTCCATTTTTCTCTGATATCAGTTTTACAACATCTTTCAAAGAATATCTCTTTAAATATTTTAATATTTCAACAGATAATTTTTCATTGTCTAAATTTATATCTCTGGTTTTCTTACTATTTTTTTTTGATAAAACAACTGTTATTTCGCCCTTTACATTAGTTTTTAAACCCTCAAAACTTTCAAGGTTATGACGATAAAAAGTTTCGTGTATTTTTGTCATTTCTCTAGCAACAAAAATTTTTCTTCCCGAAAAAAATTTTTTAAAATACTTTAAGTAAAAATTAAATTTAATTACAGGAAGAAAAAAAACGATACTGTAATTGTAATTTTTTAACTCATTACAAATTTTTTCTATTTCATTGCTTTTTTTTGGAAGAAACCCATAAAAAAAGTATTTGTCATTAAACCCTGATACACTAATAGCTGTTGTTACCGCTGAAGCGCCAGGAATAGGAAATATTTTTATATTTTTTTTCATACACTCCTTAATTAATATTTGACCTGGATCAGAAAGTGTGGGGGTGCCTGCGTCTGAAATTATTGATATGATTTTTCCTTTTTGTAATAACTCAACAACTGAATTTGCAACATTTTTTTCATTAAATTTATGGTTTGAGACCAACTTCTTTTTAATGTCGTAATAGTTTAGTAATTTAAGAGATCTTCTAGTGTCTTCACAAAGAATTTGGTCTGAATTTTTTAATACTTTTAAAGCTCTTAATGTAATATCCTCTAGATTGCCTATAGGCGTTGAAACAATGTATAATCCTGGTAGAAAATCATTCATAAATTATGAAAAATCTTTTTAAGATAGTTTTATCTTATTTATTAATTTCTTTTAACACTTATGTTCTAGCGGTTGAAAACAAAAATAATGCACTGCTCAAAGTAGGAGTTTTAGCTCCCTTTTCAGGGGAATTTAAAGATTTGGGTGAAACTGTTTTGTATTCAGTTAATTTAGCTTTACATGATATAGGCGATAAATCTATTAGAGTTTATCCAAAGGACTCTGGTTCAGATAAAGAAAAAATTCTAAAAGCTTGTGAAGAGTTTCGAAAAGAAGGAGTAAAAATAGTTGTTGGACCTGTTGACTCTGAATTCATTAAAGAAATAAATCGCTTTGATGATTTAATATTTTTATCACTTTCAAATATAGACTCAAATTTCAATAATAATGTAATTATGATGGGCATAAATTTAGAGTCTCAATTAATTGCTATAAAAAAATTTATTGAAAAAAATAAAAAAAAAAAGACTATAATTCTTTATCCTAATAATGATTATGCCAAACATGTAGAAAAAAATTTAAGTTTAATTAATTTTAAAAACAAAAAAATTTTTAAATATAGTAATGATCCCAAAAAACTCACAAGCCAAATAGAAAAATTAACAAATTATAAACAAAGAAAAATCAATTTAGAGTCAAGAATCAAACAATTAGAAAACGCGGGAGCGGAATTAAATTCTAAGGAACTAGAGTTGCTTAAGCAAAAACATACTCTTGGAAAAGTTAATTTTGACTCCATAATTATTATAGATTTTGGAAGTGGTTTAAAGAGTGTTTTAACATCACTTGCATATACTGATGTTTTAGGAAAAGAGATTCTTATTATATCTGCTAATCAATGGTTTGACGATAGTATATTAGACGAGAGTTCTATCAAAAATTTTTATTTCCCTTCTGTAGATTTGAAAAATATGGAGAGATTTACTGATAAATTTCATAAACTCTATAAATATAAACCAAACAAAATCACAATATTATCTTACGACTCCGTTGGCTTGATATATTATCTTTGGAAAAAAAATATTAAAATTAATACTGTTAAGGATTTTAATATGAAGAATGAAATTAAAGGAAAAATTGGAAAATTTTTAATATCTGGAAATAAAGTCATACAAAATCTTAATATTTATAAGTTGGATGAAAATAAATTTGTTAAAAGTAATTTTTAATTTTTTTTTCTAATTTTTTATATGCAATAAATCTGTGATCTATTAAAAGTTTTTCTTTGTAATTCATTTCTGCAAATGTGATATTAAATCCTTTTGGAATAAATATTGGATCGTATCCAAATCCGTTTTTTCCTTTTTTTGTAGTTATAGTTCCTTCAATCTCGCCTATTTCAGAAATTTTTTCACCTTTAGGCCATTTTAAAGTTAAACAAGAAATAAATTTAGCTCCATAATCTTTTATTTTTTCGTTTCGGTTTGCTTTTTCTACTTCTTTTAATATTATTTCCATAGCATTGTCGAAACTGCCATATTCTTCTGCCCATCTTGCAGATAAAATGCCAGGCTTTCCATTAAGGCAATTTACTTCGAGGCCTGAGTCATCCGAAATAGTAACCATGTTAGTTTTTTCTGAAAAATAGTTTGCCTTTATTTGTGAGTTTTCAATAAATGAGTTTCCGGTTTCCTCTGGGCTTTTAAGGCTGAATTGAGTTGGAGAGTTTTTTTTAATACCTTTTGGTAAAAGATCGGCTATCTCCTTGAATTTTCCCTTGTTATTGCTTCCAATTAGAATTTTAGTAATTTTATTCATAACCCTCTGGTAATCAAATTTATCGCTACTATATATAAATTATGGATAATTTAAACGATCAAGATAAAGAATTAGATATGGAAAAAAAGGACGAAAAAAAAGATATAAAAAAAGAGGAAAGTATTGAAGATAAACTTAAAAATACAGAAGAAAAGCTACTTAGATCCCTTGCGGAATTAGAAAATCAAAGGAATAGATTCGAAAAAGAAATTAAAGAGGCAATAGACTTTGGAGGCTTCAATTTTGCGAGAGAAAATTTATCTATATTAGATAATTTGCAGAGAGCGCATTTTTCAATAAAAAATGACCCTGCTTTCAAAAATAACAAAGACCTTGATAAATTTTTAAAGAATATAGAAATTATTGAAAAAGATTTGTTGTCAATTTTTAAAAAAAATAAAATTGAAAAAATTGATGCGCTAAATAAAAAATTTGATCCCAATTTCCACCAGGCTATGATGGAAATAGTTGATGGTAAAGTAGAACAAGGAACAATTGTTCAAGAAATACAGCCGGGTTATATGTTTGGTGAAAGACTCCTGAGACCATCCATGGTAGCAGTATCAAAAAAAACTGGGGAAAAAGATAAGGAAAACAAGGAAAAAAAATGAAAAAAATTATTAAATTTGGACTTGTAGAAACTCAAATAACACCCATATATAAAATATTATGAGTAGAGTAATTGGAATAGATTTAGGTACTACAAACTCCTGCGTTGCAATAATGGATGGGAAACAAGCTAAAGTTATAGAAAATGCAGAGGGACAGAGAACTACCCCATCAGTAGTTGCTTTTCTGGAAAAAGATGAAAAACTTGTAGGACAACCAGCTAAAAGACAAGCAGTAACAAATCCTAGCGATACAATTTTTGCGGCTAAAAGATTAATTGGAAGAACTTTTGATGATCAATCAGTTAAAAAAGATGTAGAGAAAGTTCCGTTTAAAATTGTTAAGTCAGATAAAAATGATGCTTGGTTAGAGGCAAAAGGAAAAAAATATTCGCCATCTCAAATATCAGCTTTTATTCTTCAAAAAATGAAAGAAACAGCTGAAAAGCATTTAGGACAACCTGTTACTAAAGCAGTAATAACGGTACCGGCCTACTTTAATGATGCCCAAAGACAAGCAACAAAAGATGCTGGAAAAATTGCTGGTTTAGAGGTTTTAAGAATTATTAATGAGCCAACTGCTGCATCACTGGCATATGGGTTAGATAAAAAAGGTGGAAAAAAAATTGCTGTCTATGATTTGGGAGGTGGAACTTTCGATGTCTCAATATTAGAAATTGGTGACGGAGTTTTTGAGGTAAAATCCACAAATGGTGACACATTTTTAGGTGGAGAAGATTTTGATGATGCTATTGTTGATTACTTAGTATCAGAATTTAAAAAAGATAATGGGATCGATTTAAAAACAGACAAGCTAGCACTGCAAAGGCTAAAAGAATCAGCAGAAAAAGCTAAAATAGAATTGTCTGCTGCAACACAGACTGAGATTAATCTTCCATTTATTACCGCAGATAAAACAGGGCCAAAGCATATAAACCTTAAATTTACTAGAGCTAAACTTGAAGCGTTAGTTGAAAATTTAATTGAAAGAACTTTTGAGCCTTGCAAAACAGCTTTGAAAGACTCTGGTTTTTCAGCAGCGGAAATTAATGAAGTTGTTCTTGTAGGTGGAATGACAAGGATGCCAAAAATTGTAGAAACGGTTAAGAACTTTTTTGGAAAGGATCCAAACAAAAGTGTTAATCCTGATGAAGTTGTAGCAATGGGCGCAGCTATACAAGCCGGAGTGCTACAGGGTGATGTTAAAGATGTATTATTATTGGATGTAACTCCTTTGTCATTAGGTATTGAAACGCTTGGTGGTGTTTCAACTAAATTGATTGATAAGAATACAACTATACCAACTAAGAAAAGTCAGGTGTTTTCAACAGCAGAAGATAATCAGCCAGCTGTATCTATAAGAGTATTGCAAGGCGAAAGAGAAATGGCTTCAGATAATAAAATTTTAGGTAATTTTGAACTTGTTGGAATTGCCCCAGCGCCAAGAGGTGTTCCCCAAATTGAAGTAACATTCGATATAGATGCCAATGGTATCGTGAACGTATCTGCTAAAGATAAAGGCACTGGCAAAGAGCAGAAAATTCAAATTCAGGCATCTGGTGGCTTATCAGATGAAGAGATTAAAAATATGGTCAAAGAAGCTGAGGCTAATAAAGAGTCTGACAAGAAAAAAAGAGAAGCTGTAGATGCAAGAAACCAAGCAGATACAATAATTCATGCTACTGAAAAAAATTTAAAAGAGCATGGTTCTAAAATAACTGAGACTGAGAAAAAAGCTATAGAAACATCTGTGTCGGATCTTAGGAATTCTTTGAAAGGAACAGACAACGAGGAAGTTAAGAAAAAAACACAAGCCTTAATTCAAGCATCAATGAAATTAGGAGAAGCAGTTTATAAAAGCCAACAAAAGCCTAATAACAAAGATCAAGATAATAAAAATGCTAAAGATAATAAAGAAAAAGATAAAGATAATGTTGTTGATGCAGAAGTTGTAGACCCAAAAGACGATAAAGAAAAAAGAGCCTAAGACTAATCAGCAGGAGTAAAACTTCTTATGTCAAAAAGAGATTATTATGAAGTCTTGGGTGTAAATAAATCAGCGAAAAAAGAGGAAATAAAAAAAGCCTACAGGAAATTAGCACTTAAATTTCATCCCGATAAAAATAAAGGTGATAAAGGTGCAGAGGAAAAATTTAAAGAGGCCAGCGAAGCTTACCACGTACTTTCTGATGACAAAAGAAAAGCTAGTTACGATCAATTTGGTCATGCCGCTTTCCAAGGTGGAGGTGGACAAGGTGGTTTTGGTAATTTTGATTTTTCATCTTCTTTTTCAGATATTTTTGAAGATGTTTTTGGAGACTTAGGTGATTTTGGATTTAGCTCTGGAAGATCAAGAAGAAGATCAAATAACAGAGGAAATGATCTTAGGTATGATTTGTCTATTGAATTACATGATGCATTCACAGGAACAGAAAAAAAAATAGACTACACAACTTACAAAAAATGCAAAACCTGCAGTGGCACTGGTGCTAAACCTGGATCAAAACCGTCTTCATGCAACTACTGCAATGGACAAGGAAAGGTGAGATCTAGCCAAGGTTTTTTTACAATACAACAGACATGTCCAGAATGTGGGGGAGAAGGTGAAAAAATAACTAACCCTTGTGATAATTGTAGTGGGATTGGAAAAACACAATCTAACGAATCTGTCTCAGTAAAAATTCCAAAAGGAGTTGATGATGGAACAAGGATAAGGTTAGCTGGAAAAGGTGAGGCGGGCAGCAGGGGTGGTAGCAACGGAGATCTATATTTGTTTGTTTCAGTTGAAACTCATAATATATTTAAAAGGTCAGAGGAAAACCTTTTTTATGAATTACCAATTTCTATTGCTGATGCAGCATTAGGTACAACGGTTGAAGTTCCTTCAATTGATGGTGGTAAAACAAAAATCAAAATTCCATCTGGAACTCAAGCTGGTAAACAGTTAAGACTAAGAGGAAAAGGTATGCCTATTTTGAGAAGAAATATATCGGGAGATTTGTACATCAGGATCATAACTGAAGTTCCTACGTCATTATCTAAAAGACAAAAAGAACTTCTTTCAGAATTTAAAAATCTGGAGGATACTAAGTCTAACCCATTGATAAAAACTTTTTTCGATAAAGCAAAAAAGTTTTGGAAAAATTAGATGAAAAAGATTAATTTAACTATTACTGGATATCTTGGAAAAATGGGACAACAGCTAATAAAGTCATGTAAAAAAAACAAAAATTTTAAGCTTGTTTCTGTTACAGAAAATAGAATTCTTAATAAAAAGAAAAAAATATCTGGTTTAAGTCCACAATTAAATTCAAAAAATGCATTTAGAAATGCAAACGTAATTATAGATTTTACAGAACCAAAATGTACTTTGGAAATACTAAAAATTGCATCGAAATTGAAAAAAAGAGTAGTCATTGGAACAACGGGTTTTTCAAGAAAAGATGAAAAATTGATAAAAAAATATTCTAAAAAAATACCTATACTTAAAGCTGGCAATATGAGCCTTGGAGTAAATTTACTTGTTTATTTGACTGAGATAACATCAAGGTCCCTGGGTAATAATTTTTTAAGTAAAGTTCATGAAGTCCATCATAAATATAAGAAAGATCATCCATCAGGAACAGCTTTAATGTTGGGCAAAGGTATTGCAATTGGAAAAGACAAAAAATTAAGTAAAATTATAGGTAAAAAATACTTAAATAAAAAATCTTTTCCTTTTGGAAAAAAAATTAATTTTAATTCTATTCGAAAAGGACAAGTTGTAGGAGAACACGAAGTAAAATTCTCCAGCGGTAAAGAAATTGTTACTTTAAATCATGAGTCCTTCGATAGAGCTCTATATTCTGAAGGTGCTTTAACAGCTGCCAAATGGTTAATAAATAAAAAACCAGGTTTATACTCAATGAGAAATGTTTTGAATTTTAAATAAATTTAAAACAATGAGCCGAACAAATAGAGCTAAGATAGTTTTACAGATTTTAAATAAAATTTATCCAAAAACACCGATTCCATTAAAACACAAAAATACATTTACTCTATTAGTATCAGTTGCATTATCAGCTCAAACTACTGATTTGAATGTAAATAATGTAACAAAAGAAATTTATAAGAAATATTATAAACCTGAACATTTTGTAAAATTAGGAAGAAAAAAAATAGAAAGACTAATTAAGAGTATTGGGCTTTTTAGAAATAAAGCCAAAAGTGTTTATTTATTATCTAAACAATTAATAAAGAAGCACAACGCTAAGGTTCCTAAAAATTTTAGAGATTTAGAGAATTTACATGGAGTAGGACACAAAACTGCTAGTGTAATAATGTCTCAAAAATTTGGAATACCCGCTTTCCCAGTTGATACACACATTCATCGTTTAGCACAAAGATGGGGTCTAACTAATGGCAAAAATGTAATTCAAACTGAAAAAGATCTGAAAAGATTATTTCCTAAAAAATCATGGACCAAGCTTCATCTTCAAATTATTTATTATGGGAGAGAATATTGTAAAGCTAGAGAATGTTATGGTGTTACTTGTAAAATCTGTACTACTTGTTATCCTAAAAGAAAACGACCTATAAAAACAAAAAAGGCATGATATGAAAGTTTTAGGAATTGGAAATGCAATTATAGATGTAATCTGCAAGGTTGATGATAATTTTTTAAAAGAAAATAATCTTACAAAAAGCACTATGAAGTTAGTTGATGAAAATGAATTTAAATTACTATCCTCAAAATTAAAAATTGTAGAGACTATCTCTGGTGGGTCAGTTGCAAACTCAGTAGTTGGGCTTTCGCAACTTAAAAATGAAGTCGGTTTTATTGGTAAAATTAATGATGATAAATTTGGAAATGAGTATGAACAGGGTCTAAAAAAAGAAAAAGTTAAGTTTTTTTATTCAAAAAAAGCAGAAGCTACTCCAACTGGAACATGTCTAATTTTAATAACTCCTGACTCGGAGAGAACCATGTGTACATTCTTGGGTATTGCGGGAAAAATAAATGAAAATGATATTGATATTGATGCAATTAAAAAAAGTGAAATTACTTTTTTTGAAGGGTATCTTTGGGACGAAGGACATCCTAAGAAAGCTTTTGAAAAAGCAATTAAAAGTTCAAATAAAACAGCCATGTCTCTGTCTGATAAGTTCTGTGTTGATAGACACAAACCAAACTTTTTAAATTTAGTAAGAAATTCTCTAGATATAACTTTTGCAAATGAGCAAGAAATTTTGTCATTATTAGATGCTAAGAGTTTTGATGAGGTAATTGAATTTGCAAAAAAAATAAGAAAGTTAATTGTGATTACTAGGGGCGAAAAAGGCAGTATAGCCATAAAAAATGATGAGTTAGTTGAATTTGGTGTGCAAAAAAATTTAAAAATAATTGATTTAACTGGGGCCGGTGATCTCTTTGCGGCTGGTTTTTTACATGGCCATATAAACAATCTATCTCTTAAAGAAAGTTTACAAAAAGGTACTGAAATGTCTTCAAAAATTATTCAAAAAATTGGTGCTAGACTTTCTTAAGTTTCTTTCTATTGTAACTTCCCTTGCCTTTTTTAGGTCTAACAACTCTTTTCTGATATTTTTTTGAATAAAGATCTTTTGCAAAAATATTGCGTTTCCTCAAAGTGAATATCCTTCTTTTGTATGTTTTATAAAATTTTCATCATTAAACTGATTTTTGATTTTCTGTCTTAATCTATAAATATGAGTCTCTACTGTGTGGGTGTCTGTCTCGGATGAGTATCCCCAAATATTTTTGAGAATAAAGTCTCTTTTTAATGGTTTTAAACAATTGTTTAACTCTTCTATAAAATGCATTTCTTTTTCTGTAACTTTTATTGAAATATTTCCATATTTTAAAATTCTCATATTTTTATCTAAAATATAGTTTTTTATGCTTATTAAGGAGTTCTTACCGTACTTATGTTTTTGGGATAAATCTATAACTTGACGATTAAAATTAATAATATTGAGTGGCAATTTTAAAGCCAAATCAAATTTATCTTTTACAATATTTTTTTCATTTTGCTTTAATATTAAAATCTTTGGTATATTAATTTTATCAAGCGAAATTTTTTGGATATAAGAAGTATCTACAATGAAAACTTCATTTTTTAGATTTATTGATTTTGGGTCTATTTCTGCACTAATTTTGTTTAAAACAAAACCTAAAAAAGGTTTTAATTCATTAATTGAATTGTTAAAATTTTCATTACACAAAAATGCTGCTTTTATTTTATAAGAATTATTATGCATATTTATTTAAAAAACAAATACTTATACTTTGGTCATTATAAGATAAAATGCGCTATAGGTAAAAGGGGTATTTCTATTAAAAAAAATGAAGGGGACCTTTGTACTCCAGTAGGTAAATTTGTATTTGAAACTTTATTATATAGGAAAGATAGGATAAAAAATTTAAATACATATATTTCAAAAAAAGCTATAAAAAAAAATATGGGTTGGTGCGATGACCCAAGTCTTAAAGAGTACAACAGACTAATTAGGTTTCCATTTAATGGAAGCGCTGAAAAACTTTTTTTAAAAAAAAATTCCTACGATCTAGTTCTAGTTATCAGCTACAATAGAAACCCTGTAATTCCTCATAGAGGAAGTGCGATTTTTTTACACTTAACTTCCAAAAGTTTTAAATCTACAAAAGGGTGCATAGCAATCCAAAAAAAAGACTTTCTTAAAATTTTACCTCATATAAGAAAGAAAACTAGAATTATAATAAATTAAATTTTTCTTTCACCAAAAAGAGCGCTTCCAATTCTAACAAAAGTGCTTCCAAAATTAATAGCCTTTAGATAGTCATTAGACATGCCCATACTAAGTTCTTTGAGTTCAAGTTTATTATTCAAATCATAAGCTAGTTTAAAAAAACTTGTCGGGTCTTTACCAAAAGGAGGAAAACACATTAAACCAATTACATTTAAATGAATTTCATTTTTACAATATCCGTAAAAAGAAACTGCATCTGAAGGCAAAATACCAGATTTTTGTTTTTCATCTGCAAAATTAACCTGAATAAAATGAAATAATTTTTTTCCCATTTGGTTTTCATATTTTTTTATAGTGTCTGCCAATTTTTTATTATCTAAGGAGTGAATATAATCAAATATTTCCACAGCACTTTTAACTTTATTAGTTTGTAGTTTGCCCAACATATGTAGTTTTATTTTGGCATTAAGCTTTTTAGTTTCTTTCCACTTATTTGTAGCTTCCTGTACTTTGTTTTCTCCAAAGTGAATATGTCCATGATTTATTAAAGGTTTTACATGATCTAATTCAAATGTTTTGGTAACAGCAATGATCTTAGTTGATGGATTAGGATTATTATTTCTCTGAGAAATATCAGCTTGAACTTTATTTAACCTTTCTAATACAATAGACATAAAATGTTTATCAAAAAAAATAAATACTACATTTATATAGATAATTTAAGCTCTATAAATTTAAACATTATTAAAATAAATGATAAATTTAACCTAATTTACAGAAATAATGGTAAAAACGAAAAGATCAGTGAAATAAATAAATTTATAAGGAAATGTAAAAAAAAACATATCGATTTTTTTATCCAAAATGATCTATCTTTAGCCTTAAAATTAGGTGCTAGTGGCGTATATTTATCATCCCATAATAAGGAAATGCCTCATAAAAATAGAACCAATGCAAAACAATTTAAAATAATTGGTTCGGCACATAACTTCGGTGAGATCAGCACTAAATTAAAGCAAGGTTGTAAAACGATTATTTTGTCTAGGCTTTTTAAAACTGACTATAAAAACAAAAAAACTTTTTATGGAATTACAAAATTTAATCTTCTAACAGAAAAGTATAACAGTTATTTTGTTGCTTTAGGTGGAATAAGATCAGAAAATCTTATGAAACTTAAAATCCTTAAATGTCATGGAATCGCTTTATTATCTGAGGCAAAAAAAAAGCCGGCGATAATTCGCCGGCTTTTTTAAAATAATTTCTAACTGTAATTAAAACGCAATTGTCATTGCAAAGTTAGTTTCAGTCATCTCAGCACCAGCTGTGTAGTCGTGATTATCATAGTCTTCTGTAGAGACTGCTAATGTCACTCCTGCAACAGTGTATGTAGCTTGGATTGATTGTACATCCATAGTTACATCGCTTGTTGATGTTTGATTTTGTTGTTCAGATTCGATGTCTTCGAAAGATACTGATAAAGCATCATTTACGTTGAATGCAACTGACATCTGCGTGTTGTCATGTGCTTCTGTTGAATCTGAGTCTGCTGGGTTTAATGATGCAGCCATGTATGATTTACCATAACCAAGACTAAACGCTCCCATAGAGTAAGTAGCATAGTATGCGCCACCTTCTGCTTCTTGAGATGTTCCGTTGTCATCTTCTGGATTAAAGTAAGATGCACCTACTTCTAAACCTTCAATTGGAGACAAGCTAACTGCATATTCCGTTGCACTGTCGTAACCAGAAGCGTCGATTGTACCACCTGAGTTAGATGATGCAACGTCGTTCTGACCAGTTCCCGGTGCGTATTGTACTGATGCACTGATATCTAAAGGTAAACCACTTGGAGTAGTGTATCTAAAAGAGTTCATTGTTCCAGTATCTGCTGAGTCAGTATATGTTCCGCCTTCACCATTATCTACTGGTGTGCCGTAAACTGATTGTGAAGAACTAAAGTTCTTTTGTAGTCCACCATCAGATACGTTGATTTTTACAGAACCTAGACCACCCATACCAATAACGATTGATTTATCGTCTTGGACAGTTGCGCCGTCGATATCTTGATTCATCGACCAAGTAAACCCGTTGTCAAGCTCGCCGCTTGCGCCAAGAGTAAACTCGTTAGCTATACCTATTCCTTTACCTGCTGAGTCACCTGCACCAGCTGTAGAGCTACCTGTAGACAAAATTGTATACGTAGCTTTAGCTGAACCTGTAACTGACAGTTCGCCCGCGTTTGCATTTGCAAATACAAAAGCTGAAGCAAGGATAGAATAAGCCATTTTTCTTAATGTGTTCATTTTTCTTCCTTTGTTTATTGTTATTATTAAATTAAACATTTAACTTAATGGTGCAAATTTAACCAAAAAACCGCATAAAGCCTTATAAAAATCAGGTAAATGTAGTTTTTTTTATCTCTTGTGATATATATGCAACATGTTAATAAACATTGATTTTCTTAACAAATAGGACATTTCTACTAATGATTGATTTTAAAACTATCAAATTTTAACTCGATTTAAATTTTGTTATTAAAAGACTATAAATCTATTATCAAATGAGAAATTTTTTAAGAATTTTATCAAATTTACTAATTACAATTTTGATCTCTTTTTTGCTTATGTCTTGTGGAGGTTGGGATCCACAATCTGCTAGAGATACTCCGGTTAGAGGGCAAGAAAGGGCAAAAAAAAATATTGAAGAAGGCAGAGGGATATCTTTAAAAAATTTAGGAAAAGGTTTGGGATCCACTAACTATGAATTTAGTACTTCCAATCCAATGTGGCGTGCAGCGTTTGATGTAATCGATTTTATGCCACTTACAACTGTTGATTACTCAGGAGGAACTATCATTACAGACTGGTACACAGATACCAGATCCTCAAATGAATCTTTAAAGTTTACAATACGTTTTTTATCAAGCGAGGTCAGAGCTGACAGTGTTAAAATTATAATTCACAAAAAAACATGCAGACAATCTACAGAATGTGTAATTAAAAAAATTTCTTCAAAATTAGAAGGTGAGATAAGAACTGCAATTATACAAAAAGCAGCTCTTTTAGAAAAAACAGGTAAAAAGAAAAATAAAACGAAAAATAAAGAAAAAAAGAAAAAGAAGGGGTTCTTAGGATTTGGTAAAGAAAAAGATAAAGACTAGGATTAAACCCAAAATCTCAGTATTTAATGGCATCGATTGATATTCAAAAAATAGATAAAAAATGGCAAGATTTTTGGTCTGAGAAAAAAAATATTCAAAAAAAAGATAAGAAACAAAAAAAATTTTATTGTCTAGAAATGTTTCCTTACCCATCTGGAAAAATTCATATGGGACATGTTAGAAATTATGCCATAGGCGATGTAATCGCAAGATATAAGTCTATGAATGGTTTCAATGTTTTACATCCTATGGGCTGGGACTCTTTTGGTATGCCTGCAGAAAATGCGGCCAGAGAAAATAAATTAAGCCCTAAAGTTTGGACGCAAAAAAATATTGCAGTTATGAAAAAGCAGCTACAGTCTTTGGGCTTATCTATTGATTGGGATTTAGAAATTTCTACTTGTGATGAAGAATACTATAAACATCAGCAAGAACTATTCATTGATTTTTATAATAAAGGTTTGGTTGTTAGAAAAGAGACTTATGTTAACTGGGACCCAATAGACGAGACTGTTTTAGCCAACGAACAAGTAATTAACGGAAGAGGGTGGAGATCAAATGCAATTGTGGAAAGAAAAAAACTTTCACAATGGTTTTTTAACATTTCAAAATTTTCAAATGATCTTCTAGAAGATTTGGACACCCTAGTAGAATGGCCGGAAAAAGTTAAATTAATGCAAAAAAATTGGATCGGAAAATCAACAGGTTGCGAAATAGATTTTGATATCCTTGAAAAAAATAAAAAGGTAAGAATATTTACCACGCGTCCAGATACTATATTTGGCGCGACTTTTTTGGCTATTTCCGCAGATCATCCATTATGCAAAGATTTTGAAAACCAAAAAAATTTTATTGAATTTAGGAAAAAATGTTCACAAGTAGGAACTACTGAGGAAGCAATTGCAAATGCTGAAAAACTAGGATTTGAAACTGGGCTTAAGGCTCAACATCCTTTTATTAAAAAAACTATACCTGTTTATATTGCAAATTTTATTTTGATGGACTACGGAACTGGTGCAATTTTTGGATGTCCCGCTCATGATCAGAGGGATTTTGATTTTGCAACAAAGTACGGTATTGAAATTATACCTGTTGTAAAAAATAAAGATACGAAAACTAATAACAAAATGAAAAAAGCTTATACGGGCGATGGCGAAATAGTAAATTCTGATTTTTTAAATGATTTAACAATTGATAAAGCAAAAGAAAAAATTATCAAAGAAATAGAAAATAAAAATATAGGAAACAAAAAAATAACATTTAGATTAAAAGATTGGGGAATATCTAGACAAAGGTACTGGGGATGTCCTATACCTATGATTTACCTCAAAGATGGAAGCGTAGTTCCGGTAGATAAAAATGAACTCCCAATAAGATTACCGAATGATGTAAATTTGAATTCAAAAGGTAATCCATTAGAAAATCACCCTAATTGGAAAAAAACAAAACACAAAAAAACAGGAGAAGACGCTATTAGAGAAACGGATACTCTGGACACTTTTGTTGATTCTTCCTGGTATTTTATAAGATTTTGTTCACCAAAATTGAAGGATAAACCATATGACGAAAGCTCTTTAGATTATTGGATGCCAGTAGATCAATATATTGGCGGGGTCGAACATGCAATTTTGCATTTGCTTTACTCAAGGTTTTTTATGAGAGCTATTGGTTTATGTAATAGTAAAATAAAGATTAAGGAACCATTCAAAGGACTCTTCACTCAGGGAATGGTATGTCATGAAACGTATAAAAATGAAAAAGGTGAATGGTTAACCCCAGAAGAAACAAAAAAAATTGACAAGGCAAAAATAATAATTGGCCCCCCTGAAGCGATGTCAAAATCCAAGAAAAACGTTATTGATCCTGAAAGTATGATAAAAATTTATGGAGCTGATGCCATTCGCTGGTTTATGTTATCTGATAGTCCTCCGGAACGGGATATCCAATGGTCAAACGAGGGAGTTTCAAGTGCTCACAAATTTATACAAAAGTTATGGGGAATAAATAAAAGAATTATAGAAAGAAAAAATGATAAAGTTATTAAAGATGAGGAGAAAGATTTTATTTCTAAATTTAACAAATACTTATTTAAAATTACAAACTTAATTGAAAAGTTCCATTTAAACGTAGCTGTAGCAAATTTTTATGAACTAACACATTTAATGAATGACTCAATAGCAAAGAATATAAGCTCAGAATGCTTAAGAAATACTCAGGCTAAAATAATGAAAATTTTAATGCCTTTTGTTCCTCATATTGCATCTGAATGTTTGTTTGAACTAGAGGGTAAAAATTTTTACCATAGTAATGAATGGCCAGCTTTTGACAAATCACTTCTTGAAGAAAAAAATGTAACTTTTGTTATACAAATAAATGGAAAAAAAAGAGGGTTATTATCAACAATTAA
The DNA here is from genome assembly GCA_003213135.1 of Pelagibacteraceae bacterium AG-426-I15. Lineage (GTDB taxonomy): Bacteria > Pseudomonadota > Alphaproteobacteria > Pelagibacterales > Pelagibacteraceae > Anoxypelagibacter. The sequence goes on along the minus strand of QCNT01000001.1, from coordinate 79,571 downwards.
AAACATTGAGGAAAAAGAAGTTGTTGCTAAAGCAAAAAATATTGAAAATATAAAGAAAAATTTAATAAATAAAAAAATTATAAAAAGTATATTTGTAAAAAATAAAGTTATTAACTTCATAATTAAATGAAATTTTCAAGCTTCCAAAAAAAAAATTTATTACTAATTCTCTTTTTAGTATTTTTATCTGAGTGTAATTACAAACCACTTTTTGATAAAAACCAAGTTGGGCAAATGAGTTTTAGTAATATTGAGGTGAGCGGAGATAAAAGGACCGCACAGATCTTAATAAATAAATTAGCAATAAATAGAGATAAAACTGGAAAATTTACATTAAATGTTGATGCTGAAAAAAATGTAAGAGTTTCGAATAAAAGTGCTTCTGCAAAGATTCTAGAATACCAAATTACTTTGAATTATATGATAGAGATAAAAGAGAATATGAATAACAGAGTAGTTTACTCAAAGAAAATTGAAAATACGCAAAACTTTAAACCATCTAATAATTATTCTGATACTATTAATAATGAAAAGAAAATTATTGAAAATATTTCTAGTTTAATTGCAAAGCAAATATTAAATGAACTGAGTTTAGCATTACGAAATGATACTTAAAAGCTACATAATAGAAAAAAATATTTCAATGCTTGATAATTACTATGCAGTTTTATTTTACGGCGAGAACATAGGCCTAAAAGATGATTTTAAAGGTTTTATTAAAAATTTTAATAAAGATTATGAAAAAATTTCAATACATTCAAATGATATAATTAAAAATCCTAATTTGCTTGATGAACAAATTTCAAATACATCACTTTTTAGCAGTAAAAAAATTATTTTAATTAACGATTGTTCAGAAAAAATTAAAAATAAGATTTTTGAAATAATAAAAGATGAAAAAAAAGATGTTAAAATTTTTTTATTTTCTGAGAATTTAGATAAAAAATCTTCATTAAGATCTTACTTTGAAAAAGAGAAAAATTTAGCTGTAGTTCCCTGCTATCAGGATAATGAAAAAACTTTATCAATATATTTAAGGGACAAATTAAAAGATTACCAAGGTTTAAACCAAGAACTTATTAATGTGATTGTTAAAAATTCTGGGTCAGATAGAAATGCAATTAGCCATGAGATTGAAAAAATAAAGGGTTTGTTTTTAAATAAAAAAATTGAACCTGAAAAAGTTTACAAATTAATGAATAATGCAATTAATTTAGACTTTGTTAATTTAAGGGATTGCAGTTTGGAGGCAAATAAAGCAGGTTTAAACAAAAATTTGGGTAATATTTCCCTTCAAAATGAAAAAGTTTATTTTTACATCGGAATTTTGACTAATAGAATTCATAAGCTTATGGAATTAAAGAGATCAATTGATGAAAAAAAAGATGTTGATATTGCCATAGACAACATAAGACCAAGAATATTTTGGAAAGATAAGCCTATTATAAAAAAGCAGTTAAGATTATGGAATATTAAAAAATTGGAACAAGCGATGAAAATTGTTCTTGAAACAGAAGTGGTTATTAAAACTAAATTTAATTCTCTTAGTAATATCCTGATTAAAAAATTATTAATTGAACTTTGTAATTTGGCTGAAACTAACGCTTAAGTAATTTTGAAATAGCATCAAATTGTTCAAGTGAATTATATTTAATAATAATCTTGCCTGAATTATTTTTTTTATTTACCACCTCAACGCTTAAACCTAGTCTGCTCTCCAATTCGTTTCTAATGAATGAAATGTTCGGATCTTCAGATTTTTTAATTTTGTTTTTGCTACTTTTTCTGGCAATTAGTTCTACTTCCCTTGCGGCTACCTTCTTTTTTACTATATTTTCCGCTACTTCTGAAGCATTCGGCATCCCAATTAAAGGTCTTGCCTGTCCAGCGGTTAATTTGCCCTCTTCGAGCAATCCAATTATATCTTTTGGCAAAGTCAGAAGCCTTAAAGTATTACTGATATGGCTTCTACTTTTAGACATAAATTTTGCTATTTTGTCATGATCGTAGCCAAATTCTTTTGTGAGTCTTTGATAACCATTTGCCTCTTCAATTACATTTAAACCTTCTCTCTGTACATTTTCAACTATAGCAATCTCAAGGCTTTTTTGATCGTCTATATCTAGAATAAAAACTGGCACATCGTTCAAACCAGCTCTTTGAGCAGCCAACCATCTCCTTTCACCAGCAACGATCTCGAACTTACCTGGTTGATACTTGCTTGGACGAACGGCAATAGGCTGTATAACTCCATTCTCTTTAATTGAAGCGCTTAGTTCATTTAGTTTTTCTTCATCAAATATCGTTCTTGGCTGATATTTGTTTCGATCTAGGTCTGCGATAGGAATTTTATTTTTTTGTGCTTCGTTTGAAATATTATTTTTATCAATTTCTCCGAATAGTGCCGATAGGCCTCTACCCAAACCTTTTTTAGCTGCACTCATGCTGCACTCCCCATTGACTGATCTCGTTGATTTATGAATTCTTCGGCTAGACTAATATAGGACTTGCTGCCAGAACAATTTTTATCATAAATAAGACAAGGCATGCCATGGGACGGGGCTTCTGATAGCCTAACATTTCTTGGCACAACAGTTTTGTAAACTTTATTTTTAAAATGCTTCCTCGCTTCAAAGTCTACCTGCGAGGATAGCTTATTTCGTTTATCAAACATGGTTAATAAAACCCCTCGAATCCCAAGTCCTGGGTTAAGATTAATCTTTATTCTATCGATTGTTTTAACCAATTGTGTGATTCCTTCTAATGCAAAAAATTCAGTTTGGAGAGGTATTAGTAGCTCATCTGCTGAAACCAAAGACATAACTGTTAGCAAGCTCAAAGAAGGAGGGCAGTCGATAAAAATATTTTCGTACTTTTTAAAATATGACTCTTTCTCTTTAGTTAAAATTTCTTTTAATAAGAAGGCTCTATTGGCATCATTTGCTGTTTCAACCTCTAACCCAGAAAGGTTCACATTTGATCCAATAAGGTCGAGGCCGGGCACACTACTTTCTTGAATTGCACTTTGGGCTGATATCTTGCTTATAAGGACATTGTAGATGCTTTTCTCTTCATCATTATTTGACTTGCCTAAACCAGTCGTGGCATTGCCTTGGGGATCCAGATCGATTACTAAGATTTTTTTTCCTTTTTTTGCTAAAGCTGTAGCTAGGTTTATAACAGTCGTAGTTTTTCCGACTCCTCCTTTTTGATTTATCACTGATATTATAGATCCAGCCACAATTTATTTTATAGCATCGACTAAGAGTATTTTTGAATCACTCTCTGTGATGCTAGGTACTAGCTTATACTTATAAATTATACCCTTTGAAGCTTTATTTAATTCATCCTGTGCACTCTTTCCAAGCATAACAATCAGTTTATGAGGTTTTTTTGCGGTTTCACGTGAAATTCTTAACATTTCAGGCAATTTCTTGAATGCTCTAGCAACTATGTAGTCTGAATCTAATATATGAGATTGATAATCATTATCATATAAAATGACATGTTTAAGACCTAACTTATCTATTATGGATTTAACAAATTTAACTTTAACCTTTGATTTTTCATAAAGTTTCACGTGAAACGTTAAAATATCACTATAAAAAATAGACAGTATAATTCCAGGAAAACCTGCTCCAGTACCTAAATCGGCTAAGCTATTAAAATTATTATGATCAATATGCTTAATAAGTTGGGCGGAATCCATGACGTGTCTGTTCCAAATGTCCTTTTCGGAGCTTCGTGAGATTAAATTATACTTTTGATTATAATTTAAAACCTCTTCCACAAATATTTCAATAAGATTTATCTTTTTATCATTAAAATTAAGATTTTTAGCTAAAAACGATTTTGTTTCAGCTTGATATTCACCATATTTCATGGGGATTCTAGGCTGGAACCTTAAATTTAGTCTTTTTTATTGCTACTAATAATATTGTGGCTGCTGCTGGAGTAACTCCATCTATCCTAAGAGCTTGTCCAAGGGTCTTAGGTCTAATCAGTTTTAATTTGGACTTAACTTCATTTGACAAGCCGCTAAAAGAATCATAATCAATTCCAGCAGGTATCAACAAGCCTTCATCTTTTTTAAATGTTTTGATATCACTTTCTTGTTTGGGTAAGTAGCCTGCATAGTGGGCATTTAATTCAACCTGTTCATCAATTGATCGTCCATATTGGGGTATATCAGCCCAAATATTTCTAACATGATCCAGTTTGATATTTTTCATACCTAAAATCTCTAATCCTGTTCTTTTCACCCCATCCATGGCAATTTTAATTGAATACTTTGCGGCAGCATTTGGTGTTATAAATTTATTAGATAAAGACATTTCAAGAGCATTAATTTTTTTTCTTTTCTCATTAAATAATTTTTTTCGTTTATTTTTGACCAAATTTATTTTTATACCTAAAGATGTGAGCCTTTGATCTGCATTATCTGCCCTCAATGACAATCGGTATTCAGCTCGAGACGTAAACATCCTGTAAGGTTCAGAAACACCCTTCGTGATAAGATCATCTATCATCACCCCAATGTATGAGCTCGATCTGTCTAAAATAAACTCATCTCCTTTTTTAATTTTTAGCGCGGCATTAATTCCGGCTATCAATCCTTGGGCTGCTGCCTCCTCATAACCTGTTGTGCCGTTAATTTGACCGGCTAAGAAAAGAGAGCCTATTTTTTTGGCTTCTAGACTCGCTTTTAGCTCCCTTGGATCCACATAATCATACTCTATTGCGTATCCTGCTCTTACCATTTTGACGTCTTCCAGACCCTTAATTTTAGCTAATATTTGAAGCTGAACGTCCTCTGGTAGGGAGGTCGAAATGCCATTTGGATAAACTGTATGATCCTCTAGACCTTCAGGCTCTAAAAAAATTTGATGTTTTTGTTTTTCCTTAAATTTAACAATTTTATCTTCGATGGACGGACAGTATCTTGGACCTACCCCTTTGATGTTACCAGAGTACATCGCGCTTCTTGAAATGTTATCGCTTATAATTTTATGTACGGTGTCGTTAGTATAAGTCATACCACAACTAATTTGTTTATTGATAGCTTTAGTAGTTAAAAATGAAAAAAAATACGGTTCCTCATCGGCTGGCTGCATTTCAAGATTTTTATAATTAATAGTTCTACCGTCTAACCGTGGAGGTGTACCGGTTTTAAGTCTTCCGATTTTGATGCTAAATTTTTCCAATTGTTCACTTAATCCTGTAGAGGGTTTTTCATCATACCTGCCAGCTGGTATCTGTTTTTCCCCTATGTGTATTAAACCATTTAAAAAAGTTCCTGTGGTAAGAATGAGCTGACTACACTCTACCTCTTTTCCGCTTTGACAAATGAAGCCTTTAATTTTGTCTTTCTCGAAGATAAACTTCACAACTGGATCAGCTATCACCTCTAAATTTTCATAGTTGAGCAATAACTCCTGCATATATTTCTTGTAAAGCTTTCTGTCTGATTGAGTTCGTGGTCCTCGGACTGCAGGACCTCTACTTCTATTCAACAATCTAAACTGAATGCCTGATTTGTCAGCTACATCACCCATGACACCATCCAAGGCATCAATTTCACGAACCAAGTGACCCTTGCCTAGTCCTCCGATGGCCGGGTTGCACGACATTTCACCTATAGTCTCTATTTTATGTGTAAAAAGACCAGTATTTACGCCTATTCTGGCCGATGCTGCAGCAGCCTCACATCCAGCGTGTCCACCGCCTATTACAGCCACATCAAAGGTCATTTTATTGTTCATTTATAGAATGTATCGATGAAATATGATTTTACAAGCTCAAAGATGAGTTATTTACCGATACAAAAGTCCTGGAATATAGATCCCAGTATTTCTTCCACATCAACCTTGCCTACTATGCTTCCAAGATGTCTTGTGGCAAGTCTAAGGTCTTCTGCGGCTGTCTCTATCTCTTTTTTTTGATCTTTCTTTAAAAATTTTTCTATTTCCTTTAACGCTGCATTAAGTTTTGCTCGATGCCTCTCTCTTGTAACTAAAATATTGTTCGCTTTCATAAATTTTTTACTTAGCTTCTCTTTTATTGTCTTTATGAGTCTGTCGATGTTTTTACTATTTTTAACCGATATTAAAATTTGATCATTCTTCTTAAATTCATTTTTTGGAGTTTTTTTGCTTAAATCGGATTTATTAAAAACTAATATACAGTCTTTATTAATTAATTTTTTAACATCCTTGTTAATTGTTTTTTTTGATACATCTATCATGACTAAAGTTAAATCAGCCTCTTTTGCTTTTTTTATAGCTCTTTTAATACCCTCTTTTTCAACCTTGTTTTTAGCTTTTCTTATACCCGCTGTATCAGCCAAAATAACAGGATATCCATCTATATTTAAATAAGTTTCAACTACATCACGTGTGGTACCCTCCTCCTCTGAAACAATTGCAGCATCTCTTTTAGCAAGAAGATTTAATAAAGATGACTTTCCAACGTTAACATCTCCTATGATAGATATTCTGAAACCGTCTCTAATTTTCTCGCCAATTTTTTGATCTTCTAAAATTCGTTTAATGTCGTCATGTACCACTTTAATTGATCTCTGAACTTCCTTTAAAACACTTCCGGGAAGATCATCTTCTGAAAAGTCTATTTTGGCTTCTATATATGATAATGACTTTACTAATTTTTGTCTCAAATTTTCATAATATTTTGAGGCATGACCCTGGACTAAATTTGCTGCTTGCTCCCTTTGTAGCTCAGTTTCAGCATGTATTAAATCTCCAATACTTTCAGCTTTAACTAAATCTATTTTGTTATTTTGGAAAGCTATTTTGGTGAATTCTCCGGGCTCAGCCAGCCTACAATTTTGCTGATCAGATAAGACCCTTAAAAGATAGCTTATTACTGCATTACTTCCATGAATATGAAGCTCGGCCAAATCATCTCCTGTAAAGCTATTTGGTTTAGGAAACCATAAAAGTATCGCTTCTGGATCTATAACCTTTTTGTTTTTAGGATCAATAAATCTACAAAGGTTAATCTCGTTAGACTTAATGTTTTTCTCAGAAGTAAGCAATTTGCAAATATCAAGTGTCTGGGGTCCTGATATTCTAATTATAGCTATGCCGCTTGGGCCCTTTCCTGAGGATAATGCAAATATATTCATTTATATTTTTTTAGTTTTTTCATAACATAGATTATATGCAAAATACCATTTCTTTTAAGTCCAAGTTTGGCTGGATTTCCGCTACAGAAATTAACAATAAAATATCAAGAATTCATTTTCTCAAAGAAACCCGAAAAGGTAAATTATCAAAAAATTTAATACAACTTCGTATAAATTTAAATAATTATTTTAAATCTAAAAAAGAACAATTTAAAATTCCTATTAGGATTAGTGGAAATAAAATACAAAGAAAAATATGGGGTGAATTGAAAAAAATAAGAAATGGCAAAACACGAACTTATGGGGAAATCGCAAAAAAACTTAGAATTTCACCAAGATATGTGGGAAAGGTTTGCGGAGAAAATATGCACGTAATTTTAATTCCTTGCCACAGAGTAATAAGATCTGACGGTAAGATAGGTGGTTTTTCTGCAAAAGGTGGCACAACTTTAAAAAAAAAATTGTTAGACTTAGAGGCTAGAAGTTCTAAATAATTTTATCTACTTTTGCTGCTAAAACAAAATCACTTTCATGCAAACCTTTAATGGCGTGTGTAAAAATTTTTATTTTAGCGTAACCCCATCCAAACCATATGTCAGGATGATGACCTTCTTTTTCTGCTATTTCACCAACTTTATTTACAAAATTTTGGCTTTCTAAAAAATTTTCAAATTTAAAATTTTTAATAAGGTAATACACTTTGTCCTCGTCAGCCTTTACTTCCCAACCGTCTACCATTTTTAAATATTTATGAATTTCAGTTAAATCAAAACCGGGAATTCCTCCATCGCAAGGTATACATTTTTTTGTGTGAAGATCTGACATATATAAACTTTAAATCAAAAAAAAATTTTATAAATAAACAATTTGTCCCATTTTGGAGCGGGAGAAGGGAATTGAACCCTCGGCCTAAACGTTGGCAACGTTTCGCTCTACCACTGAGCTACTCCCGCATTAAAAATATTATAGAACAAGGATTTCAGATAAGCAAGAGGAGTTAAAAAATGTTAAATTTGATTAGTTTATAATTCCTCTGTCTGCAATTTTTAATCCAATTTTTTTTAAAAATTCAAATCTATTGAGATCTTTTAATATTTCATTTTTAATTGGCGCTGTGAATTTATTATACCTAAAAAATTTCTGGGTCAGATTAATGCCCATACTATAAAGGAAGTTTTCTGGTTTTCTATCATAATATAAATTATTAAAAATCAAAGAGTCCTTAATTTGCAAACCTAAATTTAAATTTTCTTTAATTTTTTCAAAAAGATTTTCAACATCCCTTAAAACTAAATTAAATCCTTGACCTGCAATTGGATAAACGTTGTAAACACTATCACCAATAGCAAAAATATTATTTTTGAAAAAATTTCTATTAAATTTAAAATAAATTGGAAATCTCTGTACTTTGCTAAGGTTTAGATTAACCTTTTTTTTAAAAATACTTTTCAATTTTGATGTGATTAAATTCCTAATATCATTATCGCTATAGCTTTTGAAACTTTGATGCATACTCCATATTAATGAGAATTGATTTTTATTAATTGGCAACAATGCCATTGGCCCCTCTTTTAAAAAGTATTGTCTAGAGCCAGAAAGATTAAAATTATGTTTTACTGTAGTGGTTACAGCTATTTCTTTTTTATCCTCTTTAATTAAACGTTTGCCTAATAGACTCTCAACAATTTTATAATTTTTTCCTACACACAATAAAATCATGTCATAATATATTTTTTTTTCTTTAAAAGTTAATGCTGTTTTTTTAATATCAATTTTTTCAATATTCCCTTTTAATGTTTTAATTTTTTTATTATGTCTTAAAGTAGTTATTAAAAAATTTCTCAGTTTTTTATTTTCTGCAATAAACATCAAGCCTTTTTTAGAATTTTCAAAATTCAAAAAATTATTAAAATTATTATTTTTGTTCTCATGATAAAGCTCAACTTTTTTACATTGATAAAAAATATTTCTTTTTTTTTTAAAAATATGTTCTGAAAGAAAATTAAAATTACTTGGTGAAATTGCTGTAGTTCTATTATCAACAAATTTGTGCTGGGATTTTTTAGATATTATGTGAATCTCAACATCCAATTTACTAAGAATTTGAGCAGTGATTAAACCACTTAATCCATCGCCAACAATGCATATTTTATGTTTTTTCATAAATTTTAATAACTTTATCAATTTTATATTAATGGTACAAAGTAAATAAGGTGATTCGATAAATGAAGATAAATAACAAAATATTTGATGGAACCATTAATTTTTTGAAAAGAAGAATGGCGGAATTAGCTGGTTTTTTGTTAGTAATTGTTTCATCCCTTTTTATTTTTTCCCTAACAAAATATTCACCTGAAAGTCCAAGTTTTATTTTAAATAGTGAAAAAATAGTTTTTACAGACTACTTTGGATCTTTATCAAACGCTATTTCGGACATTTTTTTACAGAGTTTTGGTCTAATATCCTTTTTTATAGGAATAAGCGTATTGTTATGGGGTATTGGCCTAATAATAAATAAAAAGATTAACAAAATTATAAATAAGTTTTTTTACACTGTTGCTTATATTGCTTGTGGTTGCTTATTGATTTACATAGTAAACAATAATTCATTCTGGTTGATATATCACGGTAATTCGGGATTTGTTGGAGAAAAAGGGTTCAATTTAATCTACAAATATATTCCTTTAGTTGAAAAAGATTTTTTTAAATTAACATTAATATTTTTATTCTTAATATTCTTTACTCTAAGTTCTGGAATTAATGTTAAAAAAACCACTTCTTCATTTTTTAATTTTTTTAACAGATTTATTAATAAAGTGGACATTAGCGAAACAAATAATGATGTAGCTGAGACACAATATAATTTAGATAAAAATGAGGATTCATCAAGTTTAAATAAACAACAATCTTTTTCATTTCAGAAAACTGATGAAAAAAGATCGAGTAATTACAAGCTGCCATCTATTAATCTTCTTGAAAAAAAATCAAATTTTTTAAATCAGAATTCAGACGCCAAACTTCCGACTTCAGATTTTATAGAAAAAATTCTATTAGATTTTGGAATAAAAGGTAAAATTAAAAAAGTTAATAACGGACCAGTTGTTTCGTTATATGAATTTGAACCAGCACCAGGTGTTAAAGTTTCAAAAATTGTTAATTTATCAGATGATATAGCCAGAAATACTAGTTCGATGTCAGCCAGAGTCTCTGCAATACCAGGGAAAAATACTGTTGGGATTGAAATACCTAATCCCAGAAGAGAAAGTGTGATTTTATCAGAAATAATTTCGCATGAAAGTTTCCAAAAAAAAAGCTCGAGTCTTCCTATAACTTTAGGAAAAAGTATATCAGGATTACCATTAATAGCGGATTTGGCTTCGATGCCTCACTTGCTGGTAGCTGGAACAACTGGTTCAGGAAAATCTGTTTGTATTAATACTATAATACTTTCTCTACTATATAGGCACAGCCCAGAGACTTGTAAATTAATTCTAATAGATCCAAAAATGCTTGAACTTTCAAGCTATGAAGGAATACCTCATTTGCTCACACCAGTTATTACAGATGCTACCAAAGCTACTTCTGCATTAAGTTGGACGGTCAAAGAGATGGAAAATAGATATAGGTTGATGAGCTCGGAGGGAGTGCGAAATATCGATGGTTATAATCAAAAACATAAACTTAAAATGCCATATATTGTTGTGGCAGTTGATGAGATGTCCGATCTGATGCTTGTCTCTGGAAAAGAAATAGAAAGTTACGTTCAGAAATTGTCTGCAATGGCAAGAGCCGCGGGTATACATATTATAATGGCAACGCAAAGACCAAGTGTAGATGTTATAACGGGAACTATCAAAGCAAATTTTCCAACAAGAATATCTTTTCAAGTTAGTTCAAAGATTGATAGTAAAACTATTCTTGGAGAGCAAGGTGCTGAGCAACTGCTAGGAAAAGGCGATATGCTTTTCATGTCATCGGCGAACAAAATATTTAGAATTCATGGACCGTACGTTTCAGAAAATGAAATAGAAAAAATCACAAGTCACATAAGAGCACAAGGAAATCCAGATTACATTGAGGATATTGTTACAAAACAAAAAGATAACAGTGAAGAATTGGTGCCAGATGGTGAGGAAGACGAATTGTATGAGACGGCTCTTAAAATTATTAAAACTGAAAAAAAAGCATCAACAAGTTTTTTACAAAGAAAACTTCAAATTGGATATAATAGAGCTGCAAGAATAATCGAGAAAATGGAGGAAAATGGCCTCGTTAGTAAAGCAAATCATGTCGGAAAAAGAGAGGTTCTATAATTTTTGCTAAGATTAAGATTTATAAAAATAATATTAATTCTCACTATAATAATTAATTTTCCAAGTTTAAAAGCAGAAGAAAAAAAGAATATTATTCAAAGTATTGATAGAATTGAGAATGTAGAATTTAATTTTATCCAAATATCAAATAATATTGAGGAAACGGGAGTTTGTTTTTTAAAAAGACCTTACTATTTTAAATGCAAATACGAGGATAAAAATAAAAAAGAAATAATTGTAAACAAAGATAAATTAGTTATTTACCATAAAAGATATCAAAAAATTTATAATTATCCCCTTTCAAAATCTTATTTTTCAGAACTTCTAAACAAGAAAGAATTAATAGAGTTGATATCAAATGGAAATATAGAAAAAAAGGATGATTTATTTTTAATTAAAAGTTTAATTGAAGGAAAAGGTGAAATAACATTCTATTTTAATAAAGAAAACTATAACTTAGCTGGATGGGATTTGATAAATCTTAGCAATAACAAAATAATTTTTAAAATTTTAAAAATTAGAAATAATCCGGAATTAAGCAAAAGGTTTTTTGATATTCCTACGGTAAATTAAGAGACCATTTTGCCAATTTTTTCACCACCAAAAATGTGAAAATGAAGATGCGGAACCTCTTGCCCACCATTACTGCCTATATTAGCTAAAGTTCTATAACCACCATCTATATTTGAAATTTTTAGGATTTTTGCAACATGAGGTATGGCTTTGAAAAATTCTACTATTTCCTTTTCTTTTGCGTTTTTAATAAAATCATCTAAATCTATATATGATCCCTTAGGAACAACCAAAGCATGTATTTTTCTTTGCGGATTTACATCATGAAATGAAAGAACGAAGTCATTCTCGTAAATTTTTTTGCAAGGTATTTCACCTCTAAGGATTTTTGCAAAAATATTATTTTTATCGTATGTCATTTATTATTTTTTTTCCTTTTTTTTAATTCATCCATTACATCTTCGATTTTAATATTATTTGCCTCTAAAAGTACCATTAAATGATATAAAACATCTGCTGCTTCATGTACTTTATTTGAGTTTTTTTGGATCGATTCTATTAATTCTAATATTTCCTCATTAACTTTTTCAACAATTAATTTTTTATCATTTAATAATTTATTTGTGTAAGATGTTTTAACTGAAGCATCTTTTCTTTTACGTATAGTTGCGATTAATTCTTCTAAAGTTTTAAGCATTTCTAAATTCTTACAGGAATTCCTTTCGAGTCTAAATATTTTTTTGCATCTTGAATAGAATATTCCCCAAAATGGAATATTGATGCAGCTAGAACTGCGCTAGCTTCTCCGGTTTTGAGGCCTTCGTACAAATGTTCCATATTTCCAACTCCTCCAGAAGCAATAACTGGAATATTCACTAAATTTGAGATTTTTTTAGTTAATTCCAAATCATATCCTTTTTTTGTACCATCTCTATCCATTGAAGTTAAAAGTATCTCTCCAGCTCCTTTCTCTTCCATTTGTTTTGCGAATTTAATTGCATCCTTTCCCGATGAATTTCTACCTCCATGAGTGAAAACCTCCCATTTATTTTCATCAACTTTTTTTGCATCAATTGCAATTACAATACATTGTGATCCAAATTTTTTAGCGCCTTCTTTTACTATACTTGGGTTATTTACTGCGGCAGTATTTATCGAGACCTTGTCTGCTCCCGAATTCAAAAGATTTGAAATATCATTTATGGTTCGTACTCCGCCTCCTACTGTAAGAGGAACAAAACAATTCTCGGATGTTTTCTTGACAATATCTAAAATAATATCTCTATTTTCATTTGAGGCAGTAATATCTAAAAAACAAATCTCATCTGCTCCATTTTCACTATAAAATTTTGCTTGTTCCGCAGGGTCACCAGCATCAGTTAAGTTTACAAAGTTGATACCTTTGACTACTCTTCCATTTTTAATATCTAAACAGGGTATAATTCTCTTTTTATACATAAACTTCCTTGGCTAGTTCATCAAGCTTAACATCGCCATCATAAATTGCTTTGCCAACTATTACACCCTCTATATTTTTATTGCTTAACTCTTTTGCTTTTTTAATATCATTTATTGAAGAAACTCCTCCGGAGATAATCACAGGACAATTTGAAATTTCTGCAATCTTAACGGTTTGATCGAAGTTGGGGCTAGTCTTAGTGCCATCTCTATCAATGTCAGTATATATCAATCTACTTACGCCAAAATTATTTATATCCTTTAGAAAATCTAAAGTTTTTATATTAAGTTCTTCTTTCCAGCCTGAAACTGAGAGGTTGCCGCCCTTAGAGTCTAAAGCTAATGCAATTTTTTTTTTAAATTTTTTACATGCTTCTTTCAAAAATTCTTTATTTTTAATTGCAGCACTACCCAAAATTACTTTTTCTGCACCAATATCAATATATTTTTTTATACTTTCGAAAGTTCTTATGCCTCCGCCTATCTCGACTTCAAAATCATATTTATTTACTATTTCTTGAACAGTTTCTATATTAATTGCTTTGCCTAATAAAGCGCCATCTAGATCAATAATATGTAAATTTTTAAAACCATAATCTTTAAATTTTTTTGCTTGATCTATTGGTAAGGTTAAATATTCAGTTTTATTTTCAAAATTCCCTTTAATTAACCTTACGCATTTTTTATCTTTAATATCTATAGCTGGAAATATTTTAACCAATTTTAAATAGATCCCTTTGTGGAAGGTATTGAATTTTTGACTCTTTTGTCAATTTCCAGTGCCTCCTTAAGTGATCTCGCTAAAGCCTTAAAACAGGACTCAATCTTATGATGACTGTTGTCGCCATAGATATTTTCTATGTGCAAAGTAATTCCTGCAGACTGAGAAAAAGCCTGAAACCATTCCTTAAAAAGCTCGGTATCCATTTCCCCAAGTTTTTCAACTTTTAGATCTACATTCCAGATTAGATAAGGTCTGTTTGAAATATCCAAAGAAACGCGCGTGAGCGTTTCGTCCATAGGAATATGAGTTGTTGAATATCTCTTTATCCCTTTTAAATTTCCAGCTGCTTTTTTTATTGCCTCACCCACAGCTATTCCAGTATCTTCGGTCGTATGGTGCAAATCTATATGTGTGTCACCTGTTGCAGTAATCTTAATATCTATTAATGAGTGCTTTGAAAGTTGCTCAAGCATATGATCTAAAAAACCTATTTTGGTCTTGATTTGATATTTTCCTTTACCATCTAGGTTCACTTCAACGGAAATGTTTGTTTCTTTTGTTTTTCTTTGAATTTTAGCTTTTCTACTCATAATTTTGAAAATTCTATTAAGATATATAGCTAAATTTGCATTTTAGCAATAAATGCCAAAATGAGCTCTTGAAGATTTGATTTCAATCTCCACATTAGTAACAAATATGAACACAAATCAAAATTGGCATGGAACTACAATAGTCCTTATTAGAAAGGGAAATCAAACCATTGTGGCAGGAGACGGCCAAGTTAGCTTAGGAAATACTGTTTTAAAAAGTAAAGCAAAGAAAGTAAGAAAGATTGAGAAAAGAAATGTGATTGCAGGATTTGCCGGTTCTACGGCAGATGCCCTAACTCTTTTTGAAAGACTTGAAGCAAAATTAGAAAAACACGCAGGTAACCTTACAAGAGCAGCGGTTGAGCTTGCAAAAGACTGGCGCACAGATAAATATTTAAGAAGATTAGAAGCATTAATGGCAGTGGCCGATAAAGAGAAAAGTTTTATTATTTCTGGAACTGGAGATGTTTTGGAGCCTGAGGATGGAATTATAGGAATTGGTTCTGGAGGAAATTATGCTTTAGCTGCTGCTAAAGTTTTAATAAGTACAGATATGTCGGCGGAAGAGATTGCAAAAAAGTCATTAAAAGTTGCTTCTGAAATCTGTGTATTTACAAATAACAACGTTACAATTGAGAAAGTTTAATATGGTTTCAAAAACACCAAGCCTAAAAATTGTAAAAGACGGGTCAAAAAAAGAAAGCTCTAAAGTAAGTGCTTTGTCTCCAAGGGAAATTGTTTCTGAACTTGACAGGTATGTTATAGGACAAGGGCAAGCTAAAAGAGCAGTTGCCGTGGCTTTAAGAAATCGTTGGAGAAGACAAGCGCTGTCTGATGAGATGAAAGATGAAGTTCTTCCAAAGAATATTTTAATGATTGGGCCAACTGGAGTTGGTAAAACAGAAATTTCAAGAAGACTTTCAAAATTAGCCCAGGCTCCCTTCATAAAAGTAGAGGCCACTAGGTTTACAGAAGTAGGGTACGTTGGAAGGGATGTTGAACAGATTATCAGAGATTTAATTGAAATAGCTATTGCCATGGAAAGAGAAAAGAAGAGGAAAGAGGTTCATGCAAAAGCTCAACTATCAGCTGAGGAGAAGGTTTTGGATTCTTTGGTTGGTAAAAAAGCAAGCCTAGCTACAAGAGAGAGTTTTAGAAAAAGACTAAGATCAGGCGATTTGGACAAAAATGAAATAGAAATTGAGGTTAATGAAACATCTGGTGGTATGCCATCTTTTGAAATTCCTGGGATGCCTGGTGCAAATATTGGGATGGTAAATTTAGGAGAGATGCTCGGAAAATCTATGGGTCCTAAAGGGAAAAAAAAGAAAATGACTGTTAAGGAGTCACATGAAATCTTAATAGCACAAGAGTCGGATAAAATGATTGAACAAGATAAAATCATTAAAGAAGCCAAGGACTCTACCGAAAATAATGGAATTGTATTCTTAGATGAGATAGACAAAGTGTCTGCTCGAAGTGATAGAGTTGGCGGAGATGTTTCAAGGGAAGGTGTCCAAAGGGATCTTCTACCTCTGATCGAAGGTACTACTGTTAATACAAAATATGGACCTGTAAAAACTGACCACGTTTTATTTATTGCTTCTGGAGCATTTCAGTTAGCTAAGCCGTCTGATCTTCTTCCTGAATTACAAGGTCGTCTGCCTATAAGAGTTGAATTAAATGCACTGACCGAAGAAGATTTTAAAAGAATTTTAAAAGAGCCAGATAATAGTTTAATTAAGCAGTATAAAGCTTTGTTAAAAACTGAAGACGTTGATTTAGAGTTCTCCGATGATGGAATAGATATGTTGGCAAAACTTTCGACAGAAATAAATTCAACAGTTGAAAATATTGGTGCAAGAAGATTGCACACAATAATAGAAAAAGTTCTAGATGAAATTAGTTTTACGGCTTCTGATAAAGCTGGACAAAAAATTAAAATCGATAAAGATTATGTTGTAAAAAATCTCGGTGATCTTGTAAAAGATACTGATTTATCTAAGTTTATTTTATAGATTTCTTAAGCTTAATTAATATTGCGCCTGATCCGCCTAAGTCTTTATCAGCTTGTTTAATTTTATCTATTTTTGAATTTAAATCAGGATTTGTTTTTAAAAAATCAGGTATAGTATTTTTTAACGTGCTTAATTCTTTTGAAGCATAAACATTCATTTTGGATTTAGAATGAATTCCTTTCCCAGTTATAATTAAGATTTCCGAAACACCTTTTTCATAACAAGAATTGATTATTTCATTAATTTTTTTATTTGCCCCAGCAATTGTATACCCGTGAAAATCAAATTTAAATTTCCTTACTGCATTATTTTTTTGATCACGAAGACCATCTTTATTTGGGATTGGGGAGTGATTATCTATAAAATCTTGCCAGTCTTCTTTATCTTGTTTTGATAAATCTTTTTTAATCAACTACTTTTAATTTCTGCTAGGTACCAATTGGGGTTTGCACTCGATATTTTTTTTGTAAACTTCCAGTGGTCGATTACAGTTTTAACTTTATCTGGATCTCCCTCTATAATCTTATTATCTGCATTTTTTTTCACTGAGATAATTTCGCTTACAAATTTAACTGTAAAAAAAAGTGCTTCTGCTGTTTTATCAAATTTTTCTATAGTAGATGATTTAATGCCTACAAAAGTTATTTCGGATTTGATTTTTTTGGAATCTCTCTCTTCAATGGCAGAGTTAAAGTTATCGGTCATATTTTTTGTTAATAAAGTTTTTAAACTTTTTTTATCGCCTTTTGAAAAAGCTGTAATGATAGTTTCGTAAGCTATTTCTGCACCTTTTAAAAATTGTTTTCTTTCTGAGGGATCAAATTCTGTTGACTTGTTATTTTGTTTCTTTGTTAAACCTTCTTTAAATTTTTCAAATTTTTTTTCATCATATTCTGTAAGTACTTTATCTTGATTTCCGGTTCTTCTTCCAAGAATGTTTCTTAATCTTAGAATGATGAATCCAGCGATCATTGCTAAAAGTATAATATCTAAATATCCAAAACTATTACTCATTATTTGCTAAATATATATTATTAATATAACTTTCAAAATGACAAATGAACACAATATTGTTGTTTTTGGTAGCAGTACCTGCCATTGAAATATATGTTATGATCAAAATTGGTCAAAATATAGGTGCTTTAACAACTGTTTCGCTAATTTTTGCCACAGCTTTCATTGGAATATATTTAGCAAAAATTGAGGGTTTGAATACCTTGAGATCTGGTATTTACAATCTATATAAAAATAAAATACCTCTCTTCGAGCTAATTTCGGGTGCGTCAATAGCTTTGGCCGCTATGTTATTAATAACGCCAGGATTTATTACTGATACCATAGGTTTTATATTATTATTTCCACCAACGCGTAAAATAATAATTAATTTTTTTTTAAAGAAAAATATTCCTATAAAAACAAGTAAGGATGATTTTATAGAAGGTGAAATTTTAGAAAAGAATAAAGATAAAGATAATGAAGTATAATATAGTTGGTAAATACGTTAAAAACATCGATTTTAAAATTCCAAACTCTAAATCATATTTTCTATTAGAGAAAAATATAAAAAATTATAAAATTAATTTTGATATAAAAAGCAAAAATATAAAAGCAAACATTTTTGAGATTGACGTGAATCTAAAATTAATTTCTGAAAAACTAGATGAAAATAGTATCAATGTTTCTGTGGTTTATTCTACGCTTATAAATGTTGAAGATAAAATAGAAGATAAGAAAGAATTAGAAAAGATTATTTTAGTAAACATACCAGGTGCTGTCTATCCAGATATTAGAAATTTACTTATATATATTTTTGAAAAATCTGGATTTAAACAAATAAGTCTCGAGAAATCTATTGACTTTCAAAGATTGTATGAAAAAAATTAAAAATAATTTTTTTTAAGTTCTTTTTTTAAAAATTCTTTATGACTAGAATACTCTTTTTCACTTGGTTTTAAAATAATACTAGAGTTTTGTTTTTTACTTATAGATTTCTTGACATTATATTTTGCCTCTTCATTTTCAACTAAAGAAAGAGTTGGTTCTTTTTGATCAACAAGATTTATATAAACTTCTCTTAAAAGTTCACAGTCCAAAAGAGCATTGTGTTTTGTCCTTTTGGAGTTATCTATATTAAACCTTTTACATAGACTATCTAAACTGTTTGAAACACCAGGAAATTTTCCCCTTGCTATCTCAAGTGTGTCGACAACATTTTTCATTTCGATGACATTTTCATTAATTTTTTTTAGCTCATTGTTAATAAAAGAAACATCAAAAGGTGCATTATGAATTATCAATTTTTTTCCTTTAATAAATTCCAGTAAATCATTAGCAATATCTTTAAATTTTTTTTCTTTTTTTAATTTATCATACGAGTATCCATGAATTTTAAAAGCATCTTCTGATACTTCTCTTTCAGGATTTATTAACTTATAAAATACATTTTTTGTTGGGATTAAATCTTTCGTTTCTATACAGGCAATTTCAATTATACGATCACCTTGCTCAACTGATAATCCTGTTGTTTCGGTATCTAAAATGATTTCATTCATATTTTGCTTTCAATTAATTTAACATTCTTTTTCAGTTTTTTTAAAGAACTATTGTTGTTGATAACATAATCACAAAATTTAATTTTTTTCGCAGGTGAAAGTTGTCTTTTATTTAAAAGGTTAAATATCTTCTTATTATTACCTCTTTTAAGATATCTTTTAAGCCTTAAATCTCTCCTTGAGTTAACAAGTATAATCTTATCATAATGTTTCATTAAGTTACTTTCAATAAGAAGTGGTATTTCAAAGATTACGAATTTTTTTTTCTTATTTCTTTTTAAAAAAATTCTTATTTGCTTTCTTACAATAGGGTGAATAATTTTTTCAAGATCTTTGAGAGACTTTTTATTCTTTGATATAATTTTTTTTATATTATTTTTTATGTTTTTTTTATTTTTAAGTTTAAATTTTTTAAAAATTTTTGCTTTAAAAATATTTGTTTGGTAAATTTTCTTTACGGCTTTATCAGCGTCAAAAAGTGGATATTTCTTAGATGCAATTATTTTAGCAACTGTAGACTTTCCAGATGCCAATGATCCGGTAATTCCTATTTTAATCATTTGATTAAATCATTAACCTCTGTATTAATTTCTGGTCTAATACCATGCCATATTTCAAATGCTTTCAATGCTTGATAGATAAACATATTTTTACCATTCTCTGTTTTTTTTCCGAGTTTTTTAGCATTTTCTAAAAATTTTGTTTCAGATGGATTATAAATTACATCATAAAATAATTGACCATCTAATTTGGAATTATCCAATTTAATTTCCTCTTTTTCCTTTATGCCTATACTTGTTGCATTAATTATTAAATCGGATTTTGTTGTTTCTCCCCAATTTATCACTTTTAGAAAAGGGAAACTTTTTTTAAGATCCTCTGCTTTTGCTTTTGTTCTATTTGATAAAACTATTTCTAAAATTCCCATATTTTTTAATGCCAATATGATTGAAGGAGTCACACCACCAGCACCTAAAATTAGTGCCTTTTTATTTTTTAGATTTAAATTGGTTAGTTTGATTGCTTCCGAAAAACCGTAAACATCAGTGTTATCACCGATCAACTTATTTTGTCTTTTGAAAATTGTATTTACTGATTGGGTCTTTTTAGCAGTATCTGACAACTGGTCTAAAAACGGAATTACGTATTTTTTGAAAGGCACTGTAACATTTATTCCTTCTGTCTCGCTTTCTCTCATATCATTTAGAGTTTTTTCAATATCATTTTTCTCTAACAACTTTTTTTCATAGATAGCATTTACCCCGTGCTTTTTAATCCAAAAATTGTGTAGTAATGGTGATAATGAATGCTCTATTGGATTTCCTATTACTAAATATTTTTTCATTTTTTTGCTTTTCTGCTTAATCTATCAATAAAAAATAATGCTAATGCTGTTAATAAAGCAAATAACTCTAGTGCATGTCCAGAATTACCGAGGGTTTTTTGGACTAAATAAAAAATAGCACAAACTATGATCCAAATCAAAATTAGCATTACAGATTATTTAAATACTCCTTTATTTTTTTAATGGGGAGGCCCATAATCGTATCTTCATCTCCTTCAATTTTTGAAAATAAATCTTTTCCGCTAGCTTCGATTTGATAAACTCCATAAGCATATAATTTTTTATCATCTACTTTTTGTAAATACGATTTAATTTGGTCTAAATTAAGTTCTTTCATAGTTAATGAGGCGGCATCTGTATGGTTCCAAATCATTGATCCATTTTTTGATATGCATACAGAGCTAATTAACCTGTGTTTTTTTCCATTTAATTTTTTCATTATATTTAAGGCTTCCTTTCTATCGTTGGGTTTGGAGATAAGTTCGCCGTTTAAATCAATAACACTGTCTGCGCCTAGAACTATTTTGTCTGGCGATTTTAAACTTATTTTATTAGCTTTTAATTCTGCCAAATTTTTCGAAATTAATAATGGACTTGCGCCTGAGGAGAGTAATGAATTTTTGACTTCGTCTTCATCAATATTTGACGGAAAGACTTCACAGGTAATCTGATTCTCGTTTAATATTTTTTTTCTTACTCCACTTTTCGACGCTAAGATTATTTTCATTTATTTTTTTTTATTTCGTATATTTTAATTATTGACGCTGCTGTTTCTTCGACTGATCGTCTAGTAACATCTATTGCAGGCCAATTAAACCTTTTGAACATTTTTTTTGAATTTTCTACTTCTATTCTGATTTTTTCAACATCGGTATAAGTTTTTAAATCAATTGATGTATTTACACTAATTCTGGTTTTTCTAACTTCTGCTAATCTTTCAGCGTCAGCGAATAAACCAATTACACAGATTTTTTTGTTATCTTTTTCTAAAATTGAGGGAATGGCCTGATCTAAAACCAGTGGTATATTTAATGTTTTGTAACCTCTGTTAGCCAAATAGATTGATGTTGGTGTTTTGCTGGTTCTGCTGACACCCAATAAAATAATATCTGCTTGGTTTATATCTTCGTTCTTTTTTCCATCATCATGTGACATTGTAAATTGGATGGCCTCTATTCTCTTGTAATAATCTTCATCTAGCACGTGTTGAGCGCTAGGTTTGTGCGTTGCTTTTTGATTTAATAGCTTAGAGAAGCTTAATATTAAATTACCTAAGACGCCAAAACAGGGAATGTTATTTTTCTCACATTCTGTACCTAAGAACTTAGCTAGTTTAGTATCAACTATTGTGTAAAGTATTATTGAGCTTTGTTGTGATTTGCACTCATTAATTATTTTATCAATCTGTTGTTGTGTTCTTATAAAAACAAATTCTTTCTTGTCATAATGGAAATTTGCAAATTGAGATTGTAAAGCTAAAAATATTCTATCCAGAGTTTCCCCGGTAGAATCTGAGATAAGGAATATTTTATATTTATTTGTCATTAAAACTGTGAGTTATTTTAGTATAATTCATAGATATAAAGCTATATTCATAGAAAGAGTTTTTTATTCACCTTAATCAACAATTATTTAACAATTAAAATAATGTTTATAATTTAATATTTTATAATTAACATTGTTAATAATATAGAAAAAGCCCGTTTTATTTACATTTTTAATCCATGCAATATGTAGATAATATGAATATTATCCCATTTTCACTAACTAACATGACCTATTACAACAAATAGAATTATACTTATACTATATTAATTAATGAACAAACTAGTCGAATGCATTTCCAATAGAGACTCATCATATTTGCCTATATGGTTTATGAGACAGGCAGGTAGATATTTGCCTGAGTTTAAAGAGATAAGAATAAAGAATCCTAATTTTATTAATTTGTGCTTAAATAGTGAACTAGCAGCCGAAATTACAATACAACCTATAAAAAGATTTGACCTAGACGCAGCAATTATTTTTTCTGATATTTTGCTAATACCCTATGGACTTGGTCAAAAAGTAGAATTTAAAAAGGGAGAGGGCCCAGTTTTAGGAGACTTAAAGATAGAAGAAATTTTAAAAACCACAGCTCAAAATTTCTTAGAAAAAGTATCACCAGTCTACAAAGCAATAAGCAAAGTTAAAGAAAAGCTGCCACAAAAAAGCGTAATAGGTTTTGCCGGAGCCCCTTGGACATTGCTTGTTTATATGTTAAACCAAAAGTCACCAAAAAAAGATTTTGATTTTTTTAAAGTAATTAAAAACGAAAAATTAACCCAAAAACTATTAGCAAAATTAGAGGATATGATTTCTTTGCATATTAACGAACAAATAAAGGCTGGCGCAGATGTAATACAAATCTTTGACTCTTGGGCCGGATTGTTACCTAAAAATCAATTGTTTAATTTTTGTTACAACCCATCAAAAAATATAATTAATAAAGTAAATAATAAAAAAAAACCTATAATATGTTTTCCCAGAGGTCTTGGAAAAGAATATGCAGAATATTGCGAAAAAGTTTCTCCGCATTGTATTAGTATAGATTACGATGTAGATCCACAATGGGCTAAAAATAACTTAAAAGGAATACCAATACAGGGTGGTATGGATCCCAAGATTCTTTTGAAAGATGAAAATGCGATTAAAAAAGAGGTAGAAAAATATCTTAAAATATTTTCAGGATATCCGTATATTTTCAATTTAGGCCACGGAGTTTTACCAGATACAAAACCAGAAACAATTAGATATATTACAAATCTAGTAAGAAAAAAAAGATGAAGCAAGATCATCCCAAGGTCAAATACGGAAAAACTGGATTGCTCCTAGTAAACTTAGGAACACCAGACTCAACAAGCTGGTGGGATATAAGGAAATATCTTAAAGAATTTTTGTCAGATAACAGGGTTATAGAAGTAAATCCCATTTTATGGAAAATAATTTTAAATTTATTTATTCTTAATTTACGACCATCTAAAACAGCAAAAGCTTATAAGGAAATTTGGTTTAAAAAAGAAAATATGTCACCTCTAAGATATTATACAATTATGCAGACTAAAAAACTAAACGATAAAATAAAAAATGAAAATATAGTCGTGGATTTTGCTATGAGGTATGGAAACCCTGGTATAAAAAGTAAAATAATGAAACTTAAAGACCAAGGATGTGAAAATATTATAGTTTTGCCATTGTATCCTCAGTATGCAGCCGCAACAACGGCAACAGTTTGCGATGAAGTTTATAGGACCCTTATTAAAATGAGATGGCAGCCTAGTTTACAAATTATACCTCACTATGAATCGGAACCATTATATATTTCTGCTTTAGTTAATAGTCTTGATAAGAAAATTTCCGAATTAGATTGGAAACCCGATCTAGTCATAGCTTCCTATCACGGTATACCTAAAAAATATTTTAACAAAGGAGACCCATATCATTGCTATTGTCAAAAGACATCAAGGCTCTTATCCGAAAGTTTTAAAAAAATACCGATATTAACAACATTCCAATCAAGGTTTGGGCCCCAAGAGTGGCTGCAACCATACACAGACAAAACTCTAGAAAGTTTACCCAGGGATGGAAAGAAAAATATTTTAGTTATTTGCCCTGGTTTTTCTTCAGACTGTGTAGAAACTTTAGAAGAAATTTTTATCCAAGGAAAAGAAAGCTTCCTTAAAAGCGGTGGCAAAAACTTTGATTTGGTTCCATGTTTAAATGACGGAGATGATCATATTAATTTACTTGAGCATCTAACAAAAAAATATCTAGTTAAATGAACTCATATTTAATTTTTAAGGCTTTACATCTAATCGCTGTAATATCGTGGATGGCAGGTTTATTATATTTGCCTAGAATTTTTGTTTACCATGCAGATACTAAAAAAAATGATGTACACGAAGTTTTTAAGATAATGGAAAAAAGGTTGTTCCTATATATTATGAATCCAGCAATGATTTTATCATGGCTTTTTGGTTTCCTTTTAATACATGAAATTGGAATAAATTCTTTAAAAGAGTTTTGGTTAATATCAAAAATGTTATTAGTGTTGTCTTTAACATTTTATCACTTTTTTTTATTTAACTGTTTGAAAAGATTTAGTATGGGCGAAAATCAACATTCTTCTAGATTTTTTAGGATTATCAATGAAGTTCCAACAGTTTTTCTAATTATTGTAATATTTTTAGTTGTTTTTAAGCCTATTTAGACTTGAATATTAATTTTAATTAACTATATTAAGACTACTTTCCTTAATATTAAAATTCATTATGAACCTACAAGAACTAAAGAAACAATCACCGTCAGAACTAATTTCGCAAGCCGAAAAGCTTGGAATTGAAAATCCTAGCACACTTAGAAAACAAGAAATACTATTTTCTATTTTAAAGAAATTGGCTGAAAAAAATGAACAAATTACCGGGGGTGGAGTTTTAGAAGTTTTACAAGACGGTTTTGGCTTTCTAAGAGCTATAGAGTCAAACTATTTACCAGGACCTGATGATATTTACGTAAGCCCGAGCCAAATTAGAAGATTTGGATTGAGAACAGGTGACTCAGTCGAAGGAGAAATAAGAGCCCCAAAAGATGCAGAAAGATATTTCGCATTGCTTAAGGTAAATCAAATTAATTTTGAAAACCCGGAAAAAGGAAGAAATAAAATAGCTTTTGATAACCTGACACCACTTTATCCTGACAAACAATTAAAAATGGAAATTGACAAAAATACTACCGAAAAGAAACCAGATCAAACTCCTAGACTAATCGACCTAGTAAGCCCTATAGGGAAAGGCCAGAGATCACTAATTATATCACCACCCAAAGCAGGCAAAACGATTATTTTACAAAATATTGCCAACTCTTTAGCTATTAATCATCCCGAGTGTTATCTAATGGTTTTACTTATAGATGAAAGGCCCGAAGAAGTAACAGATATGCAAAGAACTGTTAAAGGTGAAGTTATTAGTTCAACTTTTGACGAACCTGCTGCAAGACACGTAGCAGTAGCTGAGATGGTAATAGAAAAAGCGAAGAGACTAGTTGAACATAAAAAAGATGTTGTGATACTTTTGGATTCTATAACTAGACTAGGCAGAGCGTATAATGCTGTTGTCCCAAGTTCTGGTAAAGTTTTAACTGGCGGTGTAGACGCAAATGCACTTCAACGTCCAAAAAGATTTTTTGGAGCTGCGAGAAATGTAGAGCAGGGAGGCTCTTTAACAATAATATCGACAGCTTTAATAGATACAGGAAGTAGAATGGACGAGGTTATTTTCGAGGAATTTAAAGGTACGGGTAATTCCGAATTAATTCTAGATAGAAAAATCGCTGATAAGAGAATTTATCCGGCTATCGACATCACTCGCTCTGGAACAAGAAGAGAAGAATTGTTATTTAAAAAGGAAGATCTAACAAAAGTTAATGTGTTAAGAAGAATTATAAGTCCAATGGGAACAATGGATGGAATAGAATTTTTAATGTCTAAACTTAAAAACACTAAAAATAATGCAGACTTTTTTGTTTCTATGAATAAACCAAGTTAGTGATTAAAATGTCTTACTCCAGTAAAAATCATTTTAACTTTAGCATTATTGGCAACTTTAATTGAATCTTTATCTCTAATAGACCCACCAGGTTGAATAATTATTTTTGCTCCAGCATTAATCAATTTTTTTATTCCATCTGCGAATGGGAAAAAAGCGTCGGAGGCCGCAATCGCCCCTCTAAGTCTCTTGGGTTGAAATTTCTTGGCTTTTTGTGTCGCGATTCTACAACTATCTAATCTACTTGGTTGGCCGGCTCCAATCCCTATCGTCGAAAAGTTATTTGTAATCACTATTGAGTTTGATTTTACAAATTTACATATATTTAGTGCAAATTCAGCACCTTTTAATTCTTTCCTAGTAGGTTTAAGTTTTGTAACAAATTTAAGTTTTTTATTATCAAAAATTTTTCTATTTCTGTCTTGTAGTAAAAAAGAATTACCAAAATACCTTATTTGCTGATTTACATTGTTCTTAAAGCTCGAAATATCAATCAATGTTAAGTTTTTTCTTCTTGAAAATATTTTGATTGCATTTTTGTTAAAACCTTTTGCAAGTATTACCTCAAAAAAAGATGAAGACATTTTTTTTGCAATTTTTTCATCTAATTTAAAATTGCATGCTACTACACCACCAAAAGCGCTAATCGGATCACAATTAAAAGATTCTTCAAAAGATTTTATAGGAGAACTATTAATAGATGCACCTGATGGATTTGCATGCTTAATTATTACTGTTCCTGTTTTTTTAAAAGATCCTAAAATTTCTAAACCAGCAAATATGTCATTATAATTATTGTAACTTAAAGTTTTTCCTTTAACTTTTTTTAAACCAATATTATTTGCAGAAAAATAAATGCTACCCTCTTGATGTGGATTCTCCCCATATCTAAGTTGTGAAAGTTTTTTTCCAAAAATTGTTTTTGTATTTGGAAACTTAATA
Organism: Pelagibacteraceae bacterium AG-426-I15; assembly: GCA_003213135.1. Taxonomy (GTDB): domain Bacteria; phylum Pseudomonadota; class Alphaproteobacteria; order Pelagibacterales; family Pelagibacteraceae; genus Anoxypelagibacter. The sequence goes on along the minus strand of QCNT01000001.1, from coordinate 52,390 downwards.
TTTAATTTTTTATTGAACCAATCTGAAATTATAGAGTCGTAATATGCGGTTAGATTAAAGGCTTTACTTGCCATTATTTCTCTAAATTCTAAACTTGTACCTCCATTAAATTTTTTAATTTGTTTAATTAATGGGTTATAATCACTCCTATCTGTAACTATTGTTACATCCTTAAAATTTTTTGCAGCAGCCCTAACCATAGCCGGTCCACCTATATCTATATTTTCAATAATTTTTTTTAAATTTTTATTTTGTTCAATATTTTTTTGGAAAGGGTAGAAATTAACAATAATTAAATCTATATTTTTAAATTTTCTTTTATTCATCTCCCTTTTATGTTTTTTATTTGATCTTTCATTTAGTATTCCTGCATGAATTTTTGGATGTAAGGTTTTTACTCTACCGTCCAACATTTCATTAAATTTGGTATAATTTGAGACCTCTGAGCATTTATAGCCCAGCTGTTTTATTTGTTTAAAAGTTCCACCAGAGCTAATAATATTAATTTTGTAACTGCTTAAAATCTTAACTAACTTTTCAAGTTCGGATTTGTCACTAACAGATATCAGGGCATTATTGATTTTTGTAATTTTCATCTAGTTATTTTTTTTCAACTCCCATCTTATATTTATATCCTGATTATTTGTGTTACCATAAATGACTATACAGCTATTATTAAGTATTTTATTTCTTCCCATAAATAAACTTTTTTCCACTTGCACATTTTTATTTTTAGATGAAAAAACTAGTGAATTATTTTTACTTATTTGTAAGAGTATATCATTTCCACCCACTGTTTGAAATGTTTCTATTCCAGGGTAGATATGAAATCTTATACTGAAATTAATAATTTTGTTATTTTCGTTTTTTTTTAATAAAGTATCAATTCCCTGAACAATACCATCCTTTTTAATAAAATTTATTTCTCTTTGATGAAGATAGCCAAATTTTTCTAAATAAGCATTATGAGTTGCAGAAATTTTTATTTTAACTTTATCCTCTTCTCTTTTTACATTAGTAACACTGAAACTTTCATCAATTGTAGACCCAAAAGCTTTGTTGATTAGGTTGTTCTTTTTAAATTTAACTACAGAAACGTTATTAATGCATAAAGTGGATTGAGCAGATGTTAGTTTACTTAAAAAACGAATTTTTTTTGAAATTTTTCTTCCATAACCACAGTTTGTTATAATTTTATTATAATCACTATAGAACTCAAACGATAAAGGACCTGATTGATAATCTTCAGATAATTTGTACTCTGGAGTCCCACCACAATCAAAGTATAAAGAATTTTTTTTATTTTTAATTATTTGAATTTTTCCAACACAATCGATTTTTTTCTCGGTTTTATAGTTTAATTTTTCCAAATACTCTAAAAAGCTATTAAGTTCTCTCTCAGTGGATCCATTAAATAACGGAATCCTATTATTTGAACTACCGAATGAGTTTAAGCAAATTAAATTTTTTCTAATTATTTCTTCAAGATATTCAGGTACGGGCTCTTGCGCATCTTTAATCCATTCTTTCATCAGGATAAAATATTGTAAAAAAATTACCAAATTTTCCAAATTTCTATTTTTTGGAAACCCATCTTCATCAAACAAATTCTCTATCATTTTCCTCAATTCCTTCAAGCCGCTTATGTAATTTGAATAATATTCTTTGAATACTAAACCAGAAAGAATAATAGCACTCAAAGAAGATATCTTATTTGTTTCATATCTATTTGTACTAAGATTTTTCTTAACGAAATTAATCTGCCTGATTAAGGAGTTTAAAAATATTTTTTCAAAATCTTTATTGGTATTGCTTAAAATTATATCTGAATTAGATAACCATGCTATAATTCTTTTTGGAACAATACTTTCCTTCCAAATATCTTTTCTATAACTATTAAATTTATTAATCCAATCTTTTATAATTTTTTGTATAATTACTTTTTCGTTTTTTCTGTCAACAAGATTTAACCATAAAAAATTGTGTAAACTATTTTTTTCTTTTTCGGAAATATTTTTACTCCAAAAATTATAAATACTCTCCTTAGAAATTTTAAATATAAAACTCTCATGATTAAACAATGACGAAAGAAGGTAGGGGTTAGGTTGAAAGAATAGTCTTGATGGTATTTCTGAATTAAGTGTTTTGTTATAAAAACTTGTTAAAAAAAAAAATTCTTTGAGGGATCTAAAAAAAATTTTTTTTATGGAAAAAAAATAAAGATAAGTATCTTTTAAAACCATTATTAATTTGAACGAAGTAAGCTTATATTTTTTTTTAAATTTCCACTATTTTCTTTAAAAATCGTTGAGCCTGATACTAAAACGTTTGCACCAGCATCTTTAGCCAACTTACAATTTTCAAAATTTATACCACCATCAATTTCTAAATCCATCTTGAGTTTTTTTTCTGATAAAATCTTTTTTATATCTTTTAATTTTTCTAATACCTCAGGCATGAATTTTTGACCACCAAATCCTGGCTCAACACTCATAATGAGAATTAAGTCAATGTCATTTAAATGATCTTTTATCAAATTAATGCTTGATTTAGGTTTTAAAGATACTCCAACTTTTTTCTGCTGTTTTTTTATTAAATCAATAGTTTTAGATGTATTTTCAGTTGCCTCAGGATGAAAAGTTATTATATCCGCTCCGGCTTTGGAAAATGCTTCTATGTATTTATCAACAGGTGATATCATTAAATGCACATCAAAAATTTTTTTTGTTAGTGGCCTCAATTTTTTTATTACTTCTGGACCAATCGTAATGTTAGGAACAAAGTGACCATCCATTACATCAACATGAATATAATCTGCCCCTGCTTTATCTAATGATATTATCTCTTCACCTAATTTACTAAAATTTGCTGACAATATAGAAGGAGAAATTTTAATTAAATCTGTCATCTAATTCACTATATCATTTGTTTGAGAAATTATGTTTTTATTTGGCGAAGTAGACATTTCCATTTTTGATGCAAGAAACCATACGATAAAAACACCGATAATCCAAAAAATAATTTGCCATACCCACAAAGAAGGCATCCCAAAAGACCAACTCTCAATCGTTTGTGCTTTGCCAAAGAAACTATTACCCAAAACTAGGCCAGGGCCGACCGCAAAAAAAATCCACACAACAGTAACAATCCAAGCACTTGGTTTTAAGCTTCTTCTAAACAATGAATAAGCTTTATAGTCGTTAATAAAATCGTGAAATTTTCGTCTATGACTAGTCTCTTTTGTATCTTGAGTTATAAAAGAAATAACAGAAGCGCCTAAAAGATTAAAAAATATTCCCCAAACAGAAGAATGAATTGTGAGAGGCCATTTATTCCAAGGTACAGTATTTTTAAGAATAATTTGTCCAGGATCCTCCGTTAGAAATACAACTATTATTCCTAATATCAAACCAAAGGTTATACCATACTTAGTAAACCATGAAAAATAACACAAAGCCAAAATAGGTATTAACATTTGACATCCTATACTTAACGAAAAGCTACCAAGACTTAAAATTTTATCAGGTGAATTTAGAGCAATTGTTAAAGAAACTAGAAAGATTAACATTATAATTATTCTGGATGCAAAGATTTGCTGATTAGACTTCATATCTTTGAAAAAGAATTTTTTTATTATGTCTCTAGTAACTATACTTGCCGAACTTAAATAAAAATTACCAGTAGATTGAAAAGAAGCAATTGCACAAATGACCAAAACTGAAAAAAAAAGTGGTGAATAGTCCCCAATTAAATTGATTAAGTGTGGAATTATAGTATCAAATTTTTCTGGAAAAATATCAGGCGGAAGAATATTTGAAATATTATTACCAGTACTGTTCACTACATTATTTGCACCAAGAAAAATGGAACTAACACCTATAGCGAGAGTAAAGAAAATTAAAACAAAACCAATTAATAAACCTGAAAACCAAGCTTGTTGTGCACTAAAAGGATTAATATCACTACTAGAAAATGTTAACATTGAAAAATTTGGTGATAGAATAATTCCAGTTAGCGCAAAGGAAAAAGTTAAAACCATAGAAGCTGTCCAAGTTCCACTGTAAAAAATAGTCTCGTCTAGCAGTTTAGTTTGTCTTATAGTCCCGGGTAATTCTAAATAATTTGAATAATTTAAATTTAAATTAAACATCCTTTCTTTAATCGCTGAAACTCTAGATAAACTTTCGTTTAGCAAATCCCAACCACCAACCAGATCATAAGCAATAAATCCAAGTGAAATTATACCAAATATAAAAAGAAAAAATTGCAAAGTATCTATGTATAATGTTGATCTTAAACCTATTAAACCTACCGAAATAATAATAACAGTTCCCATTAACAAGGATCCAGAACCCGCACCAATAACATCATCAGTTACTATACTTATTAGTTTGCCAGCAAAAGCTAGTTGCATTGCTAGAAAAGGAATAGCAAAAAGCAATGTAACTATAACAATTAAAATTCTAATCATGTCACTTTTAAAATATGTAGACAGCATCTCACTTGGTGTTACAAAACCAAATCTTTTTGAAAGCATCCACTGCCTTTTCATTACAAAGACACCAACTAATGGAATAGTTATTACAGATAAAGATGTCATTGCAAATGGGAAACCATTTAGAAAAATTAATGATGGATGCGCTATAAAGAACCAACCAGAGAAAATCGTACCAGTAGCAACTAAAGCAAATACCCAACCAGGCATCTGTCGGCCATAAATAAAAAAATCAACAGGAGTATCAATTTTCTTTTGTTTTTTTAAAGGCCAATATAGACAATATGCCCAAAATAAAAATAAGAAGAACAGTAAAAAATAAATTTTAGTTTGCATTTTTTTTAATTAAATAAACGATAAATTTCTTTTGCTATATCACTTTCTAATGGAAAAGATAACATTCCCATTACGTCGTAACCTAGTAAATAGGGCATAGCATAAAACCTAAACATGTAGAAAAACCATGCAACGTACAATGGAATAAAAAGCGGTATTATAAAACTCGGGGTGATAAATCTAAATATTCTCAAAATAGGATTTGTTAATTTTACAAAAGCTTTCATGAAAAAAAAGTTTGAATCTTCCCTTTGAAATATATTCATTGCAGATCTTCCTATAAGCGTCCACATGATTATACCTAGAATGTAATCGAGAATTAAAACCCATATCGGCATTATTTAAATTAACATGAGAATTTTACTCTTAAAACAAAAAAAAGGGGCGAATAAATCGCCCCTTTTTGTAATAAAATAAATTTTATTTAGTGTTGTTTTCCAAGAACAGATCTTCCACTTGGAACCCTAACGTCATCAACCATCTTTTGAGTGGCAGCATCTGGTGCTTTTGTCATTAAGCTTACTAAAACCATTGCAACTAAGCTTACTGAAGCTCCTATGATACCAAATCTTAAGTGGTCAATTCCAAGCCATGGAGTTTGTGCCATAAACTTAGGTCCAACATAAATTAGATATGCTGTACCAGAGATTAGACCTCCAAGTATTCCTGCAACCGCACCTTCTTTAGTAGCTCTCTTCCACCATACACCAAGTACAAGTGGGAAGAATAAGCCTGACATTGCGAAGTCGAATGCCCAAGCCACAGCTCCTAGAATGCTGGTTAATCTCATTGATGCTATGTAAGCACCAGCGGCACCAATCACTACTAGAAGAACACGAGCTACGATTAGCCGTTTTCTAACGTCAGCTTTTGGATCAATTATTTTGTAGTAGATATCATGTGATAAACAGTTTGATATCGCTAAAACTAATCCATCAGCAGTTGACATGGCAGCAGCCATACCACCTGCAGCAACTAATCCAGAAATAACGTAAGGTAAACCAGCAACTTCAGGAGTCGCTAATACTACTACGTCACCTCTCATAAACCATTCGTTCAACTGTAATATTCCATCACCGTTGAAGTCAGCAATAAATACTTGTTTTACTGACGCCCAGTTTTGAACCCATGGAATACTTTTCACTTCCGCAATTGATTTACCAATAATTGCAGTAGGTAAGTTTGGATCCATTAACTGTAGTTTAGATAGTGTTGCTAGCATAGGCGCAGAGAAATAAAGCAAGAAGATAAAGAACAGTGACCAAGCCACTGATTTTCTTGCTGCTTTAACAGAAGGAGTTGTAAAGTATCTCATTAAAATATGAGGTAACGATGCAGTTCCAACCATCATACAGATCGCAAGCGACAAGTATTTCCATACAGCCATTCCACCCGCAGGTACAGCAGAGTGAGGATTAGAAATATATTTTAATCCACCTGGTACACCAGCAGCTTTAATGTCTGCAGCGCTATTTTTTATTAGGCCAGACGAAGCTTCAAGCTCCGCTAAACGTTGTACTTCATCACCAAGCATAAAGTGTGGGAAAGGATTACCTAATTTACTTCCCATCCAGAATACTGGTATTAAGTACGCTATAATTAACACGATATATTGTGCTACCTGTGTCCAAGTTACTGCTCTCATACCACCTAGCATTGAGCACATTAAAATACTTATTAGACCAACCCAAACTCCAAGTTCAAATGGAATTTGTAAAGCTCTTGAAGCAATTGTTCCAGTAGCATTAATTTGTGCAGTCACGTAAGTGAATGAAGCCAATACTAAAACTAAAGTTGCGCAAAATCTTGGAAGATTTCCGCCGTATCTAGTTCCAATAAAGTCTGGCACAGTATAACAACCAAATTTTCTTAAATATGGTGCTAGAAGAGTCGATACTAATACGTATCCACCAGTCCATCCAACTAAGAACGCCATGTAAGTATAGCCACCAAAATAAATACCACCGGCCATTGCAACGAACGATGCACCAGACATCCAGTCTGCTGCTGTCGCCATTCCATTAAATACCGTTGGCACTTGTCTTCCCGCTACGTAGTAAGCGTCAACTTGTACAGTTCTAGATAAGTAACCGATCAGTGCGTATATAACGACTGTAAAGGCTACAAACATAATTCCTATATTTGCTGCGCTAACACCTGCAGATTCTAAAATTGCCATCAATAAGATGAAAACTACGAATCCCCCAGTGTATAAACCGTAGATCTTGGGAAGGTTTTGTATAAAACCACCTTTAAACATTAGCTGTCCTCCCTTTCGCCACCATATCCGTGTTCGTCGTCGATTTTCTCCTGTTTGTTAGCAAACCAAAAGATTAGTATTACAAAAGCTGCAAGAGATCCTTGCGCTGACATATAATAAGCTAATGGATAGCCTAGAAAAGAAGCGTTATTAATCGACTCGCCGAACATAAATATAACTATTGAGAAAAAGAACCAAATAACCAATGTTACGAACATATGGTTTTTAGTCTTAACCCAATGTGATTCTTTGTTTGACATGTCTTCCTCCCTTTTTGTTAAGAGTTAATTGGGGGAAGCATACCCAAAATAACGTCAATGAAAAGTCAAAAAAGGCCTAAAAATTCCATTATGATACCCTTTTAATAAGGAAAATAGTTTGATACTTTTATAAATACAACGTGAAATTGAATCTAAAAGACATTCAGAAATATCTGTTTCCCTTAAAACGGATTTTTTCGAAATATAGAAAAATCAGATCTTTGGACCAAGTTAAAAATTTTATTCAAGAACAATCAGCACAAGTAAGTCAAATGACTCTATATGGTTACTTAAAAACAAGAATGGGAGCTAAGCATGTATTAATGTTTGAAGATAAAGAATTTTTAAATTCTATTAATATTGCTAAATGGCATGTGTATTCAGCCTCTTTAATAGACTGCACTTTTTTTTGCTTTTCTTACCTATATAAGGAAAAGAATCTTTCTAATCCAAGCCAAGCAAATAAAATATTCTTTGAAATATTAAATAATGAAAAAGTAAACGGTATGAACATCGACGCATATGAAGCTGCTACAAAAGAATTTAATTCAAGATATCAAAATGTGAATTGGACAAATTATTATAATTCAAATCCTTTTGAGAAAAGTAGTAATGCTTTATACAACTGGGCCCCTATTGCCGATGAATTAAAAAAATTAGATAAAAAAATTGTTTTAAATTCCATGCTTTTGAAATGGAATAATGTTCAAATTGATTTCAAAAGATTGACTGAAAAATTTAATTCTAATTAAGATGATGCTTGGTTTTTTCTGTCTTTGATTAAGGAGTCAACAACCGAGGGATCTGCCAAAGTCGTAGTATCTCCAAGATCATGATGTTCATTTGCAGCAATTTTTCTTAAAATACGTCTCATAATTTTCCCAGATCTTGTTTTTGGTAATCCTGGGGAGAATTGAATATGATCCGGAGTTGCAATAGGTCCAATCTGTTTTCTTACCCAAAGTTTTAATTCTCTTTCTAAATCTCCGTCAGATTTTTCACCCGCATTAAGTGTTACATAACAATATAGTCCATTACCTTTTATATCATGCGGAAAACCAACAACCGCTGCTTCAGCAACTTTTGAATGAGCAACAAATGCACTTTCTATTTCAGCAGTTCCTAAATTGTGCCCAGAAACGATTATTACATCATCTACCCTTCCAGTAATCCAATAATAACCATCCTTGTCCCTTCTGCATCCATCTCCTGTAAAATATTTGCCATCAAATTGAGAAAAATAAGTATCTATAAATCTTTGATGATCACCGTAAACAGTTCTCATTTGTCCAGGCCAAGATTGAAGCATACATAGTCTGCCTTTACACGGACCTTTTAAAATTTTTCCTGCCTCATCAACAATAGCAGGTTTAATTCCATAAAATGGTTTTGTTGCAGAACCAGGTTTTAAGTTTATAGCTCCAGGTTGTGGTGAGATTAAAATACCTCCAGTTTCAGTTTGCCACCAGGTATCAACTATTGGACATTTTCCTCCACCAACTGTTTTATAATACCACATCCAAGCCTCAGGATTTATTGGCTCACCCACAGTCCCAAGAAGCTTAAGTGATTTACGGCTTGTCTTTTTGACAGGACCATCTCCCTCTCTCATCAAAGCTCTAATAGCAGTTGGAGCAGTATAAAAAATATTAACTTTATATTTATCAACTATTTGCCACCATCTAGAACTATCAGGATAATTTGGAACTCCCTCAAACATAATAGTTGTAGCTCCATTTGATAGCGGACCATAGATTATGTAGCTATGCCCAGTAACCCAACCTATATCTGCTGTGCACCAATAAATATCTTTATTTTTATAATCAAAAATATATTGATGTGTCATTGAAGCGTAAACCATATATCCTCCTGTAGTATGCAACACACCTTTAGGTTTGCCAGTTGAGCCAGAAGTATAAAGAATAAACAGTGGATCTTCAGCACCCATTTCTTCTGGAACACATTTATCAGAAACATTTTTAGTTATTTCCTCATAAGCAACGTCTCTTTCATTATCCCAGTTAACAGTATTTCCAGTTCTTTTAACAACAACACATTTTTTCACATTAGGACATTGCATCATCGCTTCATCAGCTATCTTTTTTAGGGGAATTATTTTTCCACCTCTTAAACCTTCATCAGCAGTAATTACGTAGTCGGATTCACAATCATTAATTCTTGTAGCTATGGAATCTGGTGAGAAACCACCAAAAATTATAGAATGTACCGCGCCTATTCTTGCACAAGCCAACATTATATAAGCTAATTCTGGAATCATCGTCAGGTATATTGTAACGCGATCTCCTTTTTGGACCCCAATACTCTTTAATCCATTAGCTGCTTTGCAAACATTTTTGTGGAGTTCTTTATAGCTTATTTTTTTCGAGTCACTTGGATCATCGCCTACCCAAATAATTGCAGTTTTATTTCCTTTTTTTTCTAGATGTCTGTCAATACAGTTTGCTGATGCATTTAAAGTACCATCATAGTACCATTTTATACTCACTTCGTTCTTACTATATTTAACATCTTTTATTTTTGAGTATGGTTTTATCCAATTAATTCTTTTACCTTCTTTTCTCCAAAAATCATCATTATTTTTTATTGATAATTTATATTTTTTTTCATATTGATTTTTATTTACATAAGCTTGTTTTGACCAATGTTTTGGTACCTTAAAAACAATATTACCATCAACATCTCTTGTTTCTTTTGAAGGTTTGATCTTAAATAATTTTATTTTTTTAGAGGATTTTTTTCTCCTCTTTTTAATAGTTCTCTTCTTTCTTATCTTGAATCTTCTTTTTTTTGTTACTTTTTTTTTCTTTTTTTTTCTTTTTGCCATTTTATACCTAGTTTAAATTTAAGATTTTATTTTACCCATCTTACATATAATTTTCCAGCTTTTATAGTCTATTGACATCACTGATAATCTACTTTGTTTAATAAGAGGAAGATGTGAAATAGCCCTAGTTTCTTTAATTTTTTTAAGAGAAATGGGAAATTTAAATTGACCTGCAAACCTGACTTGAACAGCTACAAATTTTTTTTCTTTGTCTGTTTTATCACTAAAGGACTCCTTTATAACTTTGACAATACCAACTATCTCTTTGCCTATATTGGAGTGATAAAAGAAACACAGATCACCAAGTTTCATTTTTTTCAAATTGTTTGATGCTTGATAATTTCTTACACCATCCCAAGCAACGCCTTTTTTACCAGCTTTCTTTTGTTTCTCTATTGACCAAACATCAGGTTCTGATTTTATTAACCAATACTGCATTAAATTTTCAAACCCGGACCTTTTAGAAAAGGAGCATACTTATCTAAAGGCCATCTTGATCTTACTATCTCATCTTTTTTACTAAATAATTTTTTTTTATATCTTTGAATTCCAGCCCAGGCTATCATCGCTCCATTATCACCACAAAATTCTTTAGACGGAAAAACAGCTTTAAAGTTCCTTTTTTCACAAATTTCTTTCAAACTTTTTCTAATAGTCTCATTTGCGGCAACACCACCTGCTACAACAAATGAATTATCGTGTTTGTTTGTTACTTCGTCCAAAAACATTTTCATTGCCACTTCAGTTTTTTTTCTCAAAATCTTATTTATAGTATCTTGAAAAGATGCTGCTAGATTATATCTATCTTGATCTGATTTGATATTTTTTGATTTTCTTAATACATCTGTTTTAAGACCAGCTAGAGACAAATTGCATCCGGCTCTATTTATAATTGGTTGTGGAAGATCATAACTGTTTTTGTTACCCAATTTAGAAAACTTCTCTACATTTGGACCGCCAGGATAACCTAAATTTAGAATCCTAGCAGTTTTATCAAAAGCTTCACCCACAGCATCGTCAATTGTAGTACCTATCCGCTTATAATTATTTAAACCCTTTACAATTAAATATTGAGAATGACCACCAGAAACTAAAAGCAGCAAATATGGAAAAGATATTTTATTTTCAATACTAGGGCTTAATGCATGACCTTCTAAGTGATTAATTGGAAAAAATTTTTTTTCCCCAAACTCTGATATACTTTTTCCTATATTATAACCAACATGCAAACAAACAACTAATCCAGGACCAGCGGTTGCTGCTATTCCATCCAGGTCTTTAATTTTTTTCTTACTTTTTTTTAGTGCTTCCTTAATTATAAAGTCGACATTTTCAACATGTGCTCTTGCTGCAATTTCAGGAACAACACCTCCGAATTTTTTATGTTCCCTTATTTGGCTAGAAACTACATTTGATAAAACTTTCGCAGTTCCATTGCTATTTTCTTGAACAACAGATGCTGCAGTTTCGTCACAGCTTGTCTCAATTCCTAAAAAAGTAAGTTTTTTTTTCATTAATTAGTTATTATAAAATATATATTTTTATAGATAAATGAATAATAAAATTACAATAGGCTCAAGAGGTAGCAAGCTATCATTGGCATATGTTAACAAAGTAAAAGATTTAATATGCAATCAACAAATACTAAACAGTGAAGAAATTGCTATAGAAACAATTAAAACCTCAGGAGATTTATTTGGGAATAAAAAAATTTCTGAAATAGGAGGAAAAAATTTATTTTGCAAAGAGATCGAAGATAAATTGATCAAAAAAGAAATCGATATTGCAGTTCACTCCTTAAAAGATATGGACTCAATTGAAACTAATGGTCTTATAATTCAAGCCTATATAAAGCGTAACGATCCAAGAGAGTCCTTTGTTTCAAAAAAATTTGAAAAATTATCAGATTTAAACAACGGTAAAATCGGATCAAGTTCCAGAAGAAGAGAGCTACAATTAAAATTAATGAATAAGAATTTAAAAATTAAAACTATTAGAGGAAATGTTGATACAAGAATTAGTAAAATTGAAAATGGTGAATACGATGGAGCAATATTAGCTTTAGCTGGTTTAAAAACATTAAATTTAGAAAATTATGCTAAACAAGTATTTTCAGTAGAAGATTTTATACCAACAGCAGGTCAAGGAATAATTGCTGTACAATGTAGGGATAACGATGAAAGAATAAAAAATATTTTAAAAAAAATAAATCATTCTGAAACTGAAATATGCGCTTTAGCAGAAAGAAACTTTTTAAAAACTATCGGTGGAGATTGTGATACGGCAGTAGGTTGCACCGCAAATCTAAATAAAGATAAAATTGATCTTAAAGCACAACTTTTTTCTGACGATGGTAAAAAAGTTTTTAATGTTTTTAAATCAGGGAAATCTAATGAACCAGAATTATTAGGAAAATTAGCTGGTGAAGAAATTTTAAAAAAATCCGCCAAAAGTTTTACAAAAAAAAGATGAATATAATATTTACCAGGCCTTTAATTGATTCAGAAGATCTTATGATGAATTTCTTTAAATTGGGTTACAAAGTTGTTCATATGCCAACATTGAGCATTACCTCGGCCAATATGGAACCAATAAATACCAAAGAATATGATGGATTAATATTTACTAGCGCTAATGCAGTTAGATTTTTAAAGATGAAAAATCATGACAAAAACATTAAATGTTTTTGCGTTGGTAATCTTACAGAGAGATCTTTAAGACTTAAAGGTTTTAATAATACGGTTGCGGCGTCAGGCACTGTAAATGCTCTTAAAAATATTATTACCAACTCTGAAAAGAATATTAAAAATTTAGCATACTTATGTGGAGATGTAATTTCATATGAACTTGATAAAGAATTAATCCAAAGCGGTTTTAAAATAAGTAAAATTATCAATTACACTTCCTCTAAAATTTTAGATTTAAACAAAGAAAGTGAAGACTTAATTAAAAGATATCCAGCCAATATTGCCCTTATTTATTCAAAAAGAAGTGCTGAAAGTTTTGATGAAATTGTAAGAAAATACTCTTTTTCTGAATTGATGACACAATGCACAGTTATGTGTATAAGTAAAAAAATTGAAGATTTTTTAAAATCTAAAGGCTGGAATAAAACAGAACTTTTTAACCCTGGAGAGGAATTGATCAAAATAGATCAAATTAAAAATGGATAAATTAGAACAATTTATAAATTTATTTGTTGATGTTTGGAAGAATGGAATATCAGGTATTAACATCTCTGAGATAATAATAGCTCTTTTAATTTTTTTAATATTTCTTTTACTGCGTGGTTTATTTTCAAAATTTGTTATTAAAAGGCTTGAAAAATATGTTTCTAAAACAACAAATCGATTTGATAATTCTTTGGTCGAATCTTTAAAAGGTCCCACAAAGTTTTTTCCAATAGTGATAGGCTTTTTCATAGCCACAAGCTATGTATCCTTCGGAGAAAGTACTGAGAATTTTATTGATAATGCAAATAGAACCCTAATCACTATATTAATCTTTTGGTCCCTTCATCAAATAATTGGTCCTATTTCTGTTTTAATAAAAACAGTGGAAGATTTACTTTCTAGAGATTTGCTTAATTGGATTATAAAGGCATTTAAGGTTTTAGTATTAATTCTTGGTGCCGCAGCTGTTCTAGAACTTTGGGGAATTAAAATTGGACCAATAATTGCTGGTTTAGGTTTGTTCGGTGTAGCAGTAGCTCTAGGAGCTCAAGATCTATTTAAGAATTTAATATCAGGAATTTTAGTTTTAGTAGAAAAGAGATTTAAAGTTGGCGACTGGATTCTTGTTGAAAATATTATCGAGGGAATTGTTGAGCGTATAGGTTTTAGGTCAACTGTTGTTAGAAAATTTGACAAGTCAGTAGCAATAATCCCAAATTTTCAGTTCGCAGAAAATGCCGTTATAAATATTAGCGAAACAACTAATTGGAGGATAAGCTGGATCATAACTTTACAGTACGACACCACTGTTGATCAGCTTAAAAAAATTCGTGATGAAATAGATAATTATATTATTTCCTCTAAGGATTACAAAAAAAGTGACAATACAATGCATGCTGTTAGAATTGATAAATTTTCTGATAGTTCTATTGATATGTATGTAAGATGCTTCACAAATACTGATAGATGGTCGGAGTGGTTGAAAGTCAAAGAGAGATTGGCTATTGCAATTAAAGAAATAGTTGAAAAAAACAAAGCCTCATTTGCTTTTCCTAGCCAATCAATTTATGTGGAGAAAAAATAATGAAATCTATTTTAATTTTATTAGATAGTGTAGTTAGTATTTATATTTGGATTTTAATTATAAATGCTATTTTAAGCTGGTTGATAGCTTTCAATGTTTTAAATACTTCAAATAGACTAGTATACTCTATACTAGACATCAGTTATAAAATGACAGATCCACTTCTAAGACCTATAAGAAATTTTTTACCAAATCTTGGAAGTGTAGATATTTCTCCAGTAGTTCTAATTTTACTTTTAATGTTTGCACGAAACTTAATTTTTGAGTTTTTTGCTCCCTCGATGTTTTAAATATGATTATTGATGGAAAAAAAACAGCTGAAAAATTAAGAGAAGACTTAAAAAAAAAAATAATTGATCTTAAATCTACTTTTAATTCTGTACCTGGTTTAACCGTAATTTTAGTTGGCGATGATCCGGCAAGTAAAATTTATGTAAAAAATAAAGAGAAATTTTCTAAAGAAGTTGGAATGAATTCTGAAGTCATAAGATACCCTAAAAATGTAGAGGAAAGTGTGATTTTAGATAAAATCATGGAGCTAAATAAAGATAAAAAAATTTCAGGTATTCTTGTTCAGTTACCTCTGCCTAAACATATAAGTAAAAAAAAAGTTATTGAAACCATTCTTCCAGCTAAAGATGTTGATGGTTTTCATCCAGTAAATGTTGGAAATTTATCCTCTGGTTATGATAGTAGTATACCGTGTACTCCTCTGGGCTGTTTTCTTTTACTTAAAAAAGTAGAAAAAAATTTAAGCGGCAAACATGCAGTTATTATTGGCAGATCAAACTTAAATGGAAAACCAATGGCTCAGCTTTTACTTAAAGAAAATTGCACAGTAACAATTACTCATTCTAAGACTAAAGATTTAAAAGAAGAATGTCTTAAAGCTGACATCATTGTTGCCGCTGTAGGCAAACCTAAACTTGTAAAAGGGGACTGGGTTAAAAAAAATGCAATTGTGATTGATGTTGGAATTAACAAAACTGAATCAGGAATAGTTGGAGATGTTGATTTTGATGAGGTTTCAAAAGTAGCACGGGCAATAACTCCCGTTCCCGGAGGAGTAGGTCCTATGACAATCGCGTGTCTTCTTAATAATACGGTTGAGTGCTTCAAAAGAGCTAATTCTTAAAAAGAAACAAATTATATACTTTGTTTCAATGAAATTATTTTTAATTCTTGGAAATCAATTGTTTAGCCCGAGATATCTAAAAGAATTTACAGATCATATTTTTTATATGTCCGAGGATCTTGGGTTATGTACTTTTCAAAAACATCACAAACTAAAAATTTTACTTTTTCTGTCATCGATGCGGTCGTATCGAGACGAGCTAAAAAATAAAAAATTTAAAGTCGTTTATAATGATTGTTATAAAGATTTTAAAGTTTCCTACGAAAAAAAACTTGAAAGAATAATTAAGGAAAAGAAAATAAAAGAAGTTAATTTTTTTGAGATAGAGGATATTTTTTTTGAAAAAAGATTAAAGTCATTTTTAAAAAAGCAAAATATAAACTTTAATGAAATTAGATCTCCTATGTTTCTCACAAGTAGAGACGAATTTAAGAAGTACCTCCTCAGTACCAAAAAGCCATTTATGGCAAATTTTTATAAAATTAATAGATCAAAATTTGATATTTTAATGAATAAGGACGGAACGCCCCAAGGAGGTAAATGGAGTTTTGATGAAGAGAATAGAAAAAAATTACCCGACAAAGTCGAAATACCTAAACATCTAAAATTTAAACTCACCCCACATACTGAGGAACTTAAAAAATTTATTGAAGTGAATTTTAAAAATCATCCTGGGTCAACAAAAAATTTTTGGTTCCCAACTACCAGAGAACAAAGTCAAAAACTTTTAGATCAATTTTTAAAAGACAAACTTAATTTGTTCGGAGATTATGAAGATGCAGTTAGTAAAAAGTCAAATATTTTATTTCATAGCGCACTAAGCCCTATAATAAATTTAGGTTTAATTACGCCAAGTGAAATTTTAGAAAAAATAAAAAAAGTAGAAAAAAAAGTGAGAATAAATTCTCTAGAAGGTTATGTAAGGCAAATTATTGGTTGGAGGGAATTTATGAGAGGGATATATCAAAACTACGACAAACGTCTTGAGAATACAAATTTTTTTAATCACAAAAATAAAATGAAATCGTCTTGGTATAATGGTACTACTGGTTTAGATCCGCTAGACTTTTCAATAAAAAATGCACTCGATTTTGGATGGTCACATCATATTGAAAGATTAATGATTTTAGCAAATGTAATGAATCTCTGCCAGATACATCCCAAACAAGCTTATAAATGGTTTATGGAAATGTTTGTTGACTCATCAGACTGGGTCATGGCGCCAAATGTTTACGGCATGGGTCTCTTTAGCGATGGGGGAATTTTTGCAACTAAGCCATATATTTGTGGATCAAGCTACTTTCTAAAAATGATGGATTTTAAAAGAGGAGATTGGTGCAATACAATGGATGGTCTTTACTGGAATTTTATAAGTAAAAATAGAAATTTTTTTTTAAAAAACCCAAGGCTATCTATGATGGTAAGAATTTTTGATAAAATGAAAATTGAGAGGAAAAAATTAATTCTTAAATCTGCCCAACAATTTATCAAACAAAATACAATTTAAAATGTTTAAAAAACAAAATCTTCCATCAAAAATTTGCCCTGTTTGCAAAAGATCCTTTTTGTGGCGAAAAAAATGGAGACTTAATTGGGATAAGGTAAAGTACTGCTCAAAAAAATGTTCAAGATTATAAAAAAAAATCTTATTTTTATCTTATTAGTCACAATATCTTTTACAAATGCATATTCGAATGAAGAATTAATAGATCATTTAAAAAAAGGAAATAAAATTGTTTTTATCAGACATGCGCTTGCCCCCGGAACAGGAGACCCAGATAATTTTGATATAAATGATTGTAGTACTCAACGTAATTTAAATGATGAGGGTGTAAAACAATCTAAAAAAATTGGATCCTTTTTTTATAAAAATAAAATTCCTATTAACCAAGTTCTTACAAGCGAGTGGTGTAGGTGCGTAGATACTGCAAAATATGCATTTAAAGATTTTAAAAAATTTGGTGCTTTAAATTCTTTTTTTTCTGAAAACTTTAAAAAAAATAAAGAAAAGCAGATGGAAGATTTAAATAACTTTTTAAGAAATTGGAATGATGAGGGAAATTTAGTATTAATAACTCACTATGTTGTAATTTTAGAAACTATAAATGAATCCGTTTCATCAGGAGAAATAGTAATTTTAGATAAAAACCTTAATTTTATCGGAAGAGTAAATGATTATTAAGTTGGTTTGTCACAGATATATTGTCAATTTTTAATATATAAATAAGTTATGTGCCCAATTTGTTGGATTTCTGGTTTCATCGCGGCTATTTTTGGCGGATCTTTATTAGCAGTTGTTAATCACCCAATATCCTGGATACTAAGTGGATTATTAATAACTTACGCTGTTTATAAGTTTTACGAAGCCAAAAGAAGAGGAAATAAAATGACTAACAAAACTAGAGAAGCAAATAGAAAAACAATATTTAGATTTATCCAAGGAGTATTAGTTGGATCTGTTGTAACAGTAATCGTCTTTTACAGTCTTACCTATAAAGAACATGAGAGAATGCATGATCTATTAGAAAAACATGGAATTGAAAAACATGAACATTAATAATTATGATTGCTAATTTAGTATTTGTATCAATTGCTGCAGTATTAGGAATAATGTTATTCTTCTCATTTGTTGTTGCCCCAGTTGGATTTAAATCTTTAAGTGAAAAAAGTTACAGAAATTTTATAAGAAAAATATTTCCATTTTACTATTCTATTAATTTAATAATATTAACTTTCGTATCTATCCCAATTTATACGTATCACGGAATAAATTTTATATTAATTTTAATTTATATTTGTTGTGCTTTATTTGCTATTTCTCTTTTTATTTTAATGCCATTAATAAATAAATTTAGAGATAAAAAAAATAAAAAAAAATTTAAAATTGCCCATACAACCTCGGTCATCATAAACTTTGTTCAGATCTTTCTTTTAATTATTATAATTTTTTGAGAATAAAAAATTAACCGACGTTTGATCTTCCGCCATCCACACCAATTATCTGGCCAGTAATCCAGGAGCTATCTTTTGAAAGTAAAAATTTGGCTAAAGCTGCACTATCTATTCCTTCTCCCACTCTTTTCAAAGGATGTTGTTTTGCTATTCCTTCAGCAATTTTTGCGTTACCAAGTATTCTTCCTGCCATCTTAGATTTACTTAAACTTGGAGCTATACAATTGACTCTAACGTCAGGCGCAAGCTCTGCAGCCAACGAAACCGTCAGACCTTCTAAAGAAGCTTTAACAGGTGAAATTATACTATGATTTGGAAACCCTTGTCTTACAGCAACAGTTGAAAATACAACTACTGAAGATTTATTTTTTTTTAAATTTTCTTTATATTTTTTAATAATTTCAACTATGGGAAATAAATTTAATTCTAAGCTTTTCAGGTAATCTTTTTTTGTAATCAAATTAATCGGTTTAAGATCAATCGAACCTACGCAATATGCTATACCCGTAATATCTATATCTTTTAAATCTCCATCAATCTTGTCTATAAAAACTGGATCGGTTACATCAACTACACTATAGGAAGACCCAACTTCATTTGAAAGTTTTGATACTTCTGCTTCGTTTTTTCCAATCAAATGTATCTCACTTGGGTCTTTGCTCAATAATTTTGCCAAAGAACTTCCGACTGAACCTGTTGCCCCAAATATTAAAATTTTGTTTGCCATAAGTCTAATTGTTTCTCGAGATTTGTAATTTTTTTGCTACAGAAAAACTAAAAAATGTTAAATATGTTCCCGTAATAAATAAGGCATTTGCAATTATCATTGTAGCTTGTGAAATTTCAAAATAAGAAAAAAGTAAAAATGCAAACCCAAACATTAAATCCCATACTCCAAACAAGAGAATATACAGTGGCCACCTAGTCTCTTGCTTCAAAGTTTTAAAGTCTGAAATACGATTTTTTATATAATCATTTCCTAAAGCTATGAGCATTAGTGGAATAATAAAGAAGAACACCCAAATATAAATTGCAATACCGAAGTTTTGCTCAACCCAAACTTTTGGAAATAAATTTGTTTCATGAAGAAAAGTCCAAAAAATAAGGTACCCGATCATGTAGTAAGCTACTATTAAAACAAGCTGTCTCATTTTATGCTTCCTCACCTGGATTTTTTTTGTCCATTCCAAGTTTTTTGCTATATCTCAATGATAGAAAAAATACTGATAAAGCTAATAAGAGTATTGCAGCACCTTGATAAATCAGATTTATTGAAGCACTGTCTTTATCTTGCAGAATAATTAATCTAGCCAGCGCAGTAATAGCGATTAATACAGGATAAGTAATTCTGATTGTTTTGCTAGCCCAAAAAACTCCGATCATTCCTATAACTTCAATATAAATGAACATCAAAAGCAAATCGGCAAGTGTAACTCTTCCAGCTTTATACATTTCATTGACTTCAAAACCAAAAGCCAGAACTGTTCCAACAAGAATAAATATTACAGCAACAAGCTGTATATTTCTAATTATAGCGTTCATACTCATATCAAATTTTATATATGCTAAATTTCTTTAAGCTCTAAGCTTTCTTGCCGCACCCATTATAAACCTATTAACTTTTGACTTTTTAAAAGATTTATTTTCTTCAAAAGACACTTTCTTTATCGAGTAGGCTTTACTTTTGCTGTCTCTAGATAAGATTGTAACATTACCTTTGTAAATTTTTAGTTTAACTGATCCATTAACTTGATTTTTTTTAAGATCAACTATTTTTTGTAATTTATATCTAGCTTTTGAAAACCAAAAACCGTTATATATAAGCTCAGCATACTTTGGCATTATTTCATCTTTTTCGTGCATAGTTTTTTTATCTAAAGTCACTGACTCGATTGCTCTGTGAGCGATTATTAAAAGAGTACCTCCCGGGGTCTCATAAACTCCTCTGGATTTTATTCCAATAAATCTATTTTCAACTAAATCTACTCTACCTACTCCATTTTTTCCCGCAACTTCATTTAATTTTTTTAAAAGTTTCGCTGGAGATAATTTTTTATTATTTACTGAAATAGGATTTCCTTTTTTGAATCCTATTTTTATATAGCTTGGTTTATTAGGCGCTTTTTCAGGTGAAACTGTTCTTTGGTATATATATTCGGGAGCTTGTTTTTTAGGATCCTCTAAAATTTTTCCCTCTGTTGATGTATGGTAAAGATTATCATCAACAGAAAAAGGAGATGCTCCTTTTTTATCTTTTGGAATTTTTATATTGTGTTTTTTTGCATATTTAATTAAATCAGTTCTAGATTTTAAACTCCAAATTCTCCATGGTGCTATAACTTTTATTTTAGGTCCAAAATAGTAATAACCAAGCTCAAATCTTACTTGGTCATTTCCCTTGCCTGTTGCGCCGTGGGAAACAGCAAATGCATTAAATTTTTTAGCTATGGCAATTTGTCTTTTTGCGATGAGTGGTCTCGCTATAGATGTGCCCAATAAATAAACACCCTCATATAAAGCATGACCTCTTATCATTGGGTACACATATTCTTTTACAAAAGTGTCTTTCAAGTCTTCGATGATAATGTTTCTTACACCTAAACTTTTTGCATTTTTTATAATTTTTCTTTTATCTATTTTTTGACCAATGTCAGCTGTATAAGCAATAACTTGAGAATTATAATTTTCCTGAAGCCATTTAAGAATTATAGAGGTATCCAGCCCCCCCGAGTAAGCTAAAACAATTTTATTTTTTTTTTTAGGCACAACTTTTTTTTGCGGTATTGTAAGCTTTAGTAAATCCCATCATCGAGTATAGATCTTTTGTTTTGTTACCATTTAGGTCGGAACTTGCGATTGATAATTTAGAAGCTTTTTTCATTACCTTAATTAGATTGAATTCCTCTTCTCCATCGGATATCCAAGCAAATTTTCCTTGGGAAAAAAAAGAAAAATCATTTTTTCCTGAAATAGCTACAACAGAAGATTTCTTATAAAGATGGCCGCTTGTTACGCTAATTTCATTTTTAATTTTTTCTTCTTTTCTAAAAGTTACAAATAATCTTGACTCATCTCTCTTTATTTTTTTTGGCGTTCTTTCTATCGGTATTGTTTGGGCAAAACAAACTTTGCCCTTTTCATTAGTGTAGGAAAAAGACTCCCAACTTTTGTATTTTCCGATACTTTTTGGTTCTGTTGCTATTGCCGAATTTATAAAAAAACAAGCAGACAGAACACATATTATAGTTAAAATTGTTTTTTTCATTTTTATTCCGATTGAATATATCAATTTATACAAATTTATTTTCTTTTCAATAGTTGTTTAATTTAGGGCGCAGGATTAGGAATTTTCTCGTGAACTAAGTTAATTTCTTCTATTATCTTTTCATCAAGCGAAATATTGATGCTATCAATATTTTCCTTAAGCTGATCCATTTTTGTTGCCCCAATAATATTACTTGTTACAAAATCTCTAGAATTCACAAATGCTTGGGAAAGTTGAGTTAATGATATTTTGTATTTATTTGCTATATTAAAATACTCATCCACAGCGCTATAGGTTCTTTCATTATGATATCTTGGATAGTTTTGATAAAATAAATCCATCCTAGAATTTTTTGGCATTTGATTATTTCTATATTTTCCAGTTAAATATCCTGCAGCCAAAGGAGAGTAAGCTAATAGTCCAGCTTTTTCTCTTAACGAAATTTCTGACATACCAATTTCGTAGCTTCTATTTACAAGGCTATATGGATTTTGAACAGAAACAACTTTAGGTAATTTTTCTTGTTCTGCAATTTGTAGAAATTTTGTAAAGCCCCACGGGGTTTCATTTGATAAACCTATATATCTAATTTTTCCTTGATCAACAAATTTTTTAAAAACCTTAAGAATACTTTGGAAGCTATTCCATTGCTTTTCATTTTCATCATGTTCATAATTAAGATCACCAAAATAGTTGGTGTTTCTTTCTGGCCAATGTAGTTGATATAAGTCTATATAATCTGTTTTTAATCTTTTAAGACTATTATTCAATGCCTCTTCTAAACTTTTAGTCGAAAATTGTGACCCACCACCTCTAATCCATTTCAGTCCGGGCCCCGCGATTTTTGTAGCTAGGATAATTTTTTTTCTATTTTTTCTTTGAGCAAACCAATTTCCAATAATTTCTTCGGTCTTACCGTATGTCTTTGACTTTGGAGGTATTGCATAAAGTTCCGCAGTATCAAAAAAATTGATACCTTTTTCCACCGAATAATCCATTTGCTCAAAGCCTTCGTTTTGAGTATTTTGCTCTCCATAAGTCATGGTTCCTAAGCAAATTAGGCTAACATCTAGATTAGTATTTCCCAATTTTCGATATTTCATAAAAACTCAATATTTGTAGGCGATATATGACCCATTGAAAATAAAAAAAAAAATCAATATATTATAGATATGGACTTTAATAGACAAAATACTAACGTAAAATCGACTGCATCTGAAGCACATATTGTCGATCAAGGCTTAAGAAGCTACATGTTGAAAGTATATAACTATATGGCTTCAGGAGTATTTCTTACCGGAATAGTTTCTCTCTTATTATTTAGATTGTCAGGTGGATACGATATTCAAATAACTTCATCCGGAATTACGGGACTCACAGGTATTGGACAAGCACTTTTTGCTTCACCATTAATGTGGGTAGTAATGCTAGCACCACTCGGAATAGTTTTTTATATGAGCTTTGGTATTCGTAAAATGAGTGCATCAAAAGCTCAAACAACATTCTGGGTATTTGCAGCTTTAATGGGAGCATCATTAGCATCTATATTTTTAGTTTACACAGGAGCAAGTATTACTCGAGTTTTCTTTATTACAGCTGGGACCTTTGGAGCAATGAGCATATATGGTTACACAACAAAAAGAGATCTAACCAAACTTGGATCCTTTTTAATGATGGGTCTTATAGGAATAATTATAGCATCAATAGTTAATATTTTTATGAAATCAAGCATGATGTACTTTGTTATATCAATCATAGGCGTTTTAATTTTTGTAGGACTAACTGCTTACGATACACAAAAAATCAAAAATATGTATCTTGCTAGTGATGACAGCGAAATCTCAGGAAAAAAAGCTGTGATGGGAGCTTTAACTTTATATCTTGATTTTATCAATTTGTTTATAATGCTGCTAAGACTTTTTGGCCAAAGAAGATAATTTTTATTTTACCAACTTTAATTTAGTCCATTCTATTTTATTAATTAAAGCGTCTAGACTTTCTGACTTTTTTACTATCATTCCATTCCTGTCTAAAATATAAAATCTTTCGGATTTATTCTTTGGGTCTAAATTTTTTGATATTCTGTAAATAGGTTTTTCAGATGCTCTTTGATATACATCAAATGTTATTTCTTTTTTATTTACCGATAGTCCATAGTCTTTCCAGTCACCAGAAGATACTTTTTTTGCGTAAAGATTAAGTATTGACCTAAGTTCTTTTTTAACAAAAAAACTTTCTTTTTTATAAAATTTATTATTAATGACAAGTCTAAGTTTATTCATCATTTTTCTTATATTTTTGAATTAATGATACTTGAAACAGAGTGAATATGAAAGTTAAAGGTAATATTCCCCATACTTTAAAATTTACCCAAAATTCCTCACTTTGAGTTCTCCATATTAATTCGTTAATTAAGGCCAAAAAAATAAAAAAACCAATCCACCTATAATTAAGTTTATCCCAACCTATTTCTTCTAACTTTAAAGAGTTCCCAAAAAATTTTTGAAGTAAGTTTTTTTTAAAAAATATTTTCCCTGACAATAATGTAATTGCAAAGATAATATTAATTATAGTGGGTTTTAAGTATAAAAAGATTGGATTTTTAAAAACAATTGTTAATCCTCCAAATAAAGAGACCAAAAAAGCTCCTATTAAAGGAACATAGGGTATTTTTTTTTCTATAATATAAACTACAATTACAGCAATTAATGTGGCCACAACTAATGGCGGGATAGCTGTTATTAAATTTTTGTTACTTTTGTAGTATACTGCAAAAAAAATTAACAAAGGACCGAAATCAGTTAAAAATTTAATAAATGATTTGTTCACAATTTAAGCTAACATAAAACTTTTTTAATTAAAATTTTTTTGTTGATTTTAATATATAATTTAATACCATTTAATCTCATGGACAAAAAAATAGCTAAATTTTCAATTGGGGATATTGTAAAACATAGGCATTTTAACTTTAGGGGTGTAATCTACGACGTAGATTTTGAATTTAATAATTCTGAAGAATGGTATCAGTCAATCCCAAAAGAAGTAAGACCCAAAAAAGACCAACCCTTTTACCATTTGTTAGCAGAGAACAGTGATGTCACTTATGAGGCATACGTCTCCGAACAAAATCTTATTAATGATAACTCAAAAAAACCCGTCAAGCACCCAATGATTGACGAAATCTTTTCGGAAAAAAGAGGATCGGTATATTACAAAAGATCAAATTAAAACACTTTTAAGTAATCGCCACAAATTAAACAAACTTTACTCAAAACTCTGTCTAAAATATTCAATATAAATTAACTGTTTTAGCCTTGTTGGGAGTCTTTATATACTTCCTTATCTCCCTCAGACTTCTCAATAAGGCTTACAAAAAATCCCATTCAAAATTTAAGAAAAATAAGATATGAAACAAAATGTTTAATTTTTTAAATATAGGTAACTTTTTTGTTTTGTTAAACAAAGTCAGCAAGTCAATTAAAATAATTTTTGTTCCAGTAATTATTATATCTTTGGTATTTGCATTATACCTGTCTCCAAAAGACTATATTCAAGGTGATACGGTAAGAATTATGTATGTTCATGTTCCTTCGTCTTGGATAGCTTTAGGATGTTTTTCGAGCATAAGCTTTCTGATTATATTAAATTTTATTTTTAAAATTAAAAACGCATTAATTATTTTTAAGAGTTTAGCGCCTATAGGACTTTCTTTTTGTTTAATATCAATAGTGACTGGTTCAATCTGGGGTCAGCCTACTTGGGGAACTTTTTGGGCGTGGGACGCAAGATTGACCTCGATGCTTGTACTATTATTCTTTTATTTACTAATTATATTTTCTTATAAATTTATTAAAGATCAAAATTTTTCAAGTAAAATTTGTGCTGTTATATCTGTGTTTGGTTTAATCAATCTATTTATCGTAAAGTATTCTGTTGATTTTTGGTCAACATTACACCAACCTGCTAGTGTTAATATTTTTGGAGAAACTTCCGTTCATAAATCAATGTTGTTGCCCCTATCCTTTATGTTACTGGGTTTTTTGTTGTATTGTGCGCTAATTTTTCTAATGAAATATAGAACAGAAATAATTAGAATGAAGAAAAAAGGGCTCAAAAGATTATGAACTTAAATATTCTTATAATGAATGGATACGGACTATATGTTTGGTCAGCATTCATATTCACATTTTTAGTATGTTTAATACTATTTCTAAAGACGAAAAAGTCACTCAATAAAGTTGAAAAGGATTTTCATGAGGAAGTAAAAAAGCTTTCAGCTGAACAAGTGAAGACTTTAAAAAAGAGAAAAATTTCAAAAGAAATTCTTAATCCACAGGTCAAAATAAAGTAAAGCATTTAAACAATGCTTAATAAAAAAACAAAAAATAAATCATTCATATTTTTTCTATTTTCTCTGCTCTTAATAATTGCAGTAGCATCTTCATTAAAGGTTCTGGACGACAATGTTCTTTATTTCTTTTCCCCAACAGAAATAAAGGAAAAGTCAAATTTAAATCTAAATCAAAAAATTAGGATTGGAGGAATGGTTAAAAATCAATCAATTATAGTTAATAACAATGAGATTAAATTCATAGTGACAGATTTTAAAAATGAAATAATTGTAACATACAGGGGAACCGTTCCTAATTTGTTTGCTGAGGGAAAGGGAGTTGTAGCCGAAGGAAAATTGCAAGATAAAAAATATTTTGTAGCAAAAAGAATTTTAGCTAAGCATGATGAGAATTATATGCCTCCAAAGAATAAAAAAAAATTAAATGATAAGTGAGTTTGGAAATTTAACAGTAGTACTTTCTATTTTAACAAGTTTTTTTTTAATTATTTTTTCAATAATTGAATTAAAAAATAATAACTCTTACCCTTCTATAAAATTAAGAAATTTTTCTATACTACAACTCATTTTTACCAATCTAAGTTTTTTGACTTTATTAATGGGCTATTTAATTTCAGATTTTTCAATAGAAAATGTATATGAGAATTCACATACGGAAAAACCCTTATTATATAAAATATCTGGAGTTTGGGGTAATCATGAAGGTAGCTTACTTTTATGGATCAATGTTTTGGTTTTATTTTCTTTTTTATTTTTTTCAAAAAATTTTAAGAAAAATAAAAAATTTCAACTTCTCACTTTAATTTTCCAAAATATATTAATATTAGGTTTTTTTATTTTTTTATTTGCCACCTCCAATCCTTTTAATAAAATATTTCCAATCCCTTCAGAAGGTCTAGGATTAAATCCTATATTGCAGGACCCTGCTTTGGCTATTCATCCGCCATTACTTTATTTAGGTTTTGTTGGCTCATCTATTTATTTTTCAGCAGCTCTCGCATCTTTAATCTCTAGATACAATGGAAAAGATTTCGCAATTATTTCTAAACCATGGGTATTAGTTTCTTGGATATTTCAAACTCTAGGAATTTTAGTTGGATCTATCTGGGCGTATTACGAGCTTGGATGGGGAGGATATTGGTTCTGGGATCCTGTAGAAAATTCATCTTTGATACCATGGTTTCTTATGACTGCTTTGTTACATTCAATATTAGTTTTGGAAAAAAGAAGTGGTATTTATCTTTGGGTAGTTGTCCTTAGTATTTTAACTTTTACAATGAGCGTTACAGGGACTTTCTTGGTAAGATCAGGAATATTAAACTCAGTTCATACTTTTGCTAACGATCCAACAAGGGGCCTGTATATACTAATATTTTTATCTGCTATGATTTTTTCCTCTATTTATATTTTTTATAAATATTCACCAATTGAAAACAGAAGTTTTAATTTATTTAGTAAAGAATTTTTTATTATTATAAATAATTGGTTTATGAGTTTTTTTCTAATTACTGTTTTAATTGGAACGGTTTATCCTATTTTTTTAGAAGTTTTAACAAGTCAGAAAATTTCAATTGGCCCACCTTACTATAACGCTATTTTAGCCCCTTTTCTTATCCCTTTGCTATTTTTAATGGCATATGGACCAACAACTAGTTGGATAATTTCCAGGCAATTTAAGACTAAAAAAATTATTTATAATTTGTTTTTATCAATTGTTATAACCTCAATAATAATCCTTACAATTAATCAAAAAAATTTTTTAATAAATGTTTTATTAATTGCTTCAGTTTATCTAATTTTACAAAATATAATTGGTATTTATAAAAATACAAAAAAAAATTCGGGAAAACCGTCTACTCCAAACTTAGCAAGTGCTATTTCTCACGTTGGTTTTGGATTGTTGATATTTTTTATATCTCTTAATAGTGTCACATCAGTTGGACATGATTTGAATATTAAAGCTGGAGAAAAAAAAAGTTTAGAAAATTTTGATATTACTTTAGAAGAATTAAAAGTTTTTAACGAAAAAAACTATAAAAAATTTGTAGGAAATATTGTAGTGTTAAATAAAAAGACAAATAACATTGAAAGATTAAAACCAGAAATAAGAATTTACAAAAACCCCGAAACAATAACATACGAGGCATCGATCAGATCAAATATCTTTTCTGACACTTATGTTACTATGAGCAATATATCAAAAAGTGAATTTTATAATATCAAATTTCAAAAAAAACCTTTTATGAATTTAATTTGGTTTTCGACTATATTAATTGTTTTAGGTGGAATGTTAAGATTAATTAGCAAAAAAATTTAATGAAAAAAATTATTTTATCTTTGACCATTGTATTTATTTGTTTTGTAGTGGTTATTTTCTCTTTAGGTCTTAAAACCAAAAAAATTTATGATACAAAAGACTTAGTTGGCAAACCTATACCTTTAATAGATTTAAAGCTTTTAAACAGTGAAAAAACTTTTAAAACAAGTGATTTAAAAAAGAATGATTTTACCCTTATAAATTTTTGGGCTTCCTGGTGTGCACCATGTAGGAAAGAGCATAAATATTTAATTCAGTTAAGTAAAGATTTAAAAATTCTTGGGGTTAATTTTAAAGATGACAAACAAAAAGCAAATAAATTTATTAAAAAACTTGGAAATCCTTATAATTTGATAGCAACAGACAAGGACGGAAAAAAGTCTATTTATTTTGGAGTTTATGGTATTCCAGAAACAATACTAGTGGATAAAGAATTAAAAATTATAAAAAAATATATTGGTCCTATTAATGAAAATGATGTTAAAAAAATATTAAAAATAATAAACAATTAATAATGAATAAAATTAAAGTATTTATTACAATTCTTTTGGCATTTAATATCTATTTTTCGGATCTTTTGTCCGAAGAAAAAATTAATAATCAAATTTACAAGAACCTGAGATGCATAGTTTGTCAGGGTCAAAGTATAGCTGATTCCAATTCTGATTTTGCACAAACAATTAAAAGTGTTGTTAATGATAAATTAAGCGAGGGGATGAACGAAAAAGAAGTATATCATTTTTTATCTGAGAAATACGGAGATTGGATCCTTTTTGATCCACCCGTAAAAAAAAAGACTTATTTACTATGGTCGTTACCTTACATATTCTTTGTTATTGGAGGAATTGCTATACTATTTATATTTAAAAAAGTGTTAAAACATAAGAAATATTAGAGTATGTACATTGAAGCCTATTAAATGTATTTTTTTGTATGAAAATAAAAGTTTTAATTTTAAATTTACTATTAACTTTTTTTATTTCTATTAGCTCTTTTGCAGAGGATAAAACTTCAGGTTTTAAGTTTTATACTGGCACATTTGATTTTAGTGATGAAGGCGCTAAATCACAAATATTTGGTATTCAGCACCAGAATCATAATCTTTATAGAAATACTTTTTTTGGAGAAGTGTCCCCAGTTTCTGGAGCGATGCTAACAGCCGATAATGCTGTTTATTTGTATTCTGGGATAGAGGCAAATTATAAAGTGGGTTTTTTAAATATTACACCGAGTTTTGCCCCCGGATATTACAACCAAGGCGATGGAAAAGATTTAGGTCACAGCTTGGAATTTAAGAGCGAAGTACAATTATCTTTTGATCTTGGAGACACAACAAACCTAGGAATGTCTTACAATCACGTATCAAATGCAAGTTTAGGCGATAAAAATCCTGGGGCAAATAGCTACACATTTAATTTCCTTAAAAAGTTCTAAGATACGTCAAATGAACCTAAAAGATTGTCATAACTTTAACGATTTTAGAACCCTCGCGAAAAAAAAATTACCATCTCCTATTTTTCATTATATTGATGGTGCAGCAGATGACGAGGTTACTTATAAAAGAAATACTTTAGCATTTAATGATGTTGATTTAGTGCCAAATGTTCTCAGAGGTGTAGAAAATGTCGATCTTTCAACAACTATTTTTGGAAAAAAACTAGACTTACCTTTTTATTGTTCGCCTACAGCATTACAAAGATTATTTCATTATCAAGGCGAGAGAGCAGTAGGAAAAGCTGCGCAAAAATTTAATACAATGTTTGGAGTTTCTTCTCTCGCAACTGTTAGTGTTGAAGAAATTTCATCTTTAGTAAACACTCCTAAATTATTTCAATTTTATTATCATAAGGACAAGGGTTTAAATAATGCAATTGTTGAAAGAGTAAAGGCCGCTAAATTTGATGTAATGGCTCTTACAGTAGATACGATAACGGGTGGAAATCGAGAAAGAGATTTAAGGACCGGCTTTACTTCCCCGCCAAAACTAACTTTGTCTAGTTTATTTAGTTTTGCTACAAAACCAATGTGGGGAATAAATTATGTTACCAGGGGAAAATTTGAGCTTCCACATTTACAAGATCATATAAAAGAAGGAACCAGCACCGCAACTTCAATTGGAAATTATTTTTCAACAATGCTTGATCAATCTATGAGCTGGAAAGACGCTGAAAATCTTTGCGCCAAGTGGGGCGGACACTTTGCATTAAAAGGTATTATGAGTGTAGAGGATGCAAAACGTGCAGTTGATATAGGTTGTTCCGGGATTATGGTTTCAAATCATGGTGGCAGACAATTAGATGGAGCACGATCCCCATTTGACCAACTTGCAGAAATCGTTGATGCTGTTGGGGATAAAATAGATGTAATTTGTGAAGGAGGAATACAAAGGGGAACGCATATTCTAAAAGCATTGTCATTAGGAGCAAAAGCATGCGCTGGTGGAAGACTTTATTTGTATGCATTAGCTGCCGCTGGTCAGGCAGGAGTGGAAAGAGCTCTTGGTCAATATCGTTCAGAATTAGAAAGAGATATGAAACTTATGGGATGCACTAAGATTAGCGAACTAAATAGAAATAATTTGAAATTTAGAAACGTATGAATTTAAATGATTGCTATAATTTTAGTGATTTTAGAAAGTTAGCAAAAAAAAAACTTCCAGCACCAATATTTCACTATATAGACGGAGGGTCCGATGATGAGGAAACTCTTAAGAGAAATACGGACTCCTTTTCCAAGTTTGATTTAGTACCTAATATTTTGGCAAGTGTTGGTGAACCTGATCTATCAACTAAAGTTTTAGGAACTAAAATTGATATGCCTTTATTTCTATCACCTGTGGCTATGCAAAGGCTCTTTCATCACGATGGAGACAAGGCCAGCGCTAGAGCAGCTGAAAAGTTTGGAACTTTTTACAGTATGTCAACAATGGCGACCTCCTCGATAGAAGAAATAGCAAATAAAGCAGGCGGACCAAAAATGTTTCAAATATATATTCATAAAACACAAGGTCTAACAGAAAATTTAATTGATAGATGTAAGAGCTCAGGTTTTAACGCAATGTGCCTTACTGTAGACACAATAGTCGCGGGCAATCGTGAAAGAGATCATAAATGGGGATTTACAACACCTCCAAGATTAACATTAAAAAGTCTAATGAGTTTTGCAATGCATCCGATGTGGACAATGAATTATCTTACTCATGAAAAATTTCAATTACCAAACGTTTCTAACTTCGTAAAAAAAAGCTCTTCCATTGCTAAAGGGGTGATGGAATACATTAATGAACAATACGATCCAGCTATGAATTGGAAAGATGCAGAATATTGTATTAAAAGATGGGGTGGTCCATTTGCGTTAAAAGGAGTTATGTCGGTTGAAGATGCAAAACGTGCAGTGGATATCGGTGCTTCGGCAATAATCTTGTCTAATCACGGAGGAAGGCAATTAGACGGCTCCAGATCACCATTTGATCAGCTGCCTTTAATCGCAGATGAAGTCGGAGGGAAAATAGAAATAATCCTAGACGGCGGCATAAGAAGAGGTACTCACGTGCTGAAAGCCTTATCTTTAGGAGCTACCGCATGTAGTTTTGGTAAAGGGTTTTTATTTGCATTAGGCGCAGGTGGTCAAAGAGGAGTTGAATCTATTCTGCAAAAAATGCATGACGAAATTAAAAGAGATATGATACTAATGGGGTGTAAATCAATAAAGGAATTAAACAAATCGAAAGTTACTTTGAGGTAATTATGAAGTTAGCAAAAAGTTTAGACAGACTAGGAACAGAAACTGCTTTTAGTGTTCTTGCAGAGGCGAAAAAACTTGAGGCAGCAGGAAAACCAATGATACATTTAGGATTGGGTCAACCTGATTTCAAAACACCAAAACATATAGTTGATGCAGCAAAAAAAGCCTTGGATGATGGTCATCATGGATATGTTTTATCAAATGGAATTCTTGAATGCAGACAATCAGTCACAAGAAAAATTAAAAAACTTTACAATCAAGAAATTGATCCTGAAAGAATAATTATTATGCCAGGTGGAAAACCTACAATGAGTTATGCCATTCAGTGTTTTGGTGAACCAGGAGTAGAAATAATTCACCCAACACCTGCATTTCCAATCTATGAGTCCATGATCAATTTTACTGGAGCTAAACCAGTTCCATACGATTTAACCGAAGATAAAGATTTAAAATTTAACCCTGAGAAAATTTTATCCTTGATAACTGATAAAACAAAATTATTAGTTTTAATTAATCCAAATAATCCAACCGGCAGTTTTGTTGATAAGTCAGATATCGATGTTTTAGCAGAGGGATTAAAAAAACATCCTCATGTAACAATTTTAAGTGATGAAATTTATAGCAGACAAATCTTTGATGGCAAAGAAATGCCAACATTTTTTAATTATCCCGAATTAAGAGAAAGATTAATTGTTCTTGAAGGTTGGAGCAAAGCTTATTCAATGACAGGATGGAGATTGGGTTGGAGTTTTTGGCCAAAAAATCTTGTAGAACATGTAAATAAATTAGTAATAAATAGTGTTTCATGTGTAAATGCAGCTGCTCAGTTCGCAGGTATTGCTGCATTAGACGGTCCGGATGATTCTATAAATGAAATGATGAGAAAATTTACCATAAGAAGAAAACTTATTCACGAAGGTTTAAATAATTTGCCAGGAGTAGAATGTAGTTTACCCGGAGGAGCATTTTATGCTTTTCCTAAAGTCATAGGAACAGGAATGAATGGTGCTGAATTTGCTAAAAAATGTATGCATGAGGCAGGCGTAGCCATTGTTCCAGGAACAGCATTTGGGAAAACTGCACAAGATTATGTTAGATTTAGTTTTGCAGCTTCTAGCGATAATATCTCACAAGCCTTAGAAAAAATCAAAAAGATGCTTGGTTAATTAAGGTATATTTTTTCTATATAATTTAATAACATTATAGAAAAAAAATGAACGAACAAATACAATCAGAATTAAAAAAAATTTTTAACGGTAGATTTTCCACCTCAGTTTCTACTAGAACAAACTATGCTAGAGGCGAGGATACATATGATCCGGTATTATCAAAAGCTGTAGTTTTTCCAGAAACTAACGAGGAGGTTTCCAAAATTCTTAAACTTTGTAATGATCACAAAGTTCCTGTTGTTCCATTTGGGACCGGGACATCTTTGGAGGGCAACGTTGTAGGTAATGATAAAGGAATAACGATATCTTTAGAAAAAATGAACAAGGTCTTAAGCGTTAATGTAGAAGATTTTGATTGCAGAGTGCAAGCTTGTGTTACCAAAGAACAATTAAATGATTATTTAAGAGAGGACGGAGTTTTTTTTCCAATAGATCCTGGAGCAAATGCAGCAATAGGTGGTATGGCATCAACATCAGCATCAGGAACTATGGCTGTAAAATATGGAACCATGAAGACTGTAATAACTGGCCTTACAGTAGTTCTCCCTAATGGTGATATTATAAAAACTGGAAGTAGAACAAAAAAAACTTCTGCAGGTTACAATCTGACTAATTTATTTATTGGTTCAGAGGGAACACTTGGAATAATTACAGAGATACAATTGAGATTATCTCCAATTCCAGAAAGTATTATGAGCGCAGTCTGTCATTTCCCTTCTCTTGAGGACGCAGTACAAGCAGCACAACAAGTGATCCAATATGGTGTACCGATAGCTCGAATTGAAATGCTCAATAAGGAACAAATGGATATAAGTATTAATTATTCAAAGTTAAAAGACATGAAAGTTTTACCTACATTATTTTTTGAATTTCATGGATCAGAATCATCTAATAAAGAAAATATTCAAATAGTTGAAGAAATATCTAAAGAGAATAAGGGAAGCGCTTTTAAGTGGGCGAAAGATTTAGAAGAAAGAAATAAATTATGGCAAGCTCGTTGGGATATATATTATTCTGTAAAAGCATTAATTAAAAACGGCAGAGTTTACTCTACAGATGTATGTCTTCCAATTTCTAAAATAGTTGAGTGCGTGAAATTTGCAGAGGACGTCACAAAAAAATTTGGTCTTAGAGCTCCAATGGTTGGTCATTTAGGCGATGGAAATTTTCATGTCGTTTTACCGTATGATCCCCAAAAAAAAGAAACATATAAAAAAATAAGAGAGTTTAGTGATTTACTAATTAAAAAAACACTTGAGTTAAACGGTACAATTACTGGCGAGCATGGAATAGGACTTCACAAAAAAGAATATCTTATAAAAGAACATGGAGACAATATTCCGATAATGAAATCTATAAAAAGAACTCTCGATCCAAATAATATCATGAATCCTGGTAAAATTTTCGATTTAAATTAAAATCCAAATGAAAAAAGTTCTTGTAACTAGAAAATTGTTGAGGTCCTGCGAGGATAAAGCTTCTAAACTATTTAATTCTCATTTTAACTCAAATGATGAATTGTATTCTCAAAAAAAATTAATTGAATTGAGCAAAGGTTATGATGGGATTTTATCTTCACTTACAGATAAAATTGACAAAAATACTATTGAAAAGCTTCCAGAAACGATCAAGATAATATCAAATTTTGCCGTTGGTTTTGGAAATATTGATATTGAGGCAGCAAAAAAAAGAGGTATAGCGGTTACAAACACACCAGACGTTTTGACAGATGCTACAGCTGAAATTGCAATTTTATTAATTCTTGGCGCATGCAGAAGAGCTAACGAAGGTATTAATTGGGTAAAAAAAGAAAATTGGAAATGGTCTTCAGATTTTCTAATTGGAAAACAACTCACAGGTTCCAGATTAGGAATTTTAGGTATGGGAAGAATTGGAAGAGCTGTAGCAAAAATAGCTAAAAGCTTTGGAATGGAAATTCATTACAGAAATAGATCAAGATTAAGTCCAGAAATTGAAAATGGAGCCAAGTATCATGAAAGCATCAAAAGTTTATTTTCTGTCTCAGACGTCTTATCAATATGTTGTCCTGCAACAAAAGAAACTAAAGACATTATAAATAAAGAAACTTTAGAATATTTCCCTACCGGAGCTATTATTACAAATGTAGCTAGAGGCGACATGATCGATGATGATGCTATGGTGCAGGCATTAATAAATAGAAAAATATACGCTATTGGCCTTGACGTTTATAAAGGAGAACCAAAAATTAATCCCGAGTATCTAAAACAACCAACAGCATTTATTTTACCTCATCTTGGTAGTGCGACTAAAAAAACACGAACTGCAATGGCGGACTTAGCAATAGATAATATTGATGAGTTTTTTAGATCAGGAACATGTAAAAACAAAGTTAATTAGTACAATCTGTAATTGAATCTCTTAAAAATTTCAATAATCAGCACGAGACTCTAAAACCTATTTATGCTTAAATAATTCAACTAGTTAATTAACTATAGGGAGACAAAATATGTCTAAAAAAGAAAAAACGCTGAAGAGAGTTAAAACTCCTTCGAGACGTAAGTTCTTTAAAGCAGCAGCAGCGACGGGTGCAGCAGCGGCAGCAACTATTGCAATGCCGAACGTAGCATTTGGTGCTCCTAAAACTTTAAAGATGCAAGCAGCTTGGCCTTCTGGAGCTAATATATTCTTCGAAATGGCTGGCGACTATGCAAAAATGGTTAGCGACATGTCAGGTGGACAATTGAAGATTGATCTTCAACCAGTTGGCGCAGTTGTTAAAACATCTGAAATCGGTCAGGCGGTAAGCTCTGGAGTTCTAGATATGGGACACTGGGTAACTGCATACTGGTACGGAAAAAATCCAGCAGCATCATTGTTTGGTACTGGTCCTTCGTACGGAATGTCATCTCAAGAAGTTATGGGATGGATGGAGTACGGTGGAGGTAGAAAACTTTATAACGAAACTTTATCTAAAGTTGGTTTTGATTATGTAGGTTTCTTCCATATGCCAATGCCTGCTCAGCCATTTGGTTGGTTCAAAAAGAACGTAACTAAAGTGTCTGATGTTAAAGGTATGAAATATAGAACGGTTGGTCTTGCGACTAACGTTTTAACAGCAATGGGAATGGTTGTTAGACAACTTCCAGGTGGAGAAATTCAACCTGCTATGAAAACAGGTTTGATTGAAGCCGCGGAGTTTAATAACCCAACTTCAGACTCACAGTTTGGTATGCAAGATGTATCTAAGCACTATCACTTAGGTAGCTTCCACCAATCTCAAGAAATGTTTGAAATTCCAGTTAATAAGAAGACATTTAATGGATTAAGCCCACAACATCAGGCTATCCTAAAAAATGCTGCTTATGCTGCAAATACAGACAACTACTTTAAAGCATTAGTGAGATATTCTGCTGACTTATCTAAGTTGATGAACCAACACAAAGTAAATGTTTATCAAACTTCTGATGCAATCTTAGCTCAACAATTAAAAGGTTGGGATAAAGTAATTGGAGATTTCAATAAGAAAGATCCATTCTTTAAAAAGATCATAGACTCGCAGAAAACTTACGCTAAAAGAGTTATGAAATACTTACTCATGAATCAGCCTAATTACAAACTGGCTTATGAAAATGAGTTTGGTAGCATTGCTAAAGTAAAAATTTAATAGCATTATAAAAATTAAAAGGGGGCTCTTTTGTAGCCCCCTTTTTTTTATGGAAATCGTAAAAAAATTAGAATAGTTTATACATATGAGGGGATATATTCAGTTTGCGGACCATCTAAGCACATCAGTTGGAAAAGCTTTTTCATGGTGCATAGTTATTCTTATGGGAGGAACTTGTTATGAGGTTGTGATGGCATATGCCTTTAACGCCCCAACTTTATGGAATTTTGATTTTAGTTTACAAATGTATGGTGCGATATTTATGATGGCAGGCGCTTACACCTTGTCGACAGAGGCTCATGTAAGGGGGGATGTGCTTTACAGATTATTTAAACCTAAGACTCAAGGATACATAGATCTAGTTTTATATTTTATTTTTTTCTTTCCAGGAGTATTTGCTTTAGCGTTTTATGGATATGAGTACGCTTCTTTAGCATGGAAAATAAAAGAAACAAGCTGGAATAGTCCTGCACAAATTCAAATTTATATGGCAAAATCTTTAATCCCAGCCGCAGGAATATTGTTAATTATTCAGGGTGTAAGCGAAGTTTTTAGATCAATTATTTGTATTCAGACTGGCCACTGGCCAGCAAGAATGGTTGTTGCTGAGGAAACGGAAAAAATATTAATGAGAACTTCACAAGACGAGGATCAAAAAGATGTTATTTAGTTTAACAAATCCAGAAATTGCAATTCTTATGATGGCAATATTCCTTTTTACCGTGCTTTTAGGTTTTCCAATTGCATTTACATTAATGGCAATGGGAGTGGGATTTGGGTACTACGCTTACTACGATCCAACAAGGATGGAGCATTTATTAGATAATAGAATTTTCCAATTATTTGTTCAAAATACTTATACAGTTATGGATAATACTGTTCTCACTGCGGTGCCTTTATTTCTATTTATGGGTTATTTGGTTGAAAGAGCAGGAATAGTTTCAAGATTATTTTTTGCGATTCGTTTGGCGTCTCATGGTCTACCTGCCTCGATGGCAGTTGCAGCACTAATTACTTGTGCTTTATTCTCAACAGCAACAGGTATAATAGGTGCAGTTGTAACATTAATGGGATTGTTAGCTTGGCCCGCTATGATCAAAGCAGGCTATGACAAAAAATTTGCATCTGGCGTTATATGTTCAGGAGGCTGTCTAGGAATACTAATACCACCGAGCATTATGCTAATAGTTTACTCTGTAATTGCTCAATTATCTCCTCTTAGATTATTTGCGGCGGCTATTTTGCCAGGAATTATGTTGGCGGGATTATATATTCTTTATGCAGTTACAAGAGCTTATTTAAATCCTTCAATTGCACCAAAACCACCAGCTGAAGAAATTCCACCTCGATCAGTCATACTTAAAGAAGTTCTGGTTTCATTTTTACCATTATTCTCATTAATAATTTTAGTATTAGGAACTATTCTAGGAGGATTGGCGACACCAGCCGAAGCAGCAGCTGTAGGTGCGTTCGGCGCTTTAGTTTTATCTTATTTTTATAAAACTCTTAAATGGAAAAATTTTAAAGAATCTGTATTTCTTACAGCAAAAACAACTGCAATGATAATGTGGTTATTTATAGGGTCATGGACTTTTGCATCTGTATTCTCTTATTTAGGTGGACACGAAGTATTTGAACATTTTTTCAAATCAATGAATTTACAGCCTTGGCAATTTTTAGTTATTACCCAGATAATTATATTTCTTCTTGGCTGGCCTTTAGAATGGACAGAGATATTAATAATATTTGTTCCAATATTTTTACCCCTTGTCGAGTTTTTTGGAGTAAATCCTTATTTCTTTGCTATGTTAATAGCATTAAATTTACAAACATCTTTTCTAACACCACCAATGGCCATGTCAGCATACTATTTAAAAGGGGTACAAACTAAAAATGTTGAACTACTTGAAATTTTCAGTGGAATTATGCCTTTTTTGTTAATTGTAATTTTTGCGATGTTTTTAATGTACATGTTTCCAGGAATAGCTCTCTGGTTACCCGATCTACTTTTTGCTGATTAATAAATAAATTATGAGTAATATACTTTCAATTTCAGCTATTGAATTAGTTGAAAAACTAAAAAGCGGCGAGATTTCATGTGTTGATGTATGTAAAGAATATATTAAGAGAATAGATAAATTCGACAAAGATGTTAAAGCTTGGGCATTTTTTGATAAAAAATTATTATTAGAAAAAGCTCAGGAAAAAGATGAATATAGAAAATCAGGTAAACCCCTAGGACCTCTACATGGTTTGCCTATTGGAATAAAGGATATTATTGGAACTCAAGATATGCCAACCGAATGCGGCACTGTATTAAGAAAAGGTGTGTCGGAAAGCGCAGACGCTGAAGTAGTCAATCTTTTAAAAATTTCAGGTGCAATAATTATGGGCAAGACAGTAACTACGGAGCTTGCTTATTTTGATCCAGGAAAAACTACAAATCCACATGATAAAACTAGAACTCCTGGAGGATCTTCAAGTGGTTCTGCAGCAGCAGTAGCTGCGCATATGACACCTCTGTCGGTCGGAACACAAACTAAAGGTTCGGTCATTCGTCCAGCGTCTTATTGCGGCGTGGTTGGTTACAAACCTTCTTTTGGATTAATATCTAGAAATGGAATTTTAAAACAATCTTCTAAACTTGATCATGTTGGTGTATTCGGAAAAAATGTTGAAGATGTTGCTCTTTTAACAAAGTGCCTTATTAAAAAAGATTTATACGATAAAGATACCGTTCATTACTCGGCGGACAAAATGCTCGAGGAGTGCAAAAAAGGTCCACATTTTGATCCAAAATTTATATTTTACAAAACAACAAATTGGAAAAATATAGATAAAGAATCTCAAAAATCATTTGAATTTTTAAAGAAAAAACTAAAAAAATATATCGAAGTATTTGATGAGCCTTCATATTTTAAAGACATTCATAAGTATCAGCAGGTAGTCCATGAAACAGATATGGCAAATAGTTTTCAAAAATATTACAAGAACTCTAAAAGCAAATTAGGAAAAAAACTCATTGAAGCAATAGAGCGTGGAAATAAATATTCTGCAAACCAATATACAGAAGCAAAAGACTTTATGGAACAAAGCTACAGATCTTACAGCGAAGTATTCGAAGATTATCATGGAGTAATTACGCCTGCATCCACAGGTGTTGCTGATAAAGGATTAAAATTTACTGGCAGTCCAGAATTTTGTACGGTTTGGACTTATATGGGATTACCATCTATTTCGCTGCCTTTACTTACTGGAGGAAATAATTTACCATTAGGAGTTCAATTAATAGGCAATAAACTTGATGACTTAAGATTTTTGGGAGTTGCTAATTGGTTAGAAAAAAAATGCAAAGATGATGAATAAACTAACAAGTATAATCGGTTGTGCTTTAACCATAGCTTTCTTAGTTGGATTGGCCACTACATTAACTAGATCAATGATGATTGGTTTTAAAGATGTTTTGCCTGTTTATATTCTTATGGGCTTGGTAATTTGTATGATGATTTATGAAGCCTTCATCCAAAAAAAGTAAAAATCTTTTTTTTCCTTACTTTTTATTATTTTTACAACCCGTATTTATGGCAAGCAATCTAATAGTAGCAAGAGGTGGCGTGGAATTTGTTCCCCCAATTTCTTTAGCTTTTTGGAGGTGGACAACAGTTTTTGTATTGCTAATACCTTTTTTTTATCAACCAATATTAAAGCAAATTAAAAGTTTTAAGGATGAATTTTTAAAACTTTTTTTCCTAGGACTTACTGGCTGTGGAATATGTGGAGCATTTCCATTTATAGCCGGTCAAACAACTACAGTTGTTAACATGGCCGTCATTTATACGTCTTCCCCAATATTTATTATTTTGTTATCAAGTTTTATTTACAAAGAAAAAATAAATTTAATACAAACTCTGGGATTAATACTTTGTTTATTTGGGGTTTTTTCAATTATTTTTAAGGGAGACACTTCCATATTATCAAGCCTAGAATTTACAGTAGGAGATATTTGGATGTTGGGAGCAGCAATTAGCTGGGCTCTTTATTCTGTTTATTTGCTAAACTGGAAATCAAAATTTGATTTATTAACAAGATTTGTTTTAATTGCAATGTTTGGATCAATATCGTTGTTTCCTTTTTATTTGTTAGAGGAATTTCAAAGCCAAAGTACGAACTTTGATTTGAATTTTCTTTTTTGGGTAATCTTTGCAGCAATTTCTCCTGCAATAATTGCTTTTACTCTTTATGCTAAGGTTCAAAAATACTTAGGTGCATCAATAACTGGATTTACATTATATCTATTTACAGTTTATGGAGCTTTTTATGGCCTAATATTTTTTGACGAAACTTTAGAATATTACCATTTAATAGGAGCCTTTTTAGTTTTTATAGGCATTTATCTTGCAAAAAAAAATTAAATATATGTTCACTATAACAATAATAATTATTTCTTGTTATTTAATCGTTGTTGCATTTGTTTTTTTTAATCAACGGAATCTTCTTTATCACCCATTCGAGAATAATTATAACAAAGATAGTGCGAATTTTTCTTATGAAGAAATTTTTATTCCAACCTCAAATGAAAATAATTTAAAAGCATGGTTTCATAAAAAAGATCTTAAACAAAAGAAAACGCTAGTTTTTTTTCATGGTAATGCCGGAGATTTAAGAAATAGAATTTATAAACTAAATTTAATTAAAGATTTTGACATTAATTTTTTGATTGTTGCCTACAGAGGTTTCAGCGGAAATGAAGGCAAACCTTCTGAAACTGGCCTCTACGATGATGCTAGAAGCACTTTGGATTGGTTAAAAAAACAAGGCGTAAGGGAGGATAACATTATACTTTATGGTGAGTCCTTAGGTACCGGGGTTTCTGTGGAAGTTGCACAAAATAAAAAATTCGCCGGAATTATTTTAGAATCTCCGTTCACATCTATGGTTGATGCCGGAAAATTCTACTATTTTTATTTGCCTGTTTCTCTTTTATTAAAAGACAGATATGAGACTGTCAAAAAATTAAAAAATATAAAGATTCCTATTTTGGTAATGCATGGTAAAAAAGACAAAATAGTACCATTTCATATGGGTCAAAAGGTTTTTGAAATAGCTAATGAACCTAAATTTTCATATTTTCCTGAAGAGGATGATCATATGATGGATTATAATAAAAATCTTTTAAAGGCACTAAATAATTTTTTTCAAAGCTTATAATCAAAACCATTTAGTTGGGTAATTTCTTTTAAGAATAATTTTGTTAATAAAAACTGACATTAAAATTATTGCAATTGTTCCAACAATAACTGGGAACACTATGTAATTATAAGATACATCGGTAAACAAAACTACTAAAGGATTAGAAGCTGCTGGAGGATGCATTATATTAAGATATACCATCAAAGTTACCGCTATACCTACAGACAAACCTAGTGAGTAAAAAGAGAAACCAATTGTTTCGTTAAAAATTATTCCAACTAGCAAAGAAACCAGATGTCCAAAAAAAATATTTTTTGGTTGTGCAGTTTCTAAATTATAAAGCACAAAAACAATAAAAACTGTTGCTCCAAATGAAAACATTAACCATATACCTGCAGACGTCCTTAGAGTTAAAAAAGCTAAAACACCGATAACTATTGCTGCAGAAATTCCAGATAAAATTGGTTCTATATTTTTTGGTATCTTCATGTTTAGTTTTTAATTAGCATTTTAGAAAATCGTATAGGGTCAAATGGATGTAAATCACTTTCTTTTTCTCCCATACCGACCGCAATAATAGGTAAACTATACTTTTTGGTTATAGCCAATAATATTCCTCCTTTTGCCGAAGTATCTAATTTTGTTAAAATTAAACCAGTCACTTTAGAAACCTTTTTAAATTCTTCTACTTGATTTAAAGCATTTTGACCTGTTGTAGCATCTAAAATCAAGATAGTTTCGTGTGGATATTCTGGATCTATTTTCTTTAATACCGTAAATATTTTTTTATACTCTTCCATAAGATTTTTTTTATTTTGTAATCTTCCCGCTGTATCAATAAAAGCTATATCTGATTTATTTTCCTCGACAAATTTTGCTGTCTTGTACCCAACAGATGCGGGATCAGTTCCAATATCTGACTTTACAAAATCAGCACCAATTTTTTTAGACCAAAGCTCTAACTGATCTATTGCAGCTGCTCTGAATGTATCAGCAGCACCAAAAACTATTTTTTTTCCATTATCTGTAAATAATTTTCCTAATTTTCCAATAGTAGTTGTTTTACCTACACCATTTACTCCAGCTACAACTATTATAGACGGGGAATTTTTACAAAGATCATTAAGTTTTCTTTCATAAGGACTTAGTATTTTAGATATTTGATCTCCAAGAAAATCAAATATTTCTTTTTCATCTTTAATTTCTTTGCCTATTTTTTCTTTTTTAAATTTTTCTTTTAGATCTGAGGCTATTTGTACACCAACATCGGATTCAATGAGAAGTTCTTCAAATTTGTCTAGTAAATTTTTGTCTATCTTTTTTTTACTAAACAAATTGTTAAAATTAAAATTTTCAAAAAATTTCATCAGATATCTATTTTAATTTCTTTAACTTCTGAAACAGGCCCGGCCATAAATATTTCTTCTTGGTAGTCAATTTGAAGATTTCCTTCTTTAAAATGAATCTGTAAATTTTTATCTGTCAAACCTTTTATTGAGGCTGCAACAGCAACTGCACAGGCTGCAGTACCACAAGCTTTTGTTTGTCCAGCACCTCTTTCCCAAACATTGACTTTAATATTCCTTTTGTCCAAAACCTGAGCAAAGGTTACATTAGTTCTTTCTGGAAAAAATTTGTAATTTTCAATTTTTGGTCCCAATTTTTTTATGTCAATTCCAGAACAATCTTTTACGAAAAAAACAATATGAGGATTTCCGACATTTATACAAAATCCATACCCATATTTTTTATCTAAAAAATCAATAATAACCTCTTTCGTACTCATTTCTTCACTTAATGGTACTTCTTCCCACCCGAATTTTGGTTTTCCCATATTTATTTTAACGTTTTGTTTTCCAACTATTTCAGCTGTCAAAATTCTCTCTTTTGTTTTTATTGAAATATTTTTTTGTTTATTTTCATTGAAAATTAAATATGCAATGCATCTTGCACCGTTCCCACATGCAGTTACTTCAATTCCATCAGGGTTGAAAATTTTTATAGGGTATTTATTTTTTTCATCTTTTTCTAAAGTAATTAATTGGTCAAAAGGAACTATCCTCATGTTTGATATACTTACTATTTTGTCTTTGCTTAGTTCTATTGCATTATTCCTTCTATCAATAATTAAGAAATTATTTC
Organism: Pelagibacteraceae bacterium AG-426-I15; assembly: GCA_003213135.1. Lineage (GTDB taxonomy): Bacteria > Pseudomonadota > Alphaproteobacteria > Pelagibacterales > Pelagibacteraceae > Anoxypelagibacter. Next base: position 8,026 of record QCNT01000001.1, on the reverse strand, counting down.
CAAGACCATTCATTCTGTAAGCGTTTAAAAGTGCCATAATTTGATTAGTATCTTTATTCATTGACTTTTAAAACCCTTAATTGTAGCTTCTCGTCACTTCCGCAAATATTAGATTTTGCGGTGCCTTTAGAAATAAAGGGATCGACACTAGTCAGCGATGGTTCGCCCACTAGTGCGATAGGTGTTGGAAAAATAAAAAAAATGTTTGAAAATTTAACAAATAAATTAGAGGGAATATTTAGTAATCTAAAAAAAGCCCCTTCACTTAATGAAAGCCAGGTAGAAACTGGTTTAAAAGAAATTAGAGGGGCTTTATTAGCCGCTGATGTGGCACTGCCCGTAGTTAAGAAATTCATTGAAGATATTAAACCTAAAGCTATTGGCCAAGAGATTATTAGATCTACTTCACCAGGCCAAATGCTAGTAAAGATTGTTTATGATCAACTAGTTCTATTATTAGGAGGTGAAGGCGAAACAATAAATCTAAAAGCAACTCCTCCAGCATCCATATTATTACTTGGTTTACAAGGTTCTGGAAAAACAACAACTTCAGTTAAATTAGCAAAAAATTTAGAAAAAAACTTTAAGAAAAAAACATTATTAGTAAGTTTAGATGTATACAGACCAGCAGCACAGGAACAATTAAAAATTTTATGTGAAAAAAATAATTTAAGCGTACTTCCAATTATTAAAGACCAGCTTCCATTAGATATAGCAAAAAGAGCCAAGAATGCTGCAAGCCTTAACGGTTCAGACATTATAATTTTCGATACAGCTGGGCGAACTCAAATTGACTTAAACATGATGTCTGAGATCAAGAATTTAAAAGCAGAAGTTAATCCTGTGGAAACAATGCTGGTCGCAGACTCACTGACAGGACAAATAGCTGTTAATCTCGCATCAGAATTTGATAAATCTGTAAAATTAACAAGTATTATTTTGACCAGAGTCGATGGTGATGGTCGTGGTGGTGCAGCTTTAAGCATGAAACAAACTACTGGAAAACCTATTAAATTTATAGGTGTTGGAGAAAAAATTGATGATTTTGAAAAATTTTATCCTGACAGATTAGCGAATAGAATTCTTGGTATGGGAGATGTGGTTTCTCTTGTAGAAAAAGCTTCCCAAGACCTAGATGAAGAGAAAATCAAAGAAGCTGAGGAAAATCTAAAGAAAGGTAAATTTACTTTCGAAGATTATTTAATGCAGATTAGACAAATGAAAAAAATGGGGGGCATGGAAGGCGTTCTATCACTTTTACCAGGGGTAGGTAAAGCAAAAGAGCAAATGAAAAATGCAAATGTAGACGAAAAACTTTTGACCGCCAACGAAGCAATTATTTTATCTATGACTAAAAAAGAAAGAGAGAACCCAGAAATTATAAGTGGTTCAAGAAGAAAAAGAATTTCATTAGGATCTGGAACTGATGTTCAAACTATTAATCGTTTGCTCAAGCAGTTTAAGATGATGTCAAAAATGATGAAGAAAATGTCTCAAGGTAAAGTACCTAAAGGACAAATACCTGATGAATTATTAAACAATCTAAAATGAAAGGATCAAAATGTTAAAAATAAGATTATCAATGGGTGGAGCGAAAAAAAGACCAATTTACAAAATAGTTGTTGCTGATAGCAGATTTCCAAGAGACGGGAGATTTATAGAAAAACTTGGATCATTCAATCCCCTTTTGCCCAAAGATAAAAAAGAGAGAATTAAATTAGAGGCAGAAAGAGTAAAACATTGGTTAAGCAAAGGTGCAAGGCCGACAGTAAGAGTTTCTAGAATCCTAGGAGAAATAAATATTATGCCAATGCCTAAACCAGGGAACAACCCTCAAAAGGCTATTCCAAAAAAAGATAGAAAAAAAGATGGAAAAGAGGAACCTAAAAAAGAAGCTCCTAAACAGGAGGCAAAAAAAGAGGAACCTAAAAAAGAAGCTCCTAAACAGGAGGCAAAAAAAGAGGAAAAGAAGAAATAATGTGGTCTGTAAGAGTATTTACGTTATACCCAGAAATATTTCCAGGACCTTTAAGCAAAGGTTTATACGGTAAAGCATTAGAAAAAAAAATATGGAGCTTAGAGGCTGTAAACATTAGAGATTTTGCAGACGATAAACACAAAACAGTCGATGATAAAACTTTTGGTGGTGGAAGCGGTATGTTGTTGAGACCAGATGTTTTGGCAAAATCAATAGACAAAAATACAAATAAAGGCGAAAGAATTTTTTATTTATCTCCAAAAGGAAAAAAGTTTGATCAAAGAATGGCGAAAGAATTATCCAAAGAAAAAACCATAAACTTAATTTGCGGACATTTTGAAGGAATTGATGAACGTGTTATTGATTCAAGAGGAATAGAAGAAATTAGTATTGGAGACTATATTCTTTCTGGAGGTGAAACAGCATCTATTGTAGTTATAGATGCAGTCCTAAGACTGCTGCCAAAAGTACTGGGGAACGATATGTCAAAAAATGAAGAAAGTTTTGAAAACGAATTATTAGAATACCCTCAATACACAAAACCGCAAATATGGGAAAAAAAAAGTGTTCCAGAGGTCCTATTATCTGGCGATCATGCCAAAATTAAGGACTGGCGTTTATCCCAATCAGAGGATATAACACGACGCCGAAGACCAGATTTATGGAAAAAATATTTAAAAAAAGATAAAAAATGAAAAATATAGAGGACATTAATAAAGCAAATCTTGAAAAAATCGTTTCAAAAAGAAAAATCCCTGAATTTTTTCCAGGAGATACTATCAGAGTTGGTGTAAGAATTGTGGAAGGCAAGAGAGAAAGAATTCAAAATTTTGAGGGAATTTGTATTGCAAAAAAAAATAGAAATATCAATTCTTCTTTCACTGTAAGAAAAATTTCATTTGGGGAAGGAGTCGAGAGAACTTTTGCATTATATAGTCCTGTTGTAGGTTCTATAAAAGTAATTCGTTCAGGAAAAGTGAGAAGGGCTAAACTGTATTATTTAAGAGATAGAGAAGGAAAATCTGCTAGAATTGCTGAAAAAATTAAAAAAAATATTGGAATGGAAGTTGATGTTAAAACCTCAATTCCAGAAACACCCTCACAAGAGGAAGTTTCTGAAAAAAAAATTACAGAAAAAGAAGAAGTTAAGAAATCAGATAAACAAAAGTAATTTTTTAAATGCCCAAAACTTTATACGATAAAATCTGGGAAGATCACCTTGTTCACCAACAGGAAGATGGTACTTCTTTACTTTATGTAGACAGACATCTTATTCATGAGGTTACAAGTCCCCAAGCTTTTGAAGGATTAAGAATTAACTCAAGAAAAGTTAGACAACCGAATTTAACTTTAGCTGTAGCTGATCACAATGTTCCAACAACAGATCGATCTAAAGGAATTGAAGATCAACAATCAAAAATACAAGTAGATACTTTAAGAAAAAACTGCGAAGAATTTAAAGTGCCTCTATTTGATATGAACGACAAAAGACAAGGTATAGTTCATATAATAGGACCTGAACAAGGATTTACACAACCCGGGACTGTTATAGTTTGCGGAGATAGCCACACAGCAACGCACGGGGCTTTTGGAGCGCTAGCATTTGGTATTGGAACTTCAGAGGTAGAACACGTTTTGGCTACCCAAACTCTTATACAAAAAAAATCAAAAAACTTTCTTTTAAAAGTTAATGGAAAACTTCCAATAGGAGTAACAGCAAAAGATGTAATATTAAAAATAATCGGATCAATAGGTACAGCTGGTGGAACAGGTTATGTAATAGAATTTTCTGGAAATGTTATAAAAAATTTGAGCATGGAAGAAAGAATGACAATTTGTAACATGACTATTGAAGGAGGTGCTAGAGCAGGACTTATAGAACCAGATGAAAAAACTTTCAAATATTTAGAGAATAAGCCCATGTCACCAAAAAAAGATGATTGGAAAAAAGCGATAGATAGTTGGACTAAATTAAAATCTGATAATGGTTGCAAATTTGACAAAGAAGTTTTTATAGATGGTAACGAAGTGATCCCACAAGTAACTTGGGGGACCTCACCCCAAGATGTTGTGCCAGTAAATGGATCAGTTCCAGATCCAAGCAAAGAAAAAAATAAAGATAGACAAATGTCAATGAAAAGGTCTCTAGAATATATGGGCTTAAAGGCCAATACAAAAATGACCGATATAAAAATTGATAAAGTCTTCATTGGAAGTTGCACAAATGGTAGAATTCAAGATCTTAGGGAGGCAGCTAAGCTCCTTAAAGATAAAAAAATTGCAAAACATGTAAACGCAATGGTTGTGCCAGGATCTGGTTTAGTAAAAAATCAAGCTGAACAGGAAGGTTTAGACAAAATTTTTAAACAATCCGGTTTTGAATGGAGAGAACCAGGTTGTTCAATGTGTCTTGGAATGAATGAAGATCAACTTAAACCCAAAGAGAGATGTGCATCTACATCAAATAGAAATTTTGAAGGCAGACAGGGGCGTGGGGGCAGAACTCATCTTCTAAGTCCAGCCATGGCAGCCGCAGCTGCAATTGATGGGCATCTGTCAGATGTCAGAAAGTTTGATGATTAAAAATGGAAAAATTTAAAAATATAATTAGTATACCAGCTTATATTCCAATAATGAATATAGACACAGATAAGATTATTCCTAAACAATTTTTGAAAACTATCAAAAGATCTGGTCTAGGAAAAAGTTTGTTTTATGAAATGAGGTTTGACGAAAAAGGCAGTCAAATTAAAGGATTTATTTTAGATAGCGAGCCATACAAAAATTCTAAAATATTAGTGACAGGTAAAAACTTTGGATGTGGTTCTTCAAGAGAACATGCTCCTTGGGCACTTCTTGATTTTGGAATTAAAGTAATAATTAGCCAGAGTTTTGCTGATATTTTTTATAATAATTGTTTTAAGAATGGCATCCTGCCTATCGTAGTTAATGAAAATATAATTAAAGAGCTAGCTGAATACTCAAATAGAAAAGAAAGTATCGAAGTTAAGCTTGACGAACAAGAAATTACTTATGGAAACAAATCATATAAATTTGAGTTAGATCCATTTAAAAAAAAATGTTTATTAGAAGGTCTAGATGATATTGCTTTATCTCTTGAAAAAACAGAAAAAATTGAAAGTTTTGAAAAAAAAATGAATCAAAACAAACCTTGGATTTAAAGAATGCCAAATAAACAAAAAAAAATATTACTGCTACCAGGCGATGGTATAGGACCAGAAGTCGTTGGTGAAACAAAAAAAATTATTGATTGGTTTAATAAAAAAAAGTCTTTAGATTTTAAAATTGACCAAGATTTAATAGGAGGTGCAGCTATTGATAAGCATGGTGTACCAATAACAGACGAGGTATTTTACAGGGCACTAGAAAGTGATGCTGTCATAGTTGGAGCTTGCGGAGGCCCACAATATGATAAATTAGAATTTTCTAAAAAACCAGAGAGGGCTCTATTAAAACTAAGAAAAGAATTAAAATTATTTGCAAATTTAAGACCAGCAATTTGTTTTAAACAGCTTGTCAATTCTTCAACTTTAAAACCAGAAATAGTTTCAGGACTTGATATTCTTATAGTTAGAGAGTTAACCGGCGGGATTTACTTTGGAGAACCAAGGGGTATAAAGCCCATAGAAAACGGTGAACGAAGAGGAGTGAATACACATATTTATACTACAAAAGAAATTAAAAGAATTGCCAAAGTAGCTTTTGAATTGGCAGCAAAAAGAAAAAATAAAGTAACATCTTGTGAAAAATCCAATGTTATGGAGGCAGGTGTATTATGGAGAGAAGAAGTTCAATCTCTAAAAGATAAAGAGTACAAAAAAATCGAATTAAATCATATGCTGGCAGATAATTGTGCAATGCAGTTGTTACGAAACCCCAAACAATTTGATGTTATTCTTGCTGATAATTTATTTGGAGACATGTTGTCAGATGAAGCTGCGATGCTGACTGGATCGCTCGGATTGTTACCTTCCGCCTCTTTAGGTGATAAAGATAAAAATGGAAGAACACGATCTTTATATGAACCAGTGCACGGATCTGCACCGGACATAGCAGGGAAAAATATATCTAATCCAATAGCAACTATTTTGAGTTTTTCTATGGCATTAAAGTATTCTTTAGGTTTTGAAAAAGAGTCCGCTTCTTTAGATAAGGCAGTGGAAAAAACCTTGGAAGCTGGTCTAAGAACACCAGATATAATGTCAAAAGGAATGAAAAAAGTATCAACCTCTGAGATGGGTGATGCAATTATATCAAATTTAAATTAAAATACTCATAAAATGAATTTAGCTATAATTGGTGCCACCGGCAACGTCGGAAGAAAAACTATTGAGATTTTAGAAAAGTCTAAAATTAAAATTTCAAAACTATTTCTTATTGCTTCTCCTAGAAGCGAAGGAAAAAAAATGAAATTCAAAGATAGTGAAATAACAATCCAAAGTATTGAAAAATATGATTTTTCAAATGCTCCAATTACTTTTTTTGCTGCAGGGAGTAAAATAGCTGAACAATGGGTACCTAAAGCAAGTAAAAAAACAGTTGTAATAGATAATTCAAAATTTTTTAGAATGGACAATGATGTTCCTTTAATAGTCCCCGAAGTTAACCCGGATCAATTGGAGATGTATAAAAAGAAAAATATAATCGCCAATCCTAATTGTTCTACTATACAGATGGTTGTAGCTTTAAAACCATTACACGATCGTTTTAATATTAAAAGAGTCGTGGTCTCAACTTATCAATCTGTATCAGGGGCAGGCAAAGCTCCGATGGATGAATTATTAAGTCAATCAAAGGATTATTTAGAAGGAAAAAAAATAAACTCTAAAAATTTTACAAAACCAATAGCTTTTAATTTGATACCACATATTGATGAATTTGTTGACGAAGGTTATACAAAAGAAGAGTGGAAAATGATAAATGAAACTCAAAAGATTTTAGATCCAAAAATTAAAATAACAGCTACCTGCGTTAGAGTACCTGTACTTGTCTCCCATTCAGAGTCAATCAATATTGAATTTGAAAAACCATTTGATGTTAAAGAAGTTCAAAATATTTTAGAAAAGGCTAACGGGTGTAAGGTTTTAGATGAAAGAAAAGACGGAGGATATATAACACCTTTAGAAGCAGAAAATAGTTACTTAACTTTTATTTCTAGAATCCGAAAAGATAGCTCTAATAATAAAGCACTTAATTTGTGGGTCGTATCAGATAATTTGCTTAAAGGAGCTGCATTAAATACAGTACAAATTGCAGAAAAACTTATAAAAAAATATTATGGATAATAAAAATAAACCTCTGTCCCCACATATCCAAGTTTATAGTTGGCACATATCTTCGCTTTTATCTATAACTCACCGAATCGTTGGCATAATAAATTTTTTTGCTATCATATTAATTTCATCAATTTTAATTTTTAATATTCAATCTCTCCAAATATTGTTCCAGTCATTTTTTGGAAAATTCTTAATCATATCTTTATGTTGGTCATTTAGTTTTCAAATTTTAAATGAGATTAGGCATTTAGCATGGGATATAGGTTACGGGTTCGATTTAAAAGTATCAAAGATAACTGGCATAATAGCCATAGTAGGATCTTTTATATTGGCAATTTTATTTTATACATTAGGAAGGAATATAATTTAAAATGATTAAAGCAACTAGAAAGTGGTTAGCAATTAAAATTTCTTCTGGTTTGCTAATACCCTTTTTGATTTGGTTTGTTATAAATTTTGTATCTTATTTTGGTGCTAACAGTTCTCAACTAACATCATTTCTCTCAAATACATCAATTAAAATTATATTCTGTTTGTTCATTGTAATAGCCTTTACCTTTTATACGCTAACTATAAGTGAGGTTTTTGAGGATTATATTGACAATTTTAAAATCAAAAATGCCGCAAACAGATTACTTGTTTTATTTAGTATAATAATCACATTAGTATTAGTTATATTTTTAATTAAAATTTAATTTTTATGAGTACATATAAAATTATAGATCATGAATACGATGTTGTAGTTTTGGGT